>NZ_JAAKZX010000158.1 GCF_011045025.1 Streptomyces ureilyticus
AAGGCGACGGCGTCCACCACGCCATGCTCGGCATCGCCCGCCTCCACAACCTCACCCTCGCCGGTTGACGAAGAACAGGCAGGTCAACCAACACGTCGTAGATCATTTACGGGACAAGCCTTAGGGGCGAGCTTGACCTGCGAGGAGTGACGCGGCATGCCTGAAGGGTTTCTATCTGCACCAGTGCCTCAGGCGTGCGGTGAACGCCGAGCTGCGGGCGGCACTTGTGGTGCGGGGGCTGCCGACCCAGCGGGACCGGGGCCGAGCGGTGCCGGGGCATGTGATGGCGTCGGTGCCGGTCAATTCGCTCGCACCGCGGCAGGGTGCGCGGCGCCGGCATCCGAAGATGGCTCTGGACGGGGTGCGCCCACAGCTGTTGGAGGTGGTGAACACGGCCCGGGGCGCGATAGTGGTGACCTGGCTGGATGACTCGATGCTGCGGATCGGCGGGCTGGCGGGACTGCATCATTCTGGCGAGCTCCACGACACCGCCTGCCGGACCCAGCTCATGGTCCTGGGTCTTCGACCGGTGCCATGTCTTGGTGCTTAGCCAGGAGCACCACCAAGGCCAGGGCGAGAGCCACTGCCGTGGCGGTGAGAAAGGTCGCGGCAGTGCCGATCAGGGACAGCGAGGCTGCTGCCGCCCCCTGGGACAGCGGCGTGATGCCGACCGTCGCCAAGGAGACCAGGCTCATCATCTGCCCGAGCCGATGAGGCTGGACCGTCGCCTGCAGATGGGGAACGACGAGGCCGAACATCAGCGCGCCGGCTACACCGATTCCGAAGGCGGCGGCGAGTGCGTGGACAAGCGCTCCGGCGTGGAGCAGGCCCAGTAGTGATACAGCACCGACAGCCGCCGCCAGCGCTGTTCCGATCTGCGGGGTGAAACTGCGGCCGGTGAGCGCGAATGCGGCTGCGACCGCGGCAGCGCCAACACCGAGGGCACCTAACAGCAACCCCAGACCCCGGGCTCCCCAGTCCCGGGTGTCGGCTAGATCAGGCATGCCGACGTTGACCAGCCCGTTCGTGGTGAACTCGAAGACCGCCAGGGCCAGCAGTGGAATCCAGATATTGGAGGAGCGCAGCGCCTCGCGCAAGCCGCGGATCGCGTCGCGGACCGGCCTGCCGGCTTCCGCGGAAGCCGGAGCGGAAACTAGCAGGCGCACCGCCATAAGGGCGGCTGCCGACGCAGCGAAGGTGACGGCATTGATCGCGAACGCGAGGTCCTGGCCGCCGGCGGCCAGGACGAAGCCGCTGGCGGGTGCGCCGACGACGAGTCCGGCCCGGGTGGTGAGGCTGCGTATCCCCTGCATTCGCGTCAGCTGATGCTTCGCCACCACAAGGCCGGACATTGCGCCGGTCGCGGGGTAGAAGAAGGCGTCCACGATGCCGAAGACGACCGCGATGGCCACGAGTACGCCCAGCGGCGCCGGTGTGGGGATGGCCAGGCAACCAACCATGATGACGGCGCGCAGCACATCGCTGGCCACTGCCACTCGGCGGGCGCCGATTCGGTCGACGATGGCCCCGCCGACGAGCATCAGGACCCCACGGGGGATCGCAGCGCAGACCAGCACGGTTCCGGCTGCGGCCGGACCGCCGATTCGGATGGCCGACCAGCTCAGCGCTATGAAGTACAGCTGATCTCCGACCAGGGACAGGAAGTCGGCCGCCAGCCATAGCACCACGCGCGGGGAGTAGACAGCGTGCTGGGCTGGGCGTTCCTGTCGCAATGGCGGTGTCACGGGAGTGTGGGAAAGCTGTGGAGGAACATCATCACGTAACCGTCCTTCGGACTAGGGATGTTGTCGTGGGGGTGCTGGCTGCTCTGCTGTCAGCGGGTCAGAACTTCGTTGAGGTCGTCGCGCATCTGCGCCATCTGGTGCCGGGTCAGCCTGAGCTGAACGTCGGAGTTGAAGGCCGGGTCGAGAAGTGGGGACAGCGGTTCGCCCTGCAAGAACTCCTCCAACCGCTCGAAGTGGATGGTGGCCTGGCCCATGTGACCAGCTCGTCGCTGCGCTCCTGTTCGGAGCCGGGTGGGAGTCCCGGCACAGGCAGTTCCAGTTCAATATCAGAGTTCTTTGAGGAAGTACGGCTGATTCGGGCCTGCCCGAAACAGCTTTGGCACGGCTGATTCGACGCTTACTCTCATTGAAATCGTCATTTGTTTCAGGGAGGCGGTGCTGTGGGCACACCTGATCACCAAAGCGAAGGCCAAAGGGTTCTGGCGGGTCCTTATAATCCGTTAGATGACCCTAGGTCGCGTAGCGGAGACGGGTAGCCCGGGGTGTGGGTGTGCTGCTCTTTCAGAGATGGACACCCAGTTTTCTTTGAACAGAATTGACGATCCCTCGATATCAGGGAAGCAGAAAACGTCCGCTAAACCCTACGGTCTAGCGGCGCCACAGAAGATGACAGGTACTAACCGATTCGATGCCAGGAGGCAACGATGGACGAGACCCTGACCACCACCACGGACATCGGCGAGCCCGACGAGCACGTCAACATCGCCTGCTGACCGAGCAGAGGTTCCGCCCCGTGCCGGGGCGAGAGAGGTACCACCAGGGCCGGGCCGTCCGCTTCGCGCGGCGGCCCGGCCCGACGGCTTCCGCCGCGCATCCCGACCGTCAGGAGGTTCACCATGTCCACCGTGTCAGACGCAGAAGACAAGGTCAGCGAGTATCGGATCGTCAGCAAGTCCTGCTTCAGGAACCGCCGGGGGCAGCCGGTCAAACTGATCTACGCGACGCGCACGAGTGAGGTCTTCCCCGTCCCCCTCGCGATCGCGCAAGCCCTGGATCGGGGTGAAGCCGGCTCCGTGTTGACCGAGCAGGAGCGCACCAGCCTGCGCCGCCGGGAGATCCTCGTGCCCGCGGACGAGAACGAGCTGGACGCTGTGACCGGGCGCCTCCAGCAAGGCGCCGATGACGTCGGGCACCGACACCTCGCCCTGCTCCCGACCAGCTACTGCAACATGGGCTGCACCTACTGCGGTCAGACCCACCGCCGCATACCCCTGCGCGGCCAGCACCGCGACGCGGTTCGGCGCCGGGTACTTGGGGTCCTGAATCGGGAGGACACACGGAGCGCGCGGGTTGACTGGTTCGGCGGCGAGCCGCTTATGGCCTACGCCATCATCCGCGACTTGGCCGCGTCATTCCTCCCGGTCGTGGAGCGCCGCGGACTCGGCTGGTCCTCGGTCATCGTCACCAACGGAGCTCTCCTCAGCTATCGCAAGATCAAGGTGCTTGCCAAGGAGTGCCGGGTGACGCACGCAGAGATCACCATTGACGGTCCGCCGGACGTCCACGATGTGCACCGGCCGCTCAAGTCCGGCATGACTTCCTTCTGGCGCATCGTCGAATCCCTTCAGCAGGCCCTCGATGACGACGAGACCGCGGGGATGACCTTCGGCATCCGTACCAATGTCGATGTGCACAACGAAGACCGCGTCGAAGAGATGCTGCAGATGCTGGCAGCCGAAGGGTTCACCCATCCCCGGGTGCGCTTCGGCATCAAACCGGTGCACTCCTGGGGCAACGACGTCCGGGAACTCGAACTCGCCAAGCAGCATTTCGCAGACAGGGAGGCGCGGTGGCTCTCCGTGATGCGCAGCCTGGGACTCAACTTTCAGGTGCTGCCGACCGCCCCGGCCCGGAAGCTGTGCCCTGCGGTGAGCCGGTCCGATGAGCTCATCACCCCCGACGGAGACGCCTTCTCCTGCTCCGAGCAGCCGCTGGTCGATCATCTCAAGTCCACGGCTGTCGGCAACGTCGACCAGGACTGGGCCGCGAGCGGCGGACTCCGGCCGACCGGCACCTACGACGACTGGCACACCGAGGTCGCAGCACCCGGATCACAGCGTTCCTGCACAACGTGCCGCTTCTACCCCACCTGCGGCGGCGCCTGCCCGAAGCTCTGGCGCGAGGGGCACTGGCCGTGCCCCAGCTACAAGTTCAACATCCAAGCACGGTTCGACCTCATCGCCGAGATGAACGGCTTCACCAAGATCGAGGAGGGATGATGACGCGGATTGAACACAGCAGGACCGGTCCGAGTCGGCGCATCTTGGTGTGTGCGTGCGGCTCGGCTGGCGTGCTCACGCTCCCCACCTATCTGCTGAGCATCCGGAACCGTCTCGAAGGGTGCGAGGTGACGGTCATCCTCAGCGCCTCGGCCGCCCGCTTCCTCCCGGTGCGCTCGGTAAACCTCGTCGCTGACCGGGCAATCGACGCCGCCGACCCCCACGTGATGTTCACGCATAACCACGTGCAGCTGGCGAACGAGCACGAAGTAGTTCTTGTCATGCCGGCCACGGCCAATGTGATCGCCGAGGCTGCCCACGGCATCGCCGGATCGATCATCACCACACTCCTCCTTGCTGTGCCTCAGCCAGCCGTCTTCGTGCCATCTATGAACAAGCAGATGTGGGGCAATGCCGCACTGCAGCGGAATATTGCTACGCTCCGCAGCGACGGGCATGAAGTGCTCGAACCCGCTTGGAAACGCACCTTCGAGCTGGCGAGCGGGTGCACAGTCGTGGCGCCAGCCATGCCCAGCCCCAGCGAGATCGCCGTGCTGGTGGAAGAACGTCTGTCCGGGCCCCCAGCGCCGACCGGAGCCCAGCCTCACCAGGAGGCCGCAGGCGACCTGCTAGGGCAGGCCGCTGACGCGTAGTCGCCCGAGTGGTGCGCCATGCCGTGTACCGAACGGACTCGACGCCACGGATCCGACTCGGCGAAGTCCGCCAGAGTTGGCGTCCGCGCATACGGTAGGAGTCGCCGCCTTTGAGGGAGTGGACCTCGGAGTGGTGGACGAGGCGGTCCATCATGGCAGCGGCGACGGTCTCGTCGCCGAAGACCTTGCCCCAGCGTCCGAAGGGTTTGTTGCTGGTGACGATCACGGACGCGCGTTCGTATCGGTTCGAGATGAGCTGGAAGAACAGGTTGGCGGCCTCGGCTTCGAAGGGGATGTAGCCGACCTCGTCGACCACGATCAGCGGGTAACGGCTCAGCTTGGTGAGCTCGGCCTGGAGTCGTCCGGCGTGGTGGGCGGCGGCCAGGCGGTCGACCCACTCGGCGGCGGTGGCGAACGCGACGCGGTGGCTGGCCTGGCAGGCGCGGACCGCGAGGCCGATCGCCAGGTGTGTCTTCCCGGTGCCCGGCGGTCCCAGGAAGACGGCGTTCTCCTTGCCGGCGATGAAGTCCAACGTGCCCAGATGTGCGAGCTGTTGTCGCGTCATGCCGCGCAGATGGGTGACGTCGAGTTCCTCGATCGTCTTGATCGCGGGGAAACGGGCGGCCCGTACTCTCGCCTCGCCGCCGTGTGATTCGCGGGCGGAGACCTCGCGCTGGAGGCAGGCAACCAGGTATTCGGCGTGGGTCCAGGACTCCTTGCGGGCGCGTTCGGCGAGCCGGTCGGCGGCGTCCAGCAGGGCCGGTGCCTTCATCGCGCGAGCCAGGAAGGCGAGGTCGGCGGCCGTCTGGGAGCCGGTCCTGCGGCCCGCTGGGGTGCTTTCGGGCGGGGCAGTGGTGGTGCGGGGCATCAGCCGGCCTCCCTGTCGCCGCCGCCTTCGATGACGGTGAACAACCGGTCGTAGGAGCCCAGTTCGCGTTGCTCGACCTCGACGAGCGGGCCGGAGGCATCCTGGGCTGTGGCCTGGCGGGCGGCCTGCTGATGGTGCAGTTGTCCGCGCATCGTGTTGCCCGCCTTGGCGTGGTCGGGATCGGTGATGGTCTGGTGGCGGGCCCAGCAGCGGGGGTGCCGGGCGACGATCACGCCGCCGGGCGCCAGCGCGATGACCTCGTCGTTGTCGGTCAGCACGGTGACAGTGCGGCCGATTGCCTCGGGGTGCACGGAGTAGTCGTTGGTGTCGACGCGGACGTAGTGGTCACGCCCGATGCGGGTCTGCATCCGCCACCAGGCGGGCGGATCCACGGGCGGCAGGGTGAGCATCCCGGCCCGGTCGGCCTCCCACCGATCGAGGGGGCGGGTCTGCAGGGTGCGGTGGACGCGCCGGTTGGCGACGGCCAGCCAGCAGGTCAGCTGGGTGTTGAAGTCGCCGGGGCCGCTGAAGGTGCGGCCGGGCAGGAACGAGGTCTCCAGGTAGCCGTTCGCGCGCTCGACCAGCCCTTTCGCTTCGGGGTCGCGAGGCCGGCAGAGATAGATCTTGGTGGCGAGCAGGCCGGCGAACGCGGCGAACTCCGCGGTGAGCTTGCCGCGGCCGACGCCGGTCTCGTTGTCCCAGACCAGCGCTTTGGGCACGGCGCCCCAGCCGGACAGCAGCCGCCAGTGGCCGTCGATCAGGTCGCCGGTCGTGCGGGAGGGCAGCATCCGTGCGGCGATCACCCACGAGTAGCCCGACACCATCACCAAGACCGGCGGGCGGCCGGTCTGCCCGTAGCCGAGCGGGATGTCGGCCTTGGGAAACCACAGGTCGCACTGGGCCAGCTCGCCCGGCCGATAGGTCGTGCGGGAGACCGGATCGACGGGAACGTAGGCGGGCCGCAGTTCGCGCACTCGCTCCTTGAGGACCGTCATCCCGCGCTCCCAGCCGATCCGCTCGGCGATCACTGTGGCGGGCATCGTCGGGGTCTCCCTGAGCAGCTCACGGATCTGCACCTCGACGGCGTCGACCACCGAACCCTTGGCCGGACGCTCGTACTTCGGTGGCCGGTCACTCGCCAGTGCCCGCTTGACCGTGTTCTTCGAGATGCCCAGATGCCTCGCGATCGCCCGGATCGGCATCTGCTCGGCCCGGTGCAGCCTGCGGATCTCTGCCCAGTCCTCCACGCAGATCACCCTTCCCTCCTGACCTTCCGATCAAGATCAGGTTCAGGCGAAGATCACCAACTGGGTCACATTTGATCCGCCGTCAGAGGGTCAGGATTCGAGCGACGCGGAGAACCTACGGGTTCGGGGGTTTCGTCGTGTTGGCGGGGCGCTGGGGTTGGTAGTCGCGGGTGGGGTCGATGGTCAGCTCGCGGAGGAGTTCTCCCTGGGTACGGCCCTCTACGACCACGGCAGTAATCACCAGACGTCTCTTCGACGTCGCCAGACCGTGTCGCCGAGGTCATGCCGATGTCTTGAGACACCCCATTCCGATGTCCTGAGTGAGGACAGTCGGTCTGGCTGGCGCCCGGCACATCCAGGCACCGGCCGGAACCGACGCCGCGCAAGGCGCCGCTGGTGGCCGCCTGGGCCGGGTTGGCGACGAGCGTCGCCGCCGATGCGACCAGGGCCGCGAGCGCCACAGACAGGTGTCTGCGGTTGAGACCACGTCTGCGTATGGAGCCTCATTCCTTGAGTAGGATTTTCCCGTCGTCCCTGGTCAGAGGCTGTCCGGAGTGTCGATGGGCGCCTCGATCCCTTGCTGTTTGTGATACCGAACGAAGGTCGAGGCGTCGAGCGCGCGGGAGGATGGAGAGCGACCAGGATCTACATCCGTGGCAGACCTCAGTTCCTCACGATGCGCCACCGGTTGTCGGCGGTGCCGTCGTCCGAGTCCTGGACGGCGAACGCGCCGAGAGCGGTGGAGTCGTTCGCGATGGCGAGCAACTTGCCGCTGTTCTCGTTGCGGATCTTGTAGGTCCCGTCCCCTTGGTCGAGCAGCGTCCATCTGTGGTCGGCGGTGCCATTGTCCGACCACTGCAGGACGGTCGCGTCGTCTGCCGTGGACATGTTCAAGACGCCGAGCACCTTGCCGCTGTGGGCGTTGCGGAAGCGGACCGCGTTTCCGTCGGTGATCATGAACCAGTCGTGGTCGGCGGTGCCGTTGTCCGACCACTGCAGAGCGCGGCCACCGTCGGCCGTGGACATGTTCTGGATGCCCAGCAGGAGACCGCTGGCCACGTTGACGAGACGGACGCTGCCGCCGGCGTTCCAGTAGACGGTGTAGTTGTGGCCGTGCGCGTCGTGGAACGGGCCCAGGTTGACGGTGGAGCCGTTGGCGGTGGCGGTGAAGGCGAGCGAGCTGCTGCTGGTCCGTGTGATCGAGGACGTGTTCAGCGACGGCAGAGAGCTGAGTGAGGAGTTGCCGTAGTTACCGGACAGGACCACCGGGCCGTAGGTGATCGCGGCGACGTTCGCGCTGTCGTTGGCCGCTCGCATGACGATCCGCATGGGCAGGCGGACGGTGACCGTGTCGCCGGAGGTCCAGGAGCGGGTCAGAGTGGCGTAACTGCCCGGCGTGGTGGTGATGTTCTGCCGCGTGCCGTTGACGCTGATGGTGGCCTCGGCGGTCCAGCTCGGGATGCGGATGCGCATCGCCCAGGTTCCGCTGACGTTACCGGTGACCTGCAGGGTCGTGGTGTCGCTGACGGGGTAGGTCGTGGTCTGGGTGACCGTGATTCCGCGCTCCGTCCAATTGAGCACCGAGGGCACGAACATGTTCACGATCAGCGTGTTGTCACTACGGTAGTAGATGGAGTCCATCAGCCTGGTGTGCATCTCCAGGCCCGTGCCCTGACAGCACCAGAAGGTGCCGTAGTCGGTGCTCCAGGTGCCGCCGCCCCACGCCGGGCCGACACCGCGTCGGCCGCCCGGGTTGAGCGGGGTGAAGTAGGTGACGTGACCGTGGTCGTCGGCCGGGTTCTGCTGGCCGATCATGTGGTTCAGCCATGCCCGCTCGTAGTAGTCGAACAGCGCGGCCCGGTTCGGGTCCAGCGCGAACAACTCCCGGGTGAGGAGGAGCATGTTGAAGGTGTTGCAGCTTTCGCAGGTGTCGTTGTTCAGGAAACCGGCGATGGCGTTCGGGGCGCGGAAGTGCTCCGCCTGGCTGTTGCCGCCGATGGCATAGGTGTGCGCGTTGACGGTGATGTTCCAGGCGTTGGTGGCGATGTCCCGGTAGCGGGTGGTGCCGGTGGCCTTGTACTCCCGGGTGGCCCCGATCCACTTGGGGACCTGCGTGTTGGCGTGCAGTCCGCTGAGCCGGTCCTGGTTGGACGCCAGCGGTTCGAAGACCGCGGCGTGGTCGAACCGCTGGGCGACGGTGAGCCACCGCGCGTTGCCTGTCTGCTGGTAGAGATCGGTAAGCACGGTGTTCATGCCGCCGAACTCGGTCTGCAGCATGGCCTGCATCTGCTGGCTGCTCAGTCGGCCGGTGCGCGAGTCGACCCATCCCGCCAGGGCGAGCAGCACGTCACGCGCCTGTGTGCTGCCGACGTGGCGCCATACGTCCAGCAGGCCGACGAGGGTCTTGTGGATGGTGTAGTACGGCACGTTGCCGTTGCTCAGGGTCCGCTGTTCGAGAGCGGTGAAGTCGGACTCGGGGTAGCCGGAGAGGTAGCCGGCGTTGAAACCGGCGGCGCTGTTGTTGGCCTGGCACTTGGCCAACTCCGCCACCATGTAGGTGGCCTTGTCCCGGCAGGTGGTGTCCCCGGTCACGGCGTACAGCTGTGCCCATGCCGTGAGGAAGTGCCCCTGGACGTGGGTGCGGAAGGGGAAGTTCGGCGCGTCCCAGCCGCCGGTGGCGGCGGCGCCGTTGGTGGACAGCCGGTGGTTGGCGCGGAAGTTGTACAGCAGCCGGTCGACATCGACGAACCGCAGGTAGTTCTGCGTACGGTTCTGGTTGTCCAGCCACCGGCTCGCGGTGAGCCGGACCTGGCCGAATTCGAAGGGGTGCGCGGAGACCCCGATGTCGGCCCTTGCGGGAGGGACGACCGCCGCGTGGGCGGGAAATGCGCCGATGAAGGATCCGGTGGCAGAGGCGGCGACGGTGGCCCCGGCTATTTGCAGGAGGCGGCGTCTGCTGACGGAGGAGGGCATCTTGCACCTTTCGGTGAGGAGAGAGCGATAGCTCGGTCGTTGATCTGTTGGCTCACATGGCCGACGGGCGACGGCATCGCGGCGGAGGTGGTGGTGTGGGACACCGCCCTCGCCACCATGCCGGCGAGACGTGAGGTGCAGGAGACTCATCTCCCGGTGTGTGTCCGGGAGGCGCCCTGGCACCGAGTCAGACATTGGATGTGCCGACGCCGGTGTCGGCGTACGCCTGCGACAGCATGATGAGGAAGTGGCGGGTGGAGCGGCCGCGGGGGGCGCGGAGAGAAGGCCGCGCTGCCGCGGGTGGGCCCCGCGACGGCACGACAGGGTGGGCCGGACGGGTCAGGCCCAGGGGGTGATCATCGTGAAGGAGCTGTCGGCTCGGAACGTGTCGGTGTTCTGGTAAGGGTCCACGCGCAGCGCGTAGTTGTAGTGGCGGAGGTAGCGGCCGGGGTAGTTGTACGACTCCAGGCTGACGGAGCCGGATGTGCTGCCGGGGCGGGCGCAGTAGGTGGCGTCCTTGTTGAAGGTGTCGGTGCCGTTGCTCGCGTCGAAGCGGATCCGGTAGTCCCAGTGGCGGAGATAGCGGCCGGCGGAGTCACGGAAGGAGTAGCAGTTGGCGTCCGCGAGGCCGGGCACGACGGTGAAGGTCGCGCTCTGCTTGACGGCGGTGCTGCTGGAGGCGCTCACCGGGTCGACGTAGCCGAGGCTGTCGGAGCGCACCACGGCGGACCGCCCGGGGAAGTTGACCGACTGCAGTGACCTGGTGGTGTTGGTGGGCAGGGTGACACCGCCGGCGACCGTCTCCTTGAGCACGGTGGCGTGGCGTATGAAGCCGGTCAGGCCGGGCACCTCGGTGGGCGTGGTCCAGGTGGCGAAGTTGTCGTAGCTGTCGCTGTACCAGTACTTGCCGGCACGGTAGCCGTCGAAGTAGATGCGCCAGCCGCCGTTGTCGAGCTGGACCAGGGCCGGGCCCTCGACCCAGTCGCCGAAGCCGGCCCAGTTGCCCGTCTTCCGCATGGTGTACGGGCCGACGAGGCTGGAGGCGGTAGCGTACTCGATGTACTTCGTCGTCTCGTTCTTGGTGAACGCGTGGTACGTGGAGCCGACCTTGACGACGAAGGTGTCGATGTAGTTCGGGCCGATGCCGGAGAGCTGGGTGGGGGCCGACCAGGTGGTCAGCGTGGCATTGGTCGCCGTGATCTTCCAGGCGGTGAAGTGGGTGGCGGTGCTCGCCGACGTCAGCGACATGATGACGTTGACGCTGCCGTCGCTGTCGACGAACCACTCCGGCGCCCAGGTGCGGGTCAACCCGCTGACCGGGATCGTGTAGTTGTACAGGAACGTCCAGTTCACCCGGTCGGTGCTCCGGGCGAAACCGATCGTGTTCCCGGTCCAGTTGGTGGTGTAGGTGATGTAGTAGAAGCCGTCGGTGTGCTTGAAGATGCTGGGGTCCCGGATGAGACCGGACGGCGGGGTGTAGGCGGGGCCCTTCCGCAGGGTGAATTTGGTGGCGTCCGGCGAGTCGTACACGTACATGTTCGACTCGCTGCTGTTGGTGAACGCGGTCATCGTGTACCGCGTGGCCTGTCCGGCCGGTGGGGCGGCGGCCGTGGCGGTGCCCTGAAGGGCGGGGACACTCAGCAGGAGCAGCAGCGGGCCCAGCAGGGCGAGCAGCGTTCTTACGGTTCTGTTCAACTCTTCCTCCGGGCTCGGCCAGTCCGCTTGGCCGATCGCCTTGGTGCGGGGCCGTGATTGTTCGATATTCAGAACAATGTGCGGCACTTCGAGCAGAAGATAAGTTTGAGCCATGGTTCCGTCAATGTTTCCGACGGGTTCCGTTCTGGTGCAGTTCGCGCCGCCCGGATAACGGAAAAGCCGTACTGCCGCATGCGTTGACTTCCGTACGGGGCACCCCTTTACGTTCGGCGCCGACCAGTTCCGCAGATCGACGCACGTTCGGAATCCGGACATTCGCGGTGTGAGAGCGGCAAGGCCTCCGGACGGAACCCGTCGCGGTGACTCACACCAGATCGCGGTGCCGCCGGCGTCGATGGGCTGGGCGTCCTGGAGCTCTCGACTCGTGTGGAGCAAACCGTTCGCAGGCTGCGCAAGCGAGCTCGACGGGTCTGCTCCCTGCTGAGGTCGTACGGCCGCTCGGGCAGGCCGGTGGCCCGCAGGGCTTCGCGGTGCGGGCCACCTGGCGGGCGAGGGAATCGATCAGGCCCAGGGGCTGACCGCCGTGAAGGAACTGTCGGCGCGGAAGGTGGCGTTGTCCTGGTAGGCGTCGATGCGTAGCTCGTAGTAGTAGTGGCGGAGGTAGCGGCCGGGGTAGTTGTATGACTCCAGGCTGACCGAGCCGGTGGTCGAACCGGGCCGGGCGCAGTAGGTGGCGTCCTTGTTGAAGAGCGTCGTGCCGTTGCTCGCGTCGAAGCGGACCCGGAGGTCCTTGTGGCGCAGGTAGCGGCCGGACGAGTCACGGAACGAGTAGCACTTGGAGTCGGCCAGGCCGGGGATGACGGTGAAGGTGGCGCTCTGCTTGACCGCCGTGGTGCTGGAGGACGTCACCGGTTCGAGGTAGCCGAGGTTGTCCGACCGCACGACGGCGTAGCGGCCGGGGAAGTTGACGGACCGTAGCGAGCGCGTGGTGTTCGTCGGCAGGGCGGTGCCGGCGGTGACCGGGTCGATGCTGCTCAGTGTGGGGACGACCTTCTTGATCAGGCCGTCGGAGGCGAACTCCAGCTTGTCGATGGTGGTTTCACGGTGGGTGCCGTCGCCGCCGGGGATGGCGAAGCGGTGGTAGGCGATGTACCAGTCGTCGGTGTTCGGCACATTGACCACCGAGTGGTGGCCGGGGCCCTTGATGCCGAGAGAGAGGTCCTTCTCCAGGATCACGCCGCGCTTGGTCCAGGGACCGGTGGGCGAGGGGCCGGTGGCGTAGGCGACGCGGTAGTTCTCGTCGCGGGTGTCGTTCTCCGACCACATGAAGTAGTAGGTGCCCTTGCGCTTGATGACGAAGGTGCCCTCGTTGTAGCCGACGGGGGTGATGTCGGTGACCTTCGAGGCGTCGAAGGAGATCATGTCGTCGTTCAGCGGCACCACACGGGCGCGGCCTTGGCCCCAGTAGAGGTACGACTGGCCGTCGTCGTCCGTGAAGACCGCCGGGTCGATCATCTGGCCGGTGTACGCGCCGCGGGCGATCAGCGGCTTGCCCAGGGGGTCCTTGAACGGGCCGGTGGGTGAGTCGGAGACCGCGACGCCGATGTTCGTGTCGGCGGAGTAGTAGAAGTAGTACTTGCCGTTCTTCGCCTCGATCGCCGGGGCCCAGGCCCTGATGTCGGC
Source organism: Streptomyces ureilyticus (assembly GCF_011045025.1). Lineage (GTDB taxonomy): Bacteria > Actinomycetota > Actinomycetes > Streptomycetales > Streptomycetaceae > Streptomyces > Streptomyces ureilyticus. The sequence continues at coordinate 13,105 of NZ_JAAKZX010000158.1, forward strand.
CCAGCTGACGTCCGGGCCCAGGTCGAGGATGACTCCGTGATCCTTCCAGTGGACCAGGTCCTTGGAGGAGTACGCCTTGAACTGCGTGCCGCTCCAGCCCGGGAAGCCGTCGGTTGTCGGGTACATGTAGTAGGTGTCGCCGAAGCGGATGATGTTCGGGTCGGCGGTGAGCCCTGGCAGGACCGGGCTCTCCGCCGCCTGGGCGGGTACGGCAGAGCCGGCAAAGCCCAACAGGAGCGAGGCGGCGGCCGCGGCGGCCAGAGCGCCCGGCCGGAACCTGCGGCGGCCGGGAGGTCTCACGCTGTGCATGGATTCACATCCCTGAAGAAGACATGGCTGTGGCAGGTGCGCGAGGCCTCGGTTAAGGGGCTGGCATTCGGCCCGTATGACATCGCGCTGGCGGTCGGCGGCGGGGAGAAGTGTCCCGTCGGGGTCGCCGGGATGGCTCGTGGAGGGGAAGCCGGCGCCTCCTCCGCTGGTGGGCGGTTGGCAGTGAGGGGGCGCCGTGAAGGCGCCGGCATCCCGGTCGGGTCAGCTCGTCACGCGAAAGGTGGCGTCGCTGCGTCCTGTCGCGGTGGTGATCGGGTCGAGGCGGAGTTGGTACCCGAAGTGCCGGATATAGCGGTCCGGGTGGTTGTACGACTGGAACGACGACCAACTGGAATCGGCGAGCCCGGCGACCTGCCGGAACGTGGCGTCCGCGGCGAACTGGGCGGTGCCGTCGTTGTAGGCGAGCTGGAAGTCGTAGTTGGAGTGCCGCAGGAAGTAGCCGGGGAAGTTCACCGACTCGAAGGAGACGGTGCCGGAGCCGGTCAGGCCGGGCCTCAGGCGGAACTGGGCGTCCTCGCTGGTGATGTTCTGGTCGATGCGCACGTCGAAGTCGGCGTGCCGCACGTACCGGTCCTGGAAGTTGAAGGACTGGAGCCGCTTGGCTGGGGTGTTGGGCCAGCGGGCGAGGACGCGGGCCTCCTCGGCGGCCGTCAGGGTCAGGATCGAACCGTGACGCTTCTTGGTGCCGCCCATGTTGTAGCTTCCCGATGCCGGGAGCTTGTAGGTGCCGGGGCTGGACGGGTTGGTCGTCGTCACCGGCATGTACCCGCCGCGGGAGGCGTACTGGTCGAGGTACAGGGTCCACTCATTGCGGTCGCGGAACTTCATCCACATCGGGCCCTCGACCTGGGCACCGGTCAGGCCGATGCCGGAGAGGTCGCCGAGCCTGGTCCAGGTCCCCAGGATCGAGTTGCTGCCTTCGAGGGTGATCTGGCCGTCGCCGGAGGCCCGTACGTAGCGGTAGTTGCCGACGCCTGACGGCACCTCGACGATCTGGGTGTCGATGAGTTCCTGGGTGCCGGGGCGGTCGATGTAGATCTGCGGGGTGGTGATGGAGCGGAAGTCGCTGGTGCGGGCGTAGAAGATGCGGTGCTTCGTCTTGCCGTCGAGGGGCACGTTCGTCGCCCAGTACAGGACGTAGTCGTTGGTGGCCGGGTTCCAGATCGCCTCCGGCGCCCAGGCGTTGCGCCCGTCGGGAATCGCGCCGGCGACGTTGAGCAGCCACGGCTTCGACCAGTTGACCAGGTCCGTCGACTCCCACACCACGAGGTTGCGGCTGCCGTTGTTGATGGAGCCGTCCACGGTCGACCCACAGCCCCAGCACAGGTCGGTCGCGATGATCCAGTACTTGCTGCCGTCGGGGGATCTCGCCAGTGCTGGGTCGCGCACCCCCTTCGTGCCGACCGTGGAGCGCAGGACCATGCCGCCGCCGTTGAGGTCGTTCCAGTGCAGGCCGTCCGTGCTGTGCGAGAGGTACATCTGCTGGTTGGCCGACCCCTCCCCGGTGAAGTGCACCATCAGGTAGCCCGGGTCGGCGGCGGCCGCCCGGTCCGGTGCGGTCAGGGCTTGGCCTGTGAGGAGGAGACAGGCGGCGACCAATATCGCCGCCAGCCTGGCGCGAAGCGCGGACATGTACATCTCCTGTCGTTCTGCAGATGCCACCACCCGGTGAAACGGGGAGAAGCGGGGTGGCGAGGGGGAGCTCGGTCTCAGTGTTGGGGGGGGGCAGGACCGGCTGCTGCACGACGCGGAAGGGGGTGGTCGGATCCGGTTAGCGGTATGTCTCCCGTGTGCGGTGAACCTCGCGGTGGTGACAGCGGGACTGGCCACACGATGCCGGTGCGGTTCGTGGTGACAGCTTGTGAGGTGATGGCACGGTTCTCGCCCGAGTGGGGCGGTCGTGGTGCGGGGTCTGCCGGTCGGTTGTCGATTCGAGCGCGCGTGGGCGCGGTGCGGTGTGCCTTCCAGTGCTCGGCTCGGCCGGAGGAAGCCTCTGTAGCCGACTCCCTGTCCGCCGAAGTGATGTGTTCGGTAAATCGAACGATGTTCGTATGGTCGGGCAGACGTTAAGTGTGGGAAGCGAGATGCGTCAATACCTCAGGCAGCAGTAGCCCGTTGGATCTGAAAAGGCTGGTCGCGGTCGGCGAATGTGCCACGCATGGCGTTCCTGCCGGCGCAGGGCTGGGTCGGCCGTGGGTTCTGCGGTCACGGTGCTGTTCGTCGCCTGCATTCCGGGTGGCCCGGGTGGGTGGAGGCACTAGACATGTGATGTCTGGCGATGGGCGAACCGCAATATCACGGCTCTTAACGGTCAAAGTTACTTCTTGTGGATGGTGATTCATCCCTGCACACCCGTTGACACGGACGGGTCACATGGTCGAACTTCATGCGTAACATCCGGTGCCCGACACCCAGAAGTACCGCGCCACTCGTGTGTTCTCCCTGTCAAGGCACGCCCTCGTGCCCAAGTCGTCGGGGTGTGCGGCTTCCTCCCGCGAACGGACAAGTGGTTTCCCGTGGAGGCAAGCGCCGAATCCCCTGGACGTAGGAGTAACCCCCCATGTCGTCAGGAAGACTGTCCCGTCGCACGCTGCTGGGCGCCGCGGGCGCCGCTGTGGCCGCGACCGCGCTGCCCGTGATCCCCGCGTTGTCGCCCCTGTTGGCGGAGGCGGCTGCCGCGGACCCCCAGACCAACCTGGAAAAACTGGTGAACATGCGGTTCGGCATGTTCAACCACTTCAGCCTGGGCACGTTCACCAACGAGGAGTGGGCCGCCCCGAACCAGAACCCCGCTCTGTTCGCCCCCACAGCCGTGGACTGTGCTCAGTGGGCGGCCGCCGCCGCGGCGGCGAAGATGAGTTACGGCATCCTGACGACCAAGCATCATGACGGCTTCGCCCTGTGGCCGAGCGCGTATGGCACCCAGAACGTCGCGAACAGCTCCTACAAGCAGGACGTGGTGCGGGCGTACTGCGACGCCTTCCGGGCGAAGGGGCTGAAGGTCGGGTTCTACTACTCGATCTGGGACCGCACCTTCAGCGTCGAGGCGTGGGAGAGCCGGCACAGGGTGTCCGGTCTCGAGATCACCGATGCCATCCAGCCCAGCGATATGACCTTCATGCTCGGTCAGATCACCGAGTTGCTCACCAACTACGGCACCATCGACATGTTCGTCACCGACGGCTACGCGTGGCAGATGGGCCAGCAGGCCGTCTCCTACCAGCGCATCCGCGAGCACGTGAAGTCCCTCCAGCCGGACATCGTCATGATCGACCACGGCGGACTGTCGGTACCGTTCCTCGGCGACGCCCTCTACTTCGAGGAGCCGCTGGGCATCACCGCGCCAGCCGGAAACACCTACGCCGCCACCCAGGGACAGACGATCAGCAACGGTTGGTTCTGGCATCCGACCACACCGACCGAGAGCCTGATGAGCAAGGACGCGATCCTGTCCCACCTGACGGACCTGGAACCGAAGTACACCTCGTTCATCCTCAACTGCCCGCCCAACCGCAACGGCAAGCTGGACACCAACATCGTCAACCGACTCGCCGAAGTCGGGGCGGCATGGAGCCCGAACACCTCCCGCCCGCCACTGCCCGCCCAGATGCCCCGCGCCGAACACCCTGTTACCCCCGTCAGCGCCTACGCCACCGGATTCCGCACCGGCGAGGGACCGCTCAACGCCATCGACGGCCTGAGCGACAGGGGCTACGAGACCTGCTGGTCGACGTGGGGACTGCCCTCGGCCCTGCCTCACTCGATCACGATCGATCTGGGCGGAGTGTGGAGCAACGTCTCCACCCTGGAGTACCTGCCCAAGCAGTGGAACCGCAACAACTCAACCGACGGTGACATCACCTCATACACCATCTCCACGAGCACCGACGGCACGAACTTCACCCGGGTCGCCACCGGCACCTGGGCCGGCGACCGCGCCACCAAGGTGGCCGAATGGCCCGCCCGGAACGTGGGCTTCGTACGGATCCAGGCCAACGCGGCCACCGGCGGCTACGCCAACATGGGCGGCGTCAGGATCGGCGGCCGGACGGCCAAGCCGGCCCTGGTGTCGAGAGTCCTGCCGGGCAACGGCACGGTCTACCGCATCGTCAACCGCAAGAGCGGCAAAGTCATCGACGTGTTCAACTTCGGCACCGCCAACGGCACCAACATCCAGCAGTGGCCGTGGCTGAACAACACCGCCCAGAAGTGGACCTTCGCCTCCACCGGAGACGGCTACTACGAGATCAAGAACGTGAACAGCGGCAAGCTGATGGAGGTGGCCGGACTCTCGCGGGTGGACGGCGGGAACGTCTCCATCTATGGGGACCACAACGTTCCCCAGCAGTACTGGGCGGTCACGCCGACCGGCGACGGCTACTACTACCTCACCAACCGGTTCAGCGGACTGTCGCTCAACGTCGACGGAGGCTCGACCGCCGACGGGGCCAACATCAACCAGTTCGCTTACAACCGCGCGCCTGAGAAGCAGTGGCAGATCATCGCCCTCTGAGTGGGCGTTAAGTCCGATCTTTCTCGGTTCGTGATCGCTCGATCGTGGTACTGATCGTCGCACAGGCCGCCCTGTTGGTCATGTCCATGTTGAGATGCGGGGCATGAAGCGAGAGCCGTACCCGAGCGACTTATCGGATACCCAGTGGGCGTTGATCGAGCCGATGATCACGGCCTGGAAGCAGGACAGGGTCGCGCGGTCAGCGACCGGAGATCCCGGGTCTTGCGACCTCCGGGAAGTCGTGAACGCGATCTTCTATCAGAACCGGACGGGCTGCCAGTGGCGCTATCTGCCCCACGCCTGGGCCAACGGTCACGGTGCCGCGTCGGGAGGGCCCAGCTGGGCCAGTGCGGTGGCGCTCGGGCTGCCGGGATCTGCGGTGTAGAGCACCAGCCGCAGGCCGGTGCCGGGCATGAGCAGGGTTTGACGGTCCAGTTCCAGCTCGCCGAGTTCGGGATGATGCAGGCGTTTGCGCAGCGTCGGCCGGGGGTGCACGTCGTGGCTGCGCCAGCCGGCGACGAAGTCCGGGTTGTGCGCGGCGTACTCGTTGACCAGCTCGCCCAGCGCACGGTCCGCCGGGTGGCGGGCGCCGGCCGCGCGCAGGTGGGCGGCGGACTGCCGGGCGAAGTCGCCTTCCGCGCCGACGGGTGCTGAGCAGAGGGTGCCGCCCAGCCGGATGGCGAGGCGCACGGTGTTGCGCTCGTGGACGGGCAACTGCGCGAAGTCGATGATCAACGCGGCCGCCGCAGCGTTCCAGGCCACGATGTCCTCCAGGTCGTTCACCAAATAGGCGGGAATCGGCCCGAGCCGATGCAGCAGTCGGCGTGCATCGGCAGGCACCGGCGCGCGATCGGCGTCCGTACTGGGCGGGATCTGCCCGGCCAGCCGTGCCAGGTGCTCACGCTCTGTGTCGGTGAGGCGCAGTGCCGTGCCCAGCGCGGACAGCACCTGCGGCGACGGACGCGGCGCGCGGGCCTGCTCCAGTCGCTCGTAATAGCTCGTGGACACCCCGGCCAGGGCGGCCACCTCTTCCCGCCGCAGCCCGGGGGTGCGCCGGGCACGCAGGCCGGGTGGGTGGACAGCCGTGGCCGGCATCTGGGCCGGGCGCAGCGCCTCCCGTCGACGGCGCAGGAAGTCAGCCAGTTCTGCTCTGCTCACCCGGCCAGGTTGGCACAGCGGCACTCGGCTTAGCCACGGACCAGTGATCCGGGGCTCACTGGTGCGTTCCACGGCACTGCCTCGTGCACCCACTCTGGTGCGGTCAGACGTCCTGCAGAACGCTGGAGAATCACCGTGTCACCACGCACTTCCGAAGAGACCTTTCGCCGGCTGCTGGAGCTGCTGCTGGCCAAAGACATGGACGCCGTCGCCGATCTGTGGGCGGAGTACGGCACCGCCGAGTTCCCCTTCGCCGAAGGGGCTTCACCGAGACGGCTGACCGGACGTGAGGCCGTCCGGGGCTATCTGGCCGGCTACCCGGACCTGATGGACGTGCAGGCGATCCCGACCCTCACCGTGCACCACACAGACCAGCCGGACACCATCGTGGTGGAGTTCACCGCGCGCGGCCGCACGGTGGCCACCGATGCGCCGTACCAGTTGGACTACATCACGGTGCTCACCACCCACCAGGGCCTGATCACCCGTTATCGGGACTACTGGAACCCGCTGGCGGCCGCCTCAGCGGCCGGCACGCTGCCCGAACTGCTCGGCTCGCTGCGCTCGCAGGCCACCCGATGACCGGCGTGCTGATTACCGGCGGCACCGGGAAGACGGGAAGCATCCTGGCCGAACTGCTCCGCAAAAGCGGTGTTCCGGTCCGGGTGGCAAGCCGCATCCCAGCGGCCGACGCCCCGGACGCGGTTCGGTTCGACTGGAGCGATCCGGCCACCCATCCGGCCGCATTGCACGGGATGGACCGGGTCTACCTGGTGCCTCCGGTAGACACCACAGATCCGATGCCGCTGGTCGAACCGTTCTTGGCCGAGGCCGAACGCCTCGGCGTGCGCCGGGTGGTGCTGCTCGGCTCCGCTATCGTGCTGCCCGGTGCCGCCAGCGCACTGGAACTGGCCGCGCACGTGCGGGCCCGGCCCGGATGGGTGGTGCTGCGCCCCTCCGGGTTCATGCAGAACTTCTTGGCCCCCCACCCGCTGGGTGAGCGGATCCGGCGACGCGGTGAGATCCGCACCGCTGCCGGAACCGGCCGGGTGGGCTGGATCGACGCTCGAGACATCGCGGCGGTGGCCGCCGTGCTCCTGACCGAACCCAACGGCCACCCCGACGACCGGCATGACTACCTACTCACCGGGCCGAAGGCGCTGAATTACCAGGACGCGGCACAGATCATCACCATCCACACCGGCCGGCCGATCCGGGTCGTGCCCGTCGGGGTCGCCGAGCAGGCGGACGCCTACCGTGCGTCCGGCATGCCGGACGCCTTCGCGACAGCCCTCGCCGCCGTCGACGCCGGCATCCAAACCGGCCGGGACGACCAGGTCAGCACCGCGGTGCTGGACCTGACCGGCCGCCCGCCTCGCACCTTCGCCGAGTTCGTCCAGGACCACGCACCCCAGTGGGCGAACGTCGGGACACCCGAAGACTGACCGACACCTGTGCTGGCCCCGGCGTGAACTCCTCCGTGGACCAGCTCGTGAGCTCGGCCGCCCATTGTGCTCAACCCGCCAGATCAACTGGCAACTCGCCAACTGAAGTGCTCAGTCACAACAGCTCACGGCAGCACCACATGAGACATCCTCTTACACACGATGAACATGGCGTCGGTCTCTGCAACCGGCGGTTGTGTCTGACGCGTCGATCTTGCGATACCTGGCCTGTAGCCGTGACACCCTGAAAAGTTATAGGGCGCACTGAGGCAGCGAGCGTCTACGCTGTTGCCCGACCGGCCTTGGTGGGATCCACATCTCATAATTCAACAGGCCATGTAGCTATGGGGGATGAAGCAAGATGCGTATTCGCTCAATCCGAAGCAAAGCGGCCCTGTTCGCCGGGGTCGTTGTTCTGGCGGGTCTCAGCTCAAGTACCGCTTCTGCCGGGGAAGCCGCGAACTGGGAGTGCAGCAAGGGCTACGTGTGCTTCTACAGCAATGGCAATGGAAGCAGCTACGGAGAGAAGTGCTCTTGGCAGGGGAATAACTCGGACTGGCAGAAGAAGCCCGGTTGCGGGTGGAGTTCATCCAAGAAGGTCCGGTCTGTCTATAACAATGGGACCAGCGGAATGGACGTGCTGTACTACGACGCGGCTGGTAACCACGGCGCAGACAAGGTGGGCTGCGTCTCTAGCGGCAAGAAGAAGAACCTGGATGCGCCCACGGCGCTGCGCTCCCACAAATGGGTAGGGGAAAACTGCCGATAGGCTCCGAGGCTGAATATCGGTGGAAGGCCGAGCCCGGTAGGAGCGGCAGCCTGCTACTCGTCGCCCCGCGCTGGTTGAACAGTGCGGGGCTCTGTTCATGAGGTAGGTTCTCAGGTTCTCAGGTTCTCAGGTTCTCAGGTTCACAGCTCGGATTGTCAGAGGCTGATTATCGTCAGCTGAGTGGCCTGAATTGGATCGGGTCTGGCGCGTCGGCGCCGGTCTCGGTGAGGATCGCCCGCACTTCGGCCCGTACCGCGGTGTCGTCCCACTCGGGGTGAAGGATCTTCACCTTCGTTGCGGTTGACACGGCGCCGGCGCGGTTGAGCAGGTCGAGGGTTGTCGCGGTCGACCTGCTCCGATGGGCGGGGCAGCGTCGGGATCTGCTTGGCCTGGACCTGCGCTGATTCAGCTTCTCCAGGACTGGATCGTGGCGGGGCGGAGGCACCCTCCGGTCTCCCGGGCGCGCGTTGGTTCGCACGTCTAGGTTATGTAGTGTCAGACGGCGGGAGAACAGGTCGATGACCGTCGCCAAGTACAGCTTGCCCTCGCCGGTTTCGATCTCAGTGAGATCGCCCGCCCAGACGAGATCGGGCTCCTCGGCGGTGAAGTCCCGGCGCACGAAGTCCACGGCAGCCGGCCGCTTGCCCGGCCTTGTCAGCGACCGGCGGCGACGCACCTTCCGTCCGGCCAGCCCGAGTTCGGCCATGACTTTCGCGACCGTGTTCACCGATACTCGCCAGCCTCCGCGCACCAGCTCGATGAACACCTTCGGCGAGCCGTAGGTGCCGCCCGAGCCGTGGAAGATCTCCTCGATCTCCTCGGCCAGCTGCTGCCGGCGCGCCTCACGCGCTGTCGGCGGACGATCCCGCCACTTGTAGAACCACGACTCCGACACCCCCAGCGCCCGGCAGGCGGTGCGGTACGGAATCTTCTGCTCGGCCTTGCAGCTGCTGATCACCCCGACCGCGACGGCCGGGTCCGCCTCAGCTACTTCACCCACAAGGCCACGAATCGCTTGCACACATCACGCTCCATCTCCAACTCGCGGATGCGCTTGTCCTTCTCCCTGGCCTCGGCCCGCAGCCGCTCCAGCTCAGCGCGCTCGTTCTCCCGCAGACGATCGCCGGGCGACGGCTCGGCCACCAGCCGGTCCGACGACGGCGACCCGTTGCGCCGCGCCCGCGACACCCAGCTGTGCAACGTCCCCGGGTGGATGCCCAGATCCTCAGCCACCTCCGGAATCGGCTTCCCGGTCTCCGTCACGATCCGTACCGCTCCCTCGCGGAACTCGGCGTCGTAGATGCGCTTCCTGGATGCCATGACCCCAACTATCCCTCCGGTCACGGTCTCCACAGTAGGAGGGGAACCTCACTGAAGCGCTCCGGGCAATGTGGGTGAGCGGCAGCGACAACGTTACCGGGAGAGCCGCAGGTCCCAGCCGTCGCCGGTGCGGTTCAGGGTGGGGGTGTAGGCGGCGG
>NZ_JAAKZX010000159.1 GCF_011045025.1 Streptomyces ureilyticus
GTGGACCCCGCGGCAGCCCTCCCGCCCGCGCAGGCGCGCCGGATGGACCGCGTCACGCAGCTGGCGCTGATGGCCGTACACGAAGCCTGGGCGGACGCCGGCCTCGATACCGCTACGGAGCTGGACACCGAGCGGCTCTCGGTCGCGGTCTCCTCCACCATCGGCGTACAGACCATGCTCGCTGCGCATCAGACGCTCCAGACCAAGGGCTGGAAGCACATGTCGCCCTACGCGGTGCCCTCCCTGCTGCCCAACAGCTCGGCGGCGCAGATAGCCATCCAGTACGGCGCCCAGGGCAGTGCCCATGCGCCGGTGAGCGCCTGTGCCTCGGGGACCGAGGCCATCGGGCTGGCGGCGGACATGATTCGCTTGGGCCGGGCCGACGTCGTGATCGCCGGCGGCGCCGAGGCGCCGATCCACCCGTTCGGCCTGGGCGGGTTCGCTGCCATGCGTGCCCTTTCCCGACGTAACGACGACCCGCAGCGTGCCTCCCGCCCTTTCGCCAAGAGCCGGGACGGTTTCCTGCTCGGCGAGGGCGCGGGCATCGTGATCCTTGAGTCGCAGGCCCACGCCCGCGCCCGCGGTGCCCGGGTCTACGGCCGGATCCTCGGTATCGGAATGTCTGTCGACGGGCACCGCATCGCCCAGCCGCAGCCCGAGGGACTCGGTGCGGCCAAAGCCATCACCCGGGCGCTCGCCGACGCCGGCCTGTCGATCACCGACATCGCCCATGTCAACGCCCACGCCACCTCCACACCGGCCGGAGACCTCGCCGAAGCCCGCGCCCTACATCGCGTGTGCGGCGCCCACACCGACCAGATCGCCGTCTCGGCTCCCAAGTCCATGATCGGACACCTGCAGAGCGGCTCCGGCCCCGTCGAGGCGATCACCACCCTGCTGGCCCTCTACCACCGCCTCGTGCCCCCGACCCTCAACGCAGAAGAGACCGACGACGCGATCGGCTTGGACATAGTGACCGGATCACCGCGCCAACTTCCTCAAGGACCACTGGCGGCCCTGAGCAACTCTTTCGGCTTCGGCGGCCATAACGCCACCTTGGTCCTCGCTTCCTGAACGGCCTCGCCCGCGGGTGATAGATCTGCCCATGACCAGCAGGTTCACTCCACTCCCACGCTGCCGCTGATGGTCAGGTCGCCCGGCAATCTCACCCACGGGAAGTCGACTGGCCCGCCCCGCCGCCTACACCCCCACCCTGAACCGCACCGGCGACGGCTGGGACCTGCGGCTCTCCCGGTAACGTTGTCGCTGCCGCTCACCCACATTGCCCGGAGCGCTTCAGCGTTCCCGGGCGATGTCGTCTCTGGGGGCCGGATCAGCGCCTATCAACTTCTGTCAGCAACACCGGTTCCCTGATCCGTTCCTACTCGGACCCCCTACTCGGTGGCGCCGCTCAGCAGCGTCTGAAGGTCCTCGTCCGTCATTCCCAAGGCCACCAGGAGTGCGCGGATCTCGCTGACGTATCCCCTGGAGCAGGTCGCACATCTCGATCAGGGCGGGCGTCGAAGGGCAGGACTCGGCCCCATGCAGCTGCCTCCTCGCGGCGAGCAGGTGGAGCGTCGCCATCGCCAGCTCGTGGACCATCTCATGCGCCACGTTGCCGGTGGACTTCCTCGAACCGCACTTCGCCATGCTGTGCTCAACGACCCGTCGCCGCCCAGGTGTCGGCCGCCCGCCGCGCCCGGCGCGGCGGCCTGTGGGTCATTCGTCGGTGCCGTCGCCGTCATCGTCGAGGTCGGGTGCGTCCGGGTCGCGCAGCGGGCGCAGGCCGCTGACCGGCTGGGAGGCGGTGAAGTTGTAGCGGCCCAGGACGTTCAGGTTCTTGTGCTTGAGCGGGGAGAGCCGGGCGACGTCCTCGTCGCGGATCTCGTGGCCCTCGGTGCGGAGCTGGGCGACGGCGGGTTCGCGATCTCCCGCTGGGTGGCCGACCCGTGGTGATCAAGTTGTTGGTTCGCCGTTTCATCTGCGACAACCGGCGGTGTGCACGACGGACGTTCGCCGAGCGGTTCAGTCAGCTGACCACTCCGTATGCCCACTGCACGCGGCGCCTGGGCGCCTGGCTGGAGACGATCGGGCTGGCGCTCGCCGGCCGGGCCGGGGCCCGGCTCGCGATGTCCTTCGGGATCGTGGCGGGCCGCATGACATTCCTGCGGCGGGTGATGGCGCTGCCTGATCCCGAGCGAGGGGTGCCGCGGGTCCTCGGCGTCGACGATTTCGCCACCCGCCGCGGAACTACGTACGCAACTATGATCACCAATGACGAGACGCACCAGTTCATCGACGTGCTGCCGGGCCGCGAGGCAGGGCCACTGGCCGCCTGGCTCACCGCGCACCCGGGCGTGGAGATCATCTGCCGGGACCGGGCCGGCGCCTATGCCGAGGGCTCCCGGCTCGGCGCCCCGGAAGCGGTCCAGGTCGCCGACCGCTTCCACCTCTGGCAGGGCCTCGGCCGGGCCGTGGAGAAGACCGTCAGGGCCCACCGCTCCTGCCTGCAGGAGCCAGTCCAGCCGTCGACGCCGGCGGATGGCACCAAGCCCGCGGCGGAGGCGGATCCCACCGGACCCCGAGCAGAACGCAAGCGGGCTGCCCACGCCCAGGTCCACGAGCTGATCGCCCAGGGACACAGCCTCCGGGCAATCGCCCGGCACCTGAAATGGGGTCAGACCACGGTGTTGAGATATGCGCACGCCGCCCGCTGGCAGGACACAATCGTCGGGATGCCGCCGCGGCCGAGCAAGCTCGACCCCTACAAGCCCTACCTGCAACGACGCTGGTCAGAAGGGTGCACAAACGCCCTCGCCCTGCACCGCGAGATCACCGCACAGGGCTACCCCGACGGATACGCCTCCGTCCGCGACTACCTCGCGGCCTTCCGCCCCAAGGCCGGCACCCCGGTGCCCGCACCACCAAGCGTCCGCCAGGTTACCGGCTGGCTCACCCGCCACCCCACCACACTCAGCGAGGAAGAACACCAGCATCTCAAGACGATCCTGGCCCGATGTCCCGAACTGGGGACCAGCCACCAGCGCATCCGCGACTTCGGCGAGATCCTCACCTGCCGCCTTGGTGCCCAACTCCCCGACTGGATCGGCGCCGTCGTCCAGGATGACCTGCCTGGACTGACCGGCTTCGCCCGCCACATGAACAACGACTTCGACGCCGTCACCGCCGGCCTCACCCTGTCCTGGAGCTCCGGCGGCACCGAAGGCGCCGTGAACCGCATCAAGAAGATCAAGAGACAACTCTACGGACGCGCCGAATTCGAACTCCTCCGCAAGATGATCCTGCTCTCGTAACCTCCGCGACCGCTCCCCCAAGAACTGTGCCAGCCCCCAATGCTGACTGCACCTGGTGCGGTCAGGATGTTGGTGTTCGTGGCATTGGACCGTAGATGAACGCTCGCGGTGGGCGGCTGCGTGTGTTCTGGCGTAGGGGGCACCGATGCCACCGACGCCGAAATGGAGCTACTTGACGACCTGGAAATGGAGCGAGGTGACCTCTCCGACCTCCTGCACACCGACCTTCTTGAGGGCGACTCCCTCCAGATCCGGGTCATCGAACAGCCGAAGCCCGGCGCCCAGCAACACCGCTGCCACATCGACGTGCAGTTCGTCGGCGAGCCCAGCCCGCAGGACCTGCTGGACCACGCTGGCGCCGAACGCCTGGACCACCCGTTGCCCGGCGGCCGCCTTCGCCTTGGCGATCGCCGAGGCGACCCCGTCGGTCACGAACGTGAAGGTCAACTGCGCGTCCCGTTTGGGCATGACCGGCGGCGGCGTGCGGGTGAGCACGAAGATGGGACCTGGAACTCGTAGTTGCCGACATACCAGTCCGGATCCTCGGCCATCGCAAACGACCGCCTGCCCATGACGACCGCGCCGGTTGCTTGGACCAGTGCGGTCATGTACTCACTGCCGCCAGAGGCGGCAGGGTCGGACAGCCGCGCCGCGCTGCCCCTGCGGTCGGCGACGAAGCCGTCCAGCGACATGGTCATACCTGTGTGCACCGTTGCCATGAGCTGCTCCCCAAAGACGTGGTTGTGCTGTGGCTGGGATAGACCACGCGGACAGCGAGATGACGCGATCACGGACGTGATCCGGGCCGAGTTCGGACTCTCCCAGCCGGGTGTCTCACAGCATCTGCGCGTGTTGCGTGACAGCGGGTTCGCGTCGGTGCGGGCTGAGGGCGCTCGCCGGTTCTACGCCGTCGAGCCCGTGCCGCTGAGCGAGATTGACGCGTGGTTGGACCGGTTTCGCCGGTTCTGGGATCAACGCCTCGACGCCCTGGAAACCGAGCTGGCCCGGGGCAGGCGTGCAGCTCGGACTCCGGCTGGCGGGGAGCCCACCCGACCGGCCGAGCCCGGCACCGATGCGGACAAGACCGATCCATCAGCGAAAGGCACAAGACGTGAAAGACGTATTGGACGAACTGGCCGCCGCACGCCGGGCAATGGGCAAGGGCAGCGTGCCCGCCGGCGACGCGTACACCATCGAGGTGCGGCGTCGATACCAAGCGCAAATCGACGACGTCTGGGACGCCCTTACCAACCCCGAGCGGCTGCATCGCTGGTTGAAACCGGTCACCGGGGATCTGCGACTCGGCGGGAAGTTCGAGCTGGACGGAGGTGAGCACGGCGAGATCCTCCGGTGCGAGCCACCGCGTCTGCTCAAAGTGTCCTGGCTCTACGGGCCGGACGCCGACGCGTGGCCCGGCACGAGCGAGGTGCAAGTGCGCCTGGCCCCAAGCCCGACCGGCGACACCGAATTCGAACTCATCCACGCAGCAGTCGTCGAGGAACCCCTCTTCCCGACATACGGCCCCGGTGCCGGCGGCGTCGGCTGGGACCTGCATCTCCTCGCCCTGACCCAGCTGTTGGCCGGTGGCGAGACCGCCGACCACGAGGCGGTCAAGAAGTCGCCCGAAGGGCGCGAGTTCATCCGGCGCAGCGCCGCGGCATGGGGCGAGGCTCACCTAGCCGCCGGTGGCGAACCGGTGCACGTCGCGGCCGCAGTCGCGGCCACCACCAAGTTCTACGCACCCGACCCGACCTGACTTCCCCGCTGCGGTGGGTTGACCGGCGTCCCGCCGCGCGCACCGCCGATGAGAATCGTCAATCGCGAGACGGATTTCAGACCTCTCCGCCGACGAGCAGGACGAGCAGGACGACAGCATGTTGTCCCACACCCGGAAGGAATGGGCGCGATGAAGTACACCAACTCGATCGAGATCGCCCTGCCGCGGGAGCGGGTGGCCCAGCTGCTCGCCGACCCGGCACACATACCGAAGTGGCTGCGAGGGATGGTGCTGCACGAGCCGGTGAGCGGGATACATGGGCAGCTCGGTACCAAGTCGCGGGTCGTGATGCAGTCGGGGAAGCGGGAGATCGAGTGCACCGAACCGATCACACGCCGGGATCCGGCAGACCTGCACGAGATCCCCAAAGAGGTCGTCGTTCACTTCGACCGAGAGATCGTCGGCGCGGGCATGTGGAGCGTCGTGCGCGATCGGCTGACCGAAGCCAATCCGGAGACGACGCTCTGGGAGAGCGAGAGTGAATACCGATTCAGCAGCCTGCTGATGCGGCTGGTGGGGCTTCTCATGCCAGGTGCCTTCCACAAGCAGTCCCAGCAACACATGCAGGACTTCAAGGCGTTCGCCGAACAGGGCATGGATGTCCGCGAAGGAAGTGACTGATCTGTCGCAAACAGCAACGTGAATCTCCGACGGCGATCGGCCGCTGCTTGGAGCGCCCGGTCACGGGATCTTGGGGCGCCTGTTTCACGGGGCGGCTCCGCCCACGGGTGAGTGCCTGCCTGCGATCCCGAGGCTCGGTCGGAATCGGCAGGGGTGACCATGGCGGCAGCATTGTCGTTGCGGAGACGTGCACGAACGTCTTGATTCAGCGCTGCCGATATGCCGTCAACAGCACCAAATTCCGACTGCTCCTTTTGGCGTAAAATGGGGGAGGGTCTGGGAATCGCAAGTCATGCGATTCCCGGACCCTGCACTTGAAGCAAAGGCTGCATCAGGCCCGGAGGATGCTCATCGGCCGCTGTGCCGGCATCCCGTTCGTGTCACCCGAGGCCAGCTGGCAGTCACACCGGAGGATGGCCATCGTCCACTTCGACTCGCCTTCGCGTACATAGCACTCAAAGTCAATAGTGCCAGGAATGTACTGGGGACTCGAAGGATTTGAGATGGACTCGCCGCGTGCGTCGCAGCTGGGCTTCCCGTAGAACCAGTTCGGGTAGTATTCCTCCCAGTACGGTTCCTGCTGGACCGCCACTCGTGGCGCTACTGCTGAGGATTCAGCGGCGGTAGCCTGCGTTGCCGTTACAGCGCCGAATCCGAGGAGCGCGGCACACACGGCCCCGCTTACAGCGAACCTCGATAACTTCATGACAAACTCCCTTCTTGCTTGTCCTGACGTGGCTGTTGTCGACCGTGTTGAACGTACCGTCGGGCGCCGGGGACCGGTCCCGGAAGCCTTGCGCCGAGGCGCGTACAACTGTCGCGTATCCGGAGGGAGTTCCCACTTTCCCGCTGCCACATAGCCCGGCGTGGCACGACGACGCGGTGGGCCAGTGGGGGCTGAAGCCTCCTGCGCGACGACCCGGTACAGTCCGTCGCGGGTCACGAATTGGTGAGTGCTGTTTGTGATCTGTTTGGCCGTCGGCTGCCTTGATCTCAACTGAGGACGGGTCCCCCAACTGCCCTTTATCGTTAGGGGCTATGACCGCTGAGCCGTGCCGTAGCGTGTACCGTTTTTCAGGGGACTGGGTCGGGGCCTGGTTCACTGAGCTTCTTCGAGTTGGCCACCGATCGGGTGATGGGCCGTGAAGCGCAACGAGCGAGGCCCCCGGGCTGTTGATCGAGATGTCTGACGTCTCAATCACGTTGCTCGGGGGCCTCGTTGGTCATCCATCCTGCCGTACTCGACCTTCCGCATGCACTCGTGGAGTGGGTCACCATGGTGATCGTCACCCGTGAGGGCGACCGACGCTGCAAGCTCCGCCCGTCCCAGCGCGCGATGGTGGCACTGGTGTACCTGCGCGAACACACCACTCTCGCGAAGATCGCCGCTGGATTCGGGATCAGCGAGTCCACCGCCCACGCCTACACCAGCGCGGTCGTCGACCTGCTCGCCGAACGTGCACCGGGCCTGTTGAAGACGCTGCGCGAGCACGAACCCGACTTCGTCCTGCTCGACGGCACCCTCGCCGAGTGCGACCGGGTCGGCGACGGCCGGGCCGACTACTCCCACTGTGAGTGCTGCAGTTCGGCTTCCTCGAGGGCGGCGGCCGCCTCCGGGTGGGTCATGCCGGTGGCGCGCTGGCGGACCGCGCGGCGGCCGACCTTCGCCCAGTCGACCGGCTCACGGCGCGCGGCCGCGCGGTCGGCGGGGACGCGCGGGCGCCGGTGGGATGGGGGTACGGGGGTACTCACACGAGCCTCCCAATCGTCGCGGAAAAACGAACGGATGACGGATCCGCCGCGCGCCGGGCGCAGCGGATGACTGAGCCGAAACTCAGGAGTTGTCACCGGTGGAGCCGGGTGAGCTGCCAAATGGGAACAGCCGAAGCAACTTGGTTGTCACAAACGAGGCACCCGACTTGTCACAAGTACTCATTCGGCAGGCCTTCGGCCATCACGAAGATCGAGACTCCCTGGCTCTCTGTGGCGATTCCAAGGCCACGGCCGGGTACACGCGCTGGGCTGAAGAGGGTAGCCGCACGGGGCACCGACAAACGCCGGGCGCGTCACAGAAGCCGGGCCAGGGCCCTCTCGGACGGGCTCCCGGCCGTCGCCTGGTACACGATGATCACCTGTTGCTCGGCGCCGCCGACGGTGAGCGCCTGCCGTCGCAGGGCGAGGCTGCCGACGACTGGGTGCGCGAAGCGCTTGAGTTCGTCACGGGCGGGCCGCGTCTCGTGCCGCACCCACAGACGGCGGAACTCCCCGTCCGTCTCCAGCTCGGCGACCAGGCGGACGGTCCTGGGGTCGCGTGGGTCGGCTTCGGCGCGCAGGGCCGCTGCGGTCTGCGCCGCCACCTCCGCCCAGTCGGGGAAGAGGCTCCGGGACGCCGGGTCGAGGAAGACCGCCCGGGCCAGGTTGTGCCCGGGCTCGTACATCGGGGCGAGCGCGCGGGCTCGCTTGTTCGCCGCCAGCACGTCGAAGCACCGGTCGCGGACGTACGCAGGCCGGTCCGCCCACGCGTCGAGCAGCCGGTGCACGTCCGCGGAGACCTCGGTCCGCGACGGCGGCACGGGGTCGGGGCCGGCAAGGGCGAGCAGGTGTGCCGAGGCGTCGGCGTCCAGCTCCAGCGCCCGCGCGAGGGAGCGCAGCACCTGGGGCGAGGGGTGCCGGTCGACGCCCTGTTCGAGCCGGACCAGGTACGGCTCGCTGATTCCGGCGAGCCGGGCCAGTTCCTCCCGGCGCAGCCCCGCCACCCGGCGTCGTCCAGTGGCGGGCACGGCCACGTCCGCTGGCGCGACCCGTCCGCGCCGGGCCTTGAGGAAATCTCCCAGAAGGTTGTCAGCCGCCATGGCGCGAGGGTAACCCTGCGGGGGTGCTGGCTGCCGAGGTGCAAACGGCGCAGGCTCGATGACATGAAGACCTGGTTCATCACCGGCGCATCCCGCGGCTTCGGCCGTATCTGGGCCGAGGCCGCTCTCGACCGCGGCGACCGCGTCGCCGCCACCGCACGCGACCCCGAGACCCTGCGGCCCCTCCTGGACGCCCACGGGGACGACATCCTCCCGCTCCGCCTCGACGTGACCGACCGCACCGCCGCGACCGCCGCAGTGCGGCAGGCCGCCGAGACCTTCGGCCGCCTCGACGTGGTCGTCAACAACGCGGGCTACGGCCTGTTCGGCATGGTCGAGGAAACCACCGAGGAACAGGCCCGCGCCCAGCTCGAAACCAACCTGTTCGGCCCGCTGTGGGTGACGCAGGCGGCCCTGCCGTACCTGCGGGCCCAGGGCAGCGGCCACATCCTGCAGGTCTCCAGCCTCGGTGGCCTCGCTGCCTTCCCCACGCTGGGGCTGTACAACGCCTCGAAGTGGGCCCTGGAGGGGATGAGCGAGGCCCTGGCCCAGGAGATCGGCCCGTTCGGGATCAACGTCACCCTGGTCGAACCCGGCCCCTACGGCACCGACTGGTCGGGCGCTTCCGCGGCACACACCGAACCGCTCCCCGCCTACGAACCCATCCGCGCCGCGCGCCGGGCCGGCGCGTCCGCCCGCATGCCCCAGGACGCGCGGGCCACCGCCGCCGCCGTCCTCGAACTCGTCGACACCGACGCACCACCCCTGCGGCTCTTCCTCGGCACCTACCCCTATCCGGTTGTCGAGGCGGCCTACCGGAAGCGGCTCGACACGTGGAACGACTGGCGAGACCTCGCGTCCCGGGCGTGACCGGCACGGCGCACTCCGGGGCGCCCAGGGTCTGCGCCCGCCATCTGCTGCAACACCCATGCGCGACATCGATGCCGGCTTCGTCCGATGTCCACCGGTGATGTCGGGCAACAGGCCCTCCATCTGCCCGCCGACCGGTGCCGGGCGATGAGCGCATTCAGCCCACGGTGAGCTGAAAGTTGTCACCGGCGTCGGGTACGGGCCACCTCGACGGTGGCCGGGACACCACCTCGGCGTGACACGAAGGGTGCGCTGAGTCGCTGACCTGCAGTTGCCACTGCGCCTCGGTCTCCGGGCCCTCCTGTACGGGCGGGCGTGGACACACGCCGAGGGGCCGGTGTCGCTGTTCAACCATGCGGTGACGTGGCTGCGCCGGCACCGGGTGCTGCTGCCGGGTGTCTCGGTGCTGGCGCGGCAGGTCTCGGAGGCCCGTACGGCGGCCGAGCGGCGCCTGTACCAGTCGGTGGCGCGGGCCGCGCACCGCGTGGACCCGCAGCTTGCGCCAGCGCTGAAGATGCTGCTGGTCGTGCCGGAGGGCAGGCGGGTCTGGGAGCTGGAGAGGCTGCGTACCCCGGGGCGCCGGTGAAGGCGAGCTGGGACACGAGTGTCATCCAGCGTCGTAGCGGTGGCGCGCGCGCTCGATCTCTCCATGGTGGTCCGTGACCCACTGGGCGAGCGCATGGACGATGGTGCGCAGGCTCTCGCCCAGTGGCGTCAGTTGGTACTCGACGCGCGGGGGCACCTCGGCGTAGACGGTGCGGGAGACGACCCCGTCGCGTTCCAGGTGGCGCAGGGTGAGGGTGAGCATGCGCTGGGAGACGCCTGGAACCCGCTGGTGCAGGGCGCCGAACCGCAAGGGACCGCGGCTGAGGATGCCGATGACCAGGACCGACCACTTGTCGCCGATCCGGTCGAGGGTCTCCCGGAACCTTCGGCCGTTGTCCGGCCAGCTCTCGCACGGGTGGGGGGCATCGGCAGGCCAGGCGTCGCCCGGGTGCGGGGCGGCGGCACGGTCAGGGTCAGTGGTGTGCTTTGCGTACATCAATGTGCCTTTTGTGAGGTCCTCGCTACATCCCTATGGTGGGGCTACGTACTAATCGTAACTAAGCGAGGAGTGACATGCCAGTCCAGCGTCTCAACCACGCCGTGCTCTACGTCCGCGACGTCGAACGCAGCGTCGCCTTCTACACCGACCTGCTGAACTTCCGCATCGACCACCGCCTCCACGCCGACGGCGGCAAGGTGCCCGAGGCCGCGTTCCTTAAGGCCGAGGAGTCGACCAACGACCACGACCTGGCCTTCATGCAGATCGAGGGCCCGGCTTCCCCGCAGAGCCCGGGCCGACGTCCTGGGCTCGCGCACCTGGCGTGGGAGGTGGACACCCTGGCCGAGCTCCAGCAGATCCGCGGCAAGCTGCTGCAGGCAGGTGAGCTGGCCCACGAGATCGACCACGGCACCACCAAGTCGCTATACGCCAGCGACCCGGACGGTCTGCAGTTCGAAGTGTGCTGGCTGGTGCCCGCCGACAGGATCAACGAGGTGACCCGCGAGGCCTTCGCACCGCTCGACCTGGACGCGGTCATCGCACAATTCGGCGCCGACCTCCCAGGCGGGACCGGCATCTCCGCTCCGGCCCGCCACTGAACCAGCAAACGCCGTCTTTCCCCGGCGGGCCATCATGCCCGGCCCGCCGGCGCCCCTCTCAAGCGCCGCCCCGACCCACTGGAGGCCAGTCACCATGCAATCCACAGGAGTCCCCGCCACCACCCGGCTGACCGTCGATGTCTGGGCGGACGTGCTGTGCCCGTGGTGCTACCTGGGCGAGCGGCGGCTGGACACGGCCATCGCCTCCTACCCGCACGCGGCGCACATCGCCCTGAGGGTGCACTCCTTCCAGCTCGATCCGGATGCCCCGACCAAGGCCGTCCCGACCCTGGAGTACCTGGCGGGGAAGTACGGGGTGGGCCAGGCACAGGCGCGGGCCGATTCGGGCTGCATCGGGCTTTGCGGAAGATCCGCCATGACTTCAGTCGTGCGACGCCGCGCTCAACTTGTGCCCGCGCCGCCGAGAGCGCGCGGTTGACGGTTTGCTGGGTGGGTGTGAGGTCGCGGCCCGGTGGGCGTCTGAGGGATGTCGTCACCCACGGGCCTGCTCCCATGTAGGCGCGGTCGGCAAGGACCGGGGACCGGGATGCCCTGGCGTTCGCAGATCCGGATGATCCGGTGGGTGCGGGCCGCGGTGAGGTCGTCGCACGGCCGGGCAGTGCGGGTGAGATCCACAGCAGCCGTCCGGCCGGGTCGGTCACCAGCTGCACGTTCACGCCGTGCCGGCGGTGCTTGATGCCGCTATGTTCGTCAAGCTGCGGTCATCAGGGTCGCTGAAGTATCAGGCTGCTGGTGGCGCGTGATCATGTCGGCGCGGATCAGGTGGTATACCTCGCGGGCTGCGTAGCGTTTCAGGCAGCGCATGACCTCGCGTTTTCCCTTTCCTTCGGCGGTGCGTCGCTCCAGGTAGAGGCGGGTGCGCTCGTCTTGTCTCATGCGGGTGACCACGATGCGGTGCAGCGCGGCGTTGGCCTGCCTGTCTCCGCCGCGGTTGAGCCGACGGCGCTGGCTCTTCCCTGAGGACTTCTCGACAGGACTGACACCGCACAGGGCGGCGAAGGATGCCTCGCTGCCCAGCCGTTCCGGGTTGTCGCCTGCGGTGATCAGCAGGGCCGCCGCGCTGTCCGGTCCGATCCCGAGCTGCTCCAGCAGGCTGGGCGCGGTAGCCCGGATCGCTATGGTCATCCGTCTTTCGAGCTCGGTGGCTTCTTGCCGCAGCTGCACGACGCGCTGTGCCAGCAGCCGCAGCGTGAAGACCGCCGTGTCGGCTGCCGGGTTGCCCTCGCGGGTGTCGGCCAGTTCTGCGCACCGGCGGAGCAGTAGCGCAGTCGAGAGCGGCTCCAGCTCCTCGCGCAGGGCGGACGGAGCGTTGACCAGCACGGCCTTGAGCTGGTTGAGCGCTTGGGTGCGGGCTTTGACCGCGGAGTTCTTCGCCAACCGGAGCATGCGCAGCGCTTCCACTTGCCCGTCGCCGCTCTTCGGTAGCGCTCGTGCGATGCCGGACAGCGCGGCCCGGGCGGCAGCCTCGGCGTCGATGGCGTCGGTCTTGCCGCGGCGGCGCCGGGTGGATCGGTCGGGCTGGTTAACCTCCACCACCGAAACCTGCTGGGTCGCGAGGTAGCGGGCCAGGCCCGCACCGTAGGAGCCGGTGCACTCCACCCCAGCCCGCAGCACCGTCCCGCACTGGCGTGCCCAGTCGAGAAGGTGACGGTAGCCGGCCGCGGTGGCCGGGAACTCCCCGCTGCTCAGCAGCCCGCCAAGGTGGTCAAGGACGGCGGCGACGTGCACGTCCTTGTGGGTGTCGACACCGAGCACCACCACGCGCGGCTCGGCCGCGGCCTCGACAGCGTGGACAGCGGGAAAGGCAGCAGGCATGCCGAGGGTGGTCACGGTGCTCCTGTTCGACGACGTACCGATAGTCAGCGCCGGTCGGTGGAGCGGTCAGGACTGTGACGGTGCCTTCGAGGCCAAGGCCCCTAATCCGTTGTGTGAAGGTTGTTCAGAGGGCCGCAGTTGGGCCTCTGGGCTGTCTGGCGTGACGGACGCCTGTAAGGCCCCTGGCTGACGAGGCCTCCCGATAGAGCGGCGCCGTCACGGCGGTGGGTTTCACGGGGCATGCGGACGCCGGGCAGATGCCTGGGAATCTCCCCGGCCGTGAGGCCTCACGAGAGAGCGGCGCGGTTCCGGCGTCTCCACGTCCCGTGAAACCCACCACCGCATGCCGTCCGTTGTCGTCGTGGCGCGAGCCCGCCGCAGGGCGACCTCCTGTCCACCTCCGCGAGCCGCGAGCTCTGGCGCAGACAGAGGCCCCTGGGGTGCGCTGGTGTCGCGAACGGCTACCGAGATGGCGGACCGACCGAGTCCTGGGATTAGGACGCCGCGTGACCCGCATGAGCTCGTGACCTGGGAAAACAACTCGAGGATGGGAGAACGTGTGACTGTGTTCTGCGGGATCGACTGGGCAGAGAGGCACCACGACGTCGCGCTGGTCGACGAGGCCGGCGAACTACTGGCCAAGCGGCGGATCAGCGATGACGCGGCCGGCTACCGGATGCTGCTGGAGCTCCTGGCCGAGCATGGTGACAGCCCTGAGTCGCCGATACCTGTGGCCATCGAGACCAGCCGTGGCCTGCTCGTAGCAGTCCTGCGGACCGGCAGCCGCAAGGTCTTCGCGATCAACCCGCTTGCCGCCTCCCGCTACCGTGACCGCCACGGTGTGTCCCGCAAGAAGTCCGATCCAGGCGATGCCCTTGTGTTGGCGAACATCCTCCGAACCGACATGGCCGTTCACCGGCCGCTGCCAGCGGACTCCGACCAGGCCCAGGCCATCGCGGTGCTGGCTCGAGCTCAGCAGGACGCGGTCTGGAACCGCCAGCAGATCGGCAACCAGATCCGCTCCCTGCTGCGCGAGTACTACCCCGCTGCCCTGGATGCCTTCCTGGCCAAGCAGGGCGGGCTGGCCCGCGAGGAGGCTCGCATCATCCTGGCCAAGGCCCCAACGCCGGCGGAAGGCTCGCGGCTGTCTCTGAGCCAGCTGCGCTCCGCCCTCAAGCGCGCCGGTCGCGTCCGCGGCGTTGAAGAAGAGGCTGCCCGTCTGCGCGGTGTCCTGCGGGCCGAGTACGCTCACCAGCCCGCTGCTGTCGAGAACGCCTTCGGCAGGCAACTTCTCGCTCTGCTCAAGCAGTTCGAGGCAGCCTGCCAGGCCAGTGATGACCTTGCCGAAGCAGTTGACGCCAGCTTTCACGAGCATCCCGATGCTGAGATACTCCTGAGCTTCCCGGGCCTCGGTGTCCAGCTCGCCGCACGTGTTCTCGCCGAGACCGGCGACGACCGCAACCGCTTCTCCGACGCCCGCGGACTGAAGGCATACGCCGGATCCGCACCGATCACCCGAGCCTCCAGCAAGAAACACTACGTGGGACGCCGCATGGTCAAGAACAACCGACTCCACCACGCCGGCTATCTGTGGGCTTTCTCCTCCCTGCGCTCATCACCTGGAGCCCAGGCCCACTACCGTCACCGACGCGAGGCCGGCGACTGGCACGCACAAGCTCAGCGACACCTGTTCAACCGCCTGCTCGGACAGCTGTTCCACTGCCTCCAAAAGCGAGTTCCCTTCGACGAAGAACATGCCTTCAACCCGCACGTGCCCTCATCAACGGCATCTGCTGCTTGACTTCTTCAGATCCCGAGATGTCTATCGGGACACGCTCCGCCGGCCCAGTGCCGGTACGTGCCGCTCCGGCCGGGCTGACAGATCAAACACAAGGCACAAGCGGCCAGTGAGAGTACGAGTCAAGCCGCGGCCAGAACGACACGGCCACCATCCTCACAGTGGGAGTAGTCGGCCCGGCTGTCACCGACCCGGTCGCACTCCGCGCGCGTGCCGTCGAGCAGGACATAGTCCGGGTCGGCCTCGCGCAGGGCGCGCAGCAGGCCGGGCACGCGATCGGCGAGCAGGTCGAGGACGGCTGCCACGTAGGCGTGGGCGGTGCCGACTGAGATACCGAAGCCGGCCGCGAGCTGCGCGAGGGGTCGTGTCGACGCAGGTACACCAGACCGACCAGGGCACGTTGGTGCGGGCCCGGAACAGCACCCAGCCAGTCACGCACGCAGCTCCGGCTTGTCCGCCCGCTCGCAGCCAGCGCACCGATTGCCCACACCGCAGGTCCCGGCCGGCTCAACGTGGCTGCCCGGCTCCTGCCGCGTGCAGCAGTTGTGCCGAGTACGGGTTGAGTTCGATCGGCGCGTCTTCGCCGACCACCACCGTGCCTCCGAGGTGTGCCAGATGGCGGCCGAACGCGTAGTTCGGCTCGAAGGCGAAACTCATTCCGGGCGCCAGTTCCATGCTGGGCAGGAACGTGGGGTGGTCGGATACGCGGGGATACCCTTCGGTGCCGGGGATGCGGCTGAAGAGTCCGCGGCCCTTGCCCACGGAGAGCCCGGGGTTGAGTGAGTGCACCGCGATCAGGAACGGCCAGCCGTCGGCGGCGTCGATCGGCTCGTGCATGGCGTCGACGAGTTCGCCGAACGTGTGCCCCGGGCGAAGCGCCTTGAGACCGGCGTCGTAGGACGCGCGGCACACGTCCGCGGCACGGTGGAAGTCCTCGTGCACGTCACCGACGGCGATGGTGACCTGGTTCTGGGCGTGGCGTCCGCCGAAGCTGGAGAACACCTCGGCGTAGATGACATCGCCGTCCTCCAGGACACGGGGAGCCTGCGCGCGCTGGCCCCAGGCCGGCGGCCCCGCCGCCACCACGTCCGGCCCCGACCACAGGTGCATGGCAGGGGGCAGCGACCCGTGGCTGTATCCCGCGGCCATACCCGCCGCGTACACCCGGCTCTCCCTAACACCGGGCGCGGCGGTCGCCACCATGGCCTCGACCATGGCGTCACCGATCCTGGCCGAGTGCCGCAGTACGGCGATCTCCTCCTCGCCGAGCCGCATGACGAGTTGGCCGAATGGGAGATCGACCGGCTCGAAGACGGCGTCGGGAAAGCGGGACAGGACGTTGTTCCAGAGGCCGTAGGGGATGATTCCCTCGGGATGCCACGGCATGTGGGAGCCGAGGCCGATAACGCCGATGACCGCCTCGGCAAGACTCAGCTCGTCGAGTGTTTCGATGATCGTGCCGGAATGACGGGTGCCGCGCAGGTGGTGCGGGGGGGATCCACGGGGTGTCTCCGCGTCGGCGGGACTCCAGGTGGTCCATGACGAACATGGGCCCCGGCAGCAGGGAGACCGGCTCACCGGTCCTGGGGAAGACAACCGTCGTGCCGGCCCGGCCGTTGGTGAACCAGGTGTCGTAGGCGACCGGCGCGGGGCCCGCGTCCTCGTGCTCGCCGAAGACCAGCAGCGCATCGAGGCCCTCGCAGGCCATGAAGTCCCTCGCCAGGTTCCATCGGCGGTCGCGCTCGATCGTGGAAAAGACCGGTATCCGTGCTTCGGTCATGTTCACTCTCTTCCTCGGGCCGTCGCGCCGACCCGGCAGGTCAGCGGGAACGGCGGATCCCCGCACCTGGCGTGGGACCGGCGTACATGACCAGCGTGAGGCGTCTCTCCGAGGGGAACCAGGACCACCCCTGTCCCCGGCTCCGCGGGGGCTGCCCTCGGCGCGTGGACGGTGTGACGGGTCACCGGACTACCGGGTCACCGGGTCGCCTGGAAGTTCTGCGTCCCGATCGTCCGCAGCAGTGCGAGCTTCTCGCGTGCGTCGGTGCCCTCGGTCGGGAAGAACGCCAGAACCTTGGTGTCCGCCTCGGGCGAGAGCAGGACCTCGCAGGTCAGGTGCAGGACGCCGACCTCGGGGTGCAGGAACCTCTTCCGGTCGAAGCGGTGCACCGCCACCTCGTGGCGTTCCCACAGAGCACGGAACTCCTCGCTGCGCTCCAGCAGGCCGTGGACCAGATCGGTGACGTCGGCATCACCCCCGCGCCGCGCGGAGGTCGCCCGCAGATCGCTGACGTGCGCGAGCGAATGCCGTGGCCAGTCCTCCTCCGGGAAGCAGGTGCGCAGGGCCGGCTCGGTGAACCACCGCCAAACAATGTTCGCCGAGCGATCGGCGCGGCGCTCAGCGGTCCACCCCAGGGTGATCGCGGCAACGGTGTTCTGCCACAGCACCGCGCCCAGATCGCTGACGACAAATGCCGGGATGTCGCCGAGTCGGTCCAGCAGACTCATTACCCCGGGCCGCACGTACCCACCCGAGTAGCGGGCCGGGGCCGAGAATCCGGCCAGATGGTACAGGTGGTCACGCTCGTCGGGATCGCAGCGCAGCGCGCGGGCCAGCGACGCCACGATGGTCTCGGAGGGGTTCGCGCCGCGGCGCTGTTCCAGCCGGGCGTAGTAGTCCGTGGAGATGTTCGCCAGCTGGGCCACCTCGTCGCGCCGCAGACCCGGCGTACGCCGCCGCACACCCTCGGGCAGACCTATGTCGGCCGGGCGCAGCAGCTCCCGGCGACGGCGGAGGAAATCAGCAAAGCCAAGACGGTCGATCATGTCTCCAGTAGACCCCCGCCCCGCCCGTTCCGGACAGTCGCCAACCGCGGACAGCTTGTCCCTGGCTGAGACACCACCCGGTCGGTGATCCTGACCTGGCCGGGTTCGCAGATCCGCCCGGGCGGTGAAAGCCGAGAGACGGCCGTGGTGCCCCGCCGGCCGGGGGCCACGGGGTCTTCGTCCTCCGAGCCTGCCACCCGCCCCGTCGAACACGCGGAGCCGGCATGGCATGCCGGTCTCTCACTCCGCAGGGACGGCGGTCCCGCGCCGGCTCCCGTCATCAACAACATCGAAAACCAGAAAACCAGGAGGAACGGCCATGACTGCGATCCTGATCACCGGCGGCCACTCGGGCATCGGTCTCGCCGCGGCGCGGGTGCTCGCCGCGCAGCACATCGACCTCGTCCTCGCGGGCCGCAGCGTGGAGCGCATGCGACCGGTCGCCGACGAGCTGAGCGCGCAGCACGGCGTGTCGGTGACGACGCTGACGCTCGACACCTCGTCGCTCGCCTCGGTCAGGGCGGCCGCCACGCGGTTCCGCACGATGCTCGACTCCGGTGAGGTCTCCGGGCTCGACGCGATCGTCTGCAATGCCGGCGGTCGCTTCGACGGCGACATCTCCTACAGCCTCGACGGGTACGAGACGACCTTCGCGACCAACTGCCTGGGCCACTTCCTCCTCGTCGAGCTGCTGTTCCCCAGCCTTTCCGAGAAGGGCCGCGTCGTCTACACCGCCAGCGGCACCCACGACCCGGACTCGATGGACGGCCGCCTGGTCGGTGCCGCCGTGGAGCCGGACGCTGTCGCGCTGGCCACCAATGGAAAGGGCGGCGGCAAGGCACTGCCTGCCGGCAAGCGCTACTCCACCTCGAAGCTGTGCACCGTGATGTACGCCTACGAGCTGGACCGCAGGCTACGCAGGGCCCACAGTTCGGTGTCCTCGATCGCCTTCGATCCGGGATCCGTGCCCGAGACCGGATTCCTCCGCGACATGCCGAGGCCAGTGCAATGGGTTTCGAACACGGCGGCCATGAAGTGGGTCTCCAAGCGCATAGGCGTCATCACCTCGGACGCGGAGTTCTCAGGGGCTTCGCTGGCGGCACTCGCCGCCGACCCCGGCTATGCGCAGGCATCCGGCACGTACTTCCAGGCCCACGACAGGGCCCTCTCGGCCGTGCGCTCCGCGCGGCTCTCCTACGACGAACGGCGCGCGACGCATCTGTGGGACGACTCCAAGCGCCTCGTCCACCTGACCGACGACGAAGAGCCGACGCAGCTCCGGTAGGAGATGCCCGGGATCTGGCGCTGCAAGTCGGTGTAGCGCATCGGGCCGCCCTCCAGGACGGCGATGATCAACATGCTCCACTTGTCACCCACCCGGTCGAGCACCTGGCGGATGAAGGCCATGTGATCGGCGGGGATGCTCGCGCACGGCCCGACCGTAGCCGCCATCCCGTTACCCGCGCTGTCCTGCATAGCGCCCGTTCCTCTCCGTCGCGCACACCGATGTGCCTTTTGTATCGCCTTCCATACTGGCCCATCATGGCGTTACGAACAAACAGTAGGAATTGGAGGTCAGGCCATGAAGGTAGAGATCTGGTCGGAGATCGCCTGCCCCTGGTGCGGTCTGGGCGGCCATAGGTTGGACCGGGCCGTGGAGCGATTCGAGCACAGCGGCCACGTAGAAGTGATCCACCGCTCGTTCCCTCTGGGCAGTGGCCTGCCCGAGGACCGCACGCTCAGCGTCCGCGAATTTGTGCTGGCCAAGTACGGCGCCATCCCTGGGCAGGCCGGCGTACCGGATATCGAAGGCATGGCCGCCGCCGAGGGCCTGGCCCCCTACCGGGTCCTGGACAACCGAGTCGGGAACACCGACCTGGCCCACGAGTTCCTGGCCCACGCCTCCGCCGAAGGCAAGAACGGCGAAGCCTGGAACATGATCTTCCGCGCCTACTTCGGCAAGGCCGAGTCGATCTTCACGCTCGACGACCTGCTCGGGTTCTCCGACAAGCTCGGCCTGGACCGCGAACAGACTCGCCAGGTACTCGCCGACCGGCGCTACCGCCGTCAGGTACAGGAAGACGCACACAAGGCGCAGCAACTCGGGGCAACCGGCGCCCCCTTCACCGTCATCGACGGCTGGTAGGCCGTGCCGGGCGCTCAGGACACCGACACCCTGCTAGGCATCCTGCGCCAGGTCTGGGACGAGGCCCACCCGACCGTTCTCGATGCCGACAACGACGCGGCCATCTGCGGCCCGGACGGCTGCGCGGTTCCCGCCGCCCACGCCTGATCCACACGCAGGCCGGGCATCCGATCTCCGCATGTCCCGGCGGTCACAACACGGAAGAGATCTCACTGTGCCCACTCTCGCCATCGTCGGCGCCGGCTCTGGCATGGGCCTGGCCATCGCCCGCACTTTCGGCAGCCGCGGCTTCGACGTCGCCCTGATCGCCCGTACCAAGGAGAAGCTGGAAACGCTGGTCGCCCAGCTCGGCCAGGAAGGCATCACGGCAGCCGCGTTCCCCGCCGACATCCTCGACCGCGCCTCACTGACCGATGCCCTGGACGTGGCCAAGGCCCGCTTCGGCGGCATCGACGTACTGGAGTATTCGCCGGCCCCGCACGCCCCGGTGCCCGGCCTCACCCTGGCCGCTCCCTCGGAGGTCACGGTGGACAATCTGCAGCCGATGATCGAGTACGGCTTCTACGGCGCCATCACGGCGGCCCGGACGGTACTGCCCGCGATGCGCGAGGCGGGCGCCGGGACCCTGCTGTTCACCACCGGTGGCGGTTCCGTGGACCCGGTGCCGATGTTCGGCAATGCCAACGCGGCCCAGGCAGCTCTGCGCAACTGGGTGATCAACCTGAACAAGGAACTGGCCGGCAGCGGCGTGCACGCCGCCCACGTGGTGATCAACGTCTGGATCGGCGGGGGCGGCCCGGAAGGCAGCCCGACGGCCACGCCCGAGCAGATCGCCCCCCCTGTTCTGGGACCTGCACGAAAACCGCGACCGCTCCGAGGCCGTCTTCACCGCCTGACCGGCCGGCTCACCCCGTACTTGTGCTCCAGCGCCCGCCCCGACATCCCAGCCTTGGAGACACGCCGGATCGCCGCGGTCCTGTACAGGATTGGTGGTGTTGATGAGTTTAAAGGTTCTGGTCCACTTCTTGTGGGCGCGTACGCGGGGTGACCGTTGATCTTCGCGTGATGCTGGTTGAGTTCGCCCGAAAATCGCCCAACTGGACGGTGGTGTGGTCGACAGTCCTTCGCCGTGAACGAAGTGCTGCCACAGCTGGATGATCTGTTGTTCTCCTCGGTCGAGGGCGTGTTGGTGGAGTCGGTCGAGGTGACCGACACGGCCGTCCGGATCGAGGCTCGTACGTCCGCAGGGCGGGCGGTCTGCCCGGGGTGCGGGTGCTGGTCGGGCCGAATACATGGCTTTTACCTGCGGTTTCCGCATGACCTGCCGACAGCGGGCAAGCTCGTCGTGGTGTCGTTACGCGTGCGGCGGTTCGTCTGCGCGGAGGACTGCTGCCCGCGCAAGACCTTCGTCGAGCAAGTACCCGGACTCACCCGCAGGTTCGGGCGACGGACCGAGCGGCTGCGGTCGACCCTGGTGGCGGTCGGTCTTGCGCTCGCGGGCCGGGCCGGTGCCCGGATGACGGGCGCCTTCAAGGTTCCGGTCAGCCGGAACACCCTGTTGAGGCCGATCGCCTCGCTTCCGGACCCCGCCGTCGCAGCACCCCGCGTGGTCGGCGTGGACGAGTACGCCCAGCGCAAGGGCCGTGTCTACGGAACCGTGCTCGTCGATGTCGAGACACGTCGGCCGGTCGACCTCCTTCCCGACCGGGAGGCGGACACGCTCGCGGCCCGGCTCGCCGAGCGGCCCGGCATCGAAATCATCTGCCGTGACCGGGCCACCTTCTTCGCCGAAGGAGCCACCCGCGGCGCCCCACAGGCCCTCCAGGTCGCCGACCGATGGCATCTCTGGCAC
The DNA here is from genome assembly GCF_011045025.1 of Streptomyces ureilyticus. Taxonomy (GTDB): domain Bacteria; phylum Actinomycetota; class Actinomycetes; order Streptomycetales; family Streptomycetaceae; genus Streptomyces; species Streptomyces ureilyticus. Next base: position 21,537 of record NZ_JAAKZX010000159.1, read on the forward strand.
AACCTGGGAGAAGCCGCCGAGAAGTGCGTCTACCGGCACCGCGGCTGCTTGCGCCCCACGTCGGCTCAGCCGGAGCAACCGCAGGAAGAGGCGGAGCCGACCGCGTCGTCGCCCTGGCCGACAGGGCACCGGTTCGCCGAACGCACCCGCGCCAAGCACGCCACCATCCACGCGCTCCTCGCCGCCGGTCACAGCAAGCGGTCCGTCGCCCGGCAGCTCGGCATGACCCTCAACACGATCCTGCGCTTCTCCCGCGCCACGACTCCGGAGGAGATGTTCACCGGTCAGTGGCAAAGTCGTGCGACCAGGCTCGACGCCTACAAGCCTTACCTCGATCAGCGCTGGCAGGAAGGCTGCACCAACGCCTGGAAACTGTGGGAGGAGATCAAGGAACAGGGCTATCCACGCGGATACGCAAGCGTCCGCGACTACGTCAGAAGGACCCTTCGCGGCAAGCCCCAACCGGTCTGCCCCCGGCCACCATCCGCCCGCGCCGTCACCCGCTGGATCCTCACGCACCCCGACGCGCTACCCGAAGGCGATCGGATCCAGCTCAAAGCCGCCCTGGCCAACTGCCCCGAGCTGACGGCACTCGCCGAACACGTGCGCTCCTTCGCCCACATGCTCACGCACCTGCACGGCGACCAGCTCCCCGAATGGATCGAAGCAGCCAGCGCCACCAACGAACTGCCCAGCCTCCGCCACTTCGCTCAGCACCTCCTGCGCGATCTCGACGCTGTCAGCGCCGGCCTCACCCTCCCCTGGAACTCCGGCGTCGTGGAAGGCCATGTCAACCGGATCAAAATGCTCAAGCGCCAGATGTTTCGCCGTGCGGGATTCGCCTTGCTTCGCAAACGAGTCCTCCTGGCCACCTGAGCGTTTGTCAGTGTCTGCTGGAATGCTGGCTTCGTCCGCGAGAGCGATACCAGGAGCCGTGCATGGGAACGTGGGGAACAGGCCCATTCGACAGCGATCTCGCTGCCGACTTCGTCGATGAACTTGAGGGACTGACTTCTCAGAGGGCGTTTATGCAGGTCAAGCCCTATATGCGACTCTCGTTCCTGCCCTGCTTTGAGGGCTTTCATCCCCTAGGCGGCGAATGGCGCTCTCCAGGGCGGAGGCGCGGCCATCCGTCTCGTTCGCT
>NZ_JAAKZX010000015.1 GCF_011045025.1 Streptomyces ureilyticus
GGGTGGGCGCGTCGACGCCGCTGTGACCGTGGTCGTGGGCGGAGTGCGCGTCGTGCCCGGCGGCCTGGTGCCCTCCGTGGTGGGCCGAGGACCGCGAGGCGGCCACTCCTGCTGCACCCTCTCCTTCTCCATCCTCGGAACTTTCCTGACGCACCGTCAATTTGATGGTCGGCCGGTCATCGGGGATCCCGAACAGGTCGCGGTACTTCTTGGCCACCGACACGTTTGCCGTGTACTCGCCGGCCGGCAGGTCCACCACCGACTCGTAGTCCCATGCGGTGGTGTTGGACGCCCAGCCCTTCTCGACGCCCCACACCGAGCCCAGCGTGAACGCGTTGGTGGGGCAGCTCTGCGGATACTTCGACGTGGTCGGGGCGTCCGGCCGGATCCGCCCGGAGGCGTTGTTCGGGCAGAAGGCCTGCTTGGCCTTCGACACCTCTTCGCCGGCCGCGTTCTTGACCGACACCTCCAGGAAGCCGGGCAGACCGGAGAAGTCCTTCACCAGCCCGGCGGGCAGCTTCTTGGTCTGCGTCTTCGTTCCGTTGCGGATGATCTGCTGGGCGACGACGGGGTCCTTGTACGACTTCCGGGTCACCTTGAACTCCAGTGGCGCGCCGTCGACCGTGACGTACGTGCCGAGGTCCAGGAAGACCCCGCCGTCCCCCTCCCAGCGGTCGAGCGTCACGGAGTTCGACGCGGCGATCAGCTTGAGCTTCGGCTTGCCTGCCGTGCCCGCCTCGGCCGCCCCGGCTCCGGGAGCGGCTCCCGCCCCGGCGACGGCGACGGTGAACGCGGCGCCTGCGGCTAACGCCGAACGCTGCAGGCGATTGCGGTGCTGCTGTCTCGTCATCTGTTCCTCGTCTGTGAGTGCCCTGATCAAGTCTGTGAGCATCCTGTGAGAGAGGTGAACAGGGTGTGTGGGTTGCCTGTGCCGACATATGCGTCGTGGCGGGGAACCGGCATCAGGCGGGGCGGAGGGCATACGACAAGGGCCCGCCAGGCGTAGGTGGTCTGTGCCAGGGTTCCGGAGCAGTTCATCAACAGGCCCAGAAGCGAGGCGAGTTGGGTGAGGAGTGATGCGGCGGTGCCGCACCTCAGGCGGGTACCGGCCTCATCGGACTGGCCGACCGCGTGGCCGTGGCGGACGGCAGACTCCGCATCTTCAGCCCTCAGGACGGGCCTACCCTGATGCACGTGGTCGTCCAACGCGCCGCAGCCGCCCTGCGCCAGGAGTGCCCCAGCACCGTCGGACGACGCAGCTCGGTCAGGTCTGCGAGAAGCGCCGCCTGATGCTCCCGGCGGCGCCGACGCGCTCAGCTGGAACTGTCGGGCTCTTCCTTCGCGGCGCGGCGGTACTCGGCGTTGATGCGCTGCGCTTCCTCGAGCTGGTCCTCAAGGATGACGATGCGGCAGGCAGCCTCGATCGGGGTCCCCTGGTCGACGAGTTCGCGGGCGCGGGCGGCGATCCGCAGCTGGTAGCGGGAGTAGCGGCGGTGCCCGCCTTCCGAGCGGAGCGGAGTGATCAGACGGGCCTCACCGATGGCCCGGAGGAAGCCGGGGGTGGTGCCGAGCATTTCGGCGGCCCGACCCATCGTGTACGCGGGGTAGTCGTCGTCGTCCAGACGACCGCTGAGCGGAGTATCTGCTGTCATTTACACCTCGTTGTACGACGCGTCGAGGGGCCCTGGTGCCGTGCGGCACCAGGGCCCCGAAGGGATTGAACACCATCCGTCGGCCCTACTGCTCTGCCGACCTGCTGTTTCCGCTACCCGGCCCGGGAGAGGGCCGGGAGTGCGGGGATCGCGGATTCGTGACCGGGGACCACCTTCCAATCCGGGTCTTGCGGTACCCAGCCGGATGATGCTTCCCGGGCCGGGCGATCCTGATGGCGTCTGCTCCCTCCGTGCTTCCTCTGAGTGATGCGAACTGCTGGTGTTGCTGTCGGCGGCCCCTCAACCTGCGAGCCGCCCAGTGCGACTGTCAGTCCCGTCACCGACCTGCGAACAACCTGGCTTCGGAACTCCACAGTCACCCTGACCTGCGAACTTCATGTACCGCTGCCCGGCAGTTCGTGTCTGCCGGGCCTTCTTGATCGTGTCTACGAAAGGAACCTTAACCAGATCACCAGCCAATGTCTACTCCGGCCAACACAGATTTCAGTGCTCTCGAGACGTAAGTATTTTGCGCCGGCCGACCGTGGCGGCACGGTGGGCCATGCGCCCCAGCGCCCGGTCCCCACCGCTCCGGTACGCCGGCATCGCGTCGGCGCCAGGGGGCACGTACAGGAGTCGGCGCCAGAGGTCACGTACAGGAAATGGGCACAGAGGACCGACCGCTGCATAAAATCAGCTCTCATGTCGAAACCTGACGACCTGCTCGCGGACATCGCCGCCAAGGTGGAGTCCGCGCAAAGCAATCAGATGTCGCTGACCGTGGTGGTCGGCGGAGCTGTCATCACCGGCCGGCTGGCGCCCGAAGCCGTGTGGAGGGAGCGAGTGTCGGAGGTGCTGAAGGACTCGGACCGTCTCGGCCAGTTCTCCGGTGTCTTCGCTGCCGAGTGGTCAGAAGACCGAACCGACCGCCGTGAGACACCCACGCACCTGCACTTCCATCTCGCCCGGATCCTGCAGGGCAGTGTCGGGATCCCCGAGACGGGGGGAATGTACCGAGTCGCGATCAGCGACGTCAGTGCCTGGACCGTGGGCGACTTCAGTTACTCCGAACCCTGAGACGCTCATGACGAGAGCCCTGCCGACGTGTGTCGGCAGGGCTCTCGTCGCTGCTGTGAGGCCGGCTTCCGCCGGTCCTCATGGCTTCAGGAGGCGGGCGTACCAAGCAGGGCCGATGCGGCCTGCAGCGGTGTGAGGGCGGGTGCGGCGGGTGCGCTCTCCTCGCCGTTGCGGCAGGTGAAACCGAGGCGGCTCATGGCGCGGGTCACTTCCCCGCTGGTGAAATCGCGGCGGTCCTGCCGGGTGATGACTTCGCCCACTTGCTTGACGGGATAGTGGCGGCGGCCGATGAGCACGGACTCACCCGTGATGACCTCGGGCTTGATGCCCTTCATGGCGTCCACTACCTCTTGCTTGGAGAACTCGAACGGGAACCGGGCGATGACACAGCGCATGATGCCTCCCAGGGGATGACAGGGGATGGAGTACGAGTACGGGGCTGACCGGCTGAGGCGGGTCAGAGGGAGCGGGCGAGCACGCGCGAGCACGCCCCACGGTCCAGCGGCGCCGAGGATGTCTCGTAGACGACCCGATCCGGTCCGTGTACGGGGAGCTGTCGGTCCTAGGCCGCCGGGTTGGCGGCGGACGGCCCCTGTGCCGTGCGGCGTGCCGCCTCGCCGGTGGGCCGGCCCTGGGCGGGGCGGCCACGGCGGCGGCCCCGGGGCGGGGACGAGGAAGAGGCGCCGCGCCGGGGGCGTTCCGCGGCCGGCACTGTGATGGTGACCGGGACGCCCGAGGGGGCCTGAGCGCCTGTGATGCGGGTCAACTCCGCTTCTCCTGAGTTCACTTGGGTTGTCTGCGGGGTGATGCCGGCGGCGGCCATCAGCCGGCTCATGTCGCGGCGCTGGTTGGGGGTCACCAAGGTGACCACGCTGCCGGACTCGCCGGCACGTGCCGTACGGCCGCCACGGTGCAGATAGTCCTTGTGGTCGCTGGGCGGATCGACGTTCACGACCAGATCGAGGTTGTCGACGTGGATTCCGCGTGCCGCGACATTGGTCGCCACCAGCACCGTCACGTGCCCGGCCTTGAACCGGTTCAGGGTCCGTGTGCGCTGCGGCTGGGACTTGCCGCCGTGCAGGGCGCCGGCGCGGACGCCGCTGTTCAGCAGATGCTCGGTCAGCCGGTCCACCGCGTGCTTGGTGTCCAGGAACATGAGCACCCGGCCCTCGCGTGCCGCGATCTCGGTGGTGGTGCGGTGCTTGTCCGCACCGCGTACGTGGAGTACGTGGTGCTCCATGGTCGTGACCGCACCCGCGGACGGGTCGACGGAGTGGACCACCGGGTCGTGCAGATAGCGGCGGACCAGCAGGTCGACGTTACGGTCCAGGGTGGCCGAGAAGAGCATCCGCTGCCCCTCGGTACGCACTTGGTCGAGCAGCGCGGTGACCTGGGGCATGAAGCCCATGTCGGTCATCTGGTCGGCCTCGTCGAGGACGGTGATGGCGACGCGGTCGAGCCGGCAGTCGCCGCGGTCGATGAGGTCCTTGAGCCGGCCCGGTGTGGCGACGACGACCTCCGCACCGCCACGCAGTGCACTGGCCTGCCTGCCGATCGACATCCCGCCGACCACGGTGGTCAGTCGCAGCCGCAGAGCCCGGGCGTACGGAGTGAGCGCGTCGGTGACCTGTTGGGCGAGCTCGCGCGTGGGTACGAGGACGAGGGCCAGCGGCTGCCGGGGCTCGGCGCGCTGACCGGCCGTACGGGCCAGGACCGCGAGGCCGAAGGCGAGGGTCTTGCCCGAGCCGGTGCGGCCACGGCCGAGTACGTCGCGGCCCGCGAGGGAGTTCGGCAGGGTCGCCGCCTGGATCGGGAACGGTGCGGTCACGCCTTCGTGGCCGAGTGCGGCCAGCAACTGCGCCGGCATGGCGAGATCGGCGAACGTCTCGACGGCACCGAGTGCCGGGGTGATCGTCTTCGGCAGTGCGAACTCGCCCTGAGGCGCGGCCTGTCGGCGTCCGTGACCTTCGGGACGGCGCGGAGCACCGGAGCGGCCGGGCACCGCGGTTCCGGCCCCGGCTCCGTAGCGGCTGCCGCCCCTCTTGGAGCCGGAACCTCCGGCGCGTGTGCGGGCGAAGCGATCGTTTGTACGGGTGCGGTTCATGCGGAACCTTCCTTGATGTGGCACGAATCAAGGAATTCCCGCAGCAAAAGAGCAGCGCAGAGAATCGCGAGAACGAGCCGAAGACAATGCGGGATCGAATGGGATCCCGAAGGGAATGTGCAGGAAATGTGCGGGGGAATTCGCAGGGTGTGCGTGGGATTTGTCTCTCACGAGAATAGTGAGATCCCGGCAGCAGGGGATGCAGCGGGGGATCAATGGATCCATGCCCTGGGCCATGCCCCTGGATCACGCTGCGGCTGAAAGGTACGAGGAGGACGGTTTGCCAGATGGTCCGCGTCCCGAAAATCGATCAGCTGGGGCCCGCACCCCAAGGTGCGGGCCCCAGCTGCGAAGTACGTATCAGCGTCAGGCGGGAACGATGTTCTCGGCCGTCGGGCCCTTCTGGCCCTGCGCGATGTCGAAGGTCACCTTCTGGCCTTCCGACAGCTCACGGAAGCCCTGAGCGGCGATGTTCGAGTAGTGAGCGAAGACATCGGCGCCGCCGCCGTCCTGCTCGATGAAGCCGAAGCCCTTTTCCGCGTTGAACCACTTCACGGTGCCGGTAGCCATATTGAATCTCCTTTGGGGCGGTGTTCGGAGTCCACACTGTGCGGTCTCCGCGTCGTCGCGATGATCACCCCGCCGGAAATTAACCGGAGATGTAAGGGGCTCTACCGGCGTATGAAACCGGCGAGGACACCCCAAGCGTTCGGGAACCACAACTGCAACTGGGATCGACAGTATCACGGTGCGATCGACCGTGTGCGTTGACTAATTCTGCTCCGCCTGCCGAGTGAGGAACCTTCATCGAGCGTGACGTCTATTTCTCATTTCGCGGCCACAGATATTGGCTCACCAGGACCCCAGCGTTTCTGGCCGACGGGCGGCGCACGGCGAATGCTGTAGTGGTCGACGGCACGGCGTACCGCTGGCGGCTGCGGCGCAAACCGACCTCCTTCCAGGGCCTGGCCTGGTCAGCGCACCAGTCCGTCGGCTTCACACCCGCCTATGTCGTTCTGCGGCCCTTGCGCTGTGACAGCCACCGGGCGACCGCCTCCGAGATCGGCTGCCCGGTCTCCAGTTCGACGAAGCCGAACTGGCCGCCCTGATTGCACTCCAGGAACCACCAGATGCTCTCCTCGTCCTCGGCGAAGTCGAAGGCGGCGTACGCCAGTCCGGCAAGGGTGACGTACTCGTGTACCGACCTGCCGATGCGTACGGGCACCGGGACCGCCTCCCAGGCGTGCCCGGTGTCGCCGTAGCGCCCGTCGACCTGGCCGGGTTCGGCGGCCTTCCGCGCGGCGAACAGCTGGGTGCCGACACAGGTCAGACGAATGTCGGCACGCTTGGGTATGTACCGCTGCAGCAGCGCAGGACCGGCTGCGACGGCGGAGAAGTCCGGGTCGGGGCCGACCAGGGTGGTGGGCAGCGCCAGCGCGGGATCACCGGGCGGCGGTCCTGAGGCGGACTTCACCACCACGTCCCCGTGCTCCTTGGCGAACTGCTGTGCCAGGCGCGGGGAGGTGGTGATGGCAGTCGGTGGTACGGCGAAGCCGCTGAGATGAGCCGTCCTCAACTGCCATGGCTTCAACCGGGCTTGGTCGGCGTTGCGCGGATGGTTCATCCATCGCGCAGAGGCGGAGTAGAGCATTCCGAACAGCGCCTGATGGGTCTCGGCGGTCAGCCACACGGATGGGCGGGGCGCGTGAGCGGCCGGTTCGCCGGGCCTGCGTACCCATACGGAGTCCAGGCCTCCCATGCTGAGCACATGTCCGTTCACCGACAGGTGACCCTCGAAGTCGCCACGGGCGTAGTCCGCGGACATCAGGGCCTTGCCTGGCAGGTCGGCAGGGTCGAGCCGCATCACGGCCACCCCCGTCTCGTGCAGCTTGGTCACCACCATGTCGGCGGTGACGTCCTCTTCGGACGTGAGGATCAGTACGGTCATTCGGTTACGGATCGTCAGTCGTCGAAGTGTGTCTGGGAACCGGCGGTGGATGTCGTCGTACCGGCAGCCAGGAGGAGGTCCGGGTCACTGACGGCCGGACGTCCGTCGGGAAGCACGTTCAGTTGAAGCGACTCGTCGAAGCGGTATGGCGTCACCACCGTCGGAAGCGCTCTCGGGAGGGCGTAGTTGAGGGTGAACGGTCGCACTCGAAACCTCCAAGTCGGCACGCTGCCTGCGCGCAGTCCCTCACACGTTCCTTGCGCGAGGAATTCATCACTTCTGTCATCTTTCAGGAAGATCGTCACATCACCCGCTGCCTCACCTGCCTCATCCACATCACTGACATCACGAACACTCAACTTCCCCATGACTTACACATCGAAATGGGTGCTGGAAACGTCACAGGGGCATGCCTGGGGTTGCTGACTCACGTGAGGTACGAGGCCCCGGAGGCGAGGCATCGCTCGCGCGCAGTCCGGCGAACGAATCCGGCAAAGGCGACCGGTCGTATCGGGGCGACCGCCGACGGAGTGACTCGACGTCGACTCCATGGGCGGCGCGGATGAGGCCGTGCGCCCTTGGCGCGACGCCGCCTCGCCCTCAATGGCTCCGCTGGAAGAGCGACACCGACGGCCATGCCTTTCCGACCTGTTCGGCACGCTTTCCCGGCCGGAGTGCGGGCGCTGACATGGTGGCCGGACCATGACGCGGGCACCACGACGGGCGAACGGGACCATCACGCCCCCGAACGGTGAGTGGCCCGGCCGACGGGCGGGTCTACTGGCCCTTCCCGCCGCTTGCCTGGCCGTTGCCGGCCCCATTGTCCGCGCCGTCGGCGTCGTTGGCGTCGTTGCCGGGATTCCCGTTGCCCGACGTGCCGGTGTTCCCTGACATGCCGGTGTTCCCGGACGTGCCGGTGTTCCCCGCCGTGCCCGTGCCGGCGTCCGCGGCGCCCTCGCCGGGTTTGCCCGTGTCGCCGGATCTGCTCGGTGAGGTCGTCGCCCGCGCCAACTGCGCGGCGCAGTACGCGGCGACCTTTCCCTCGCCGCCCGCCGCCGCGACGAGTTGCTGCCAGGCCGTCGCGTCGAGCGCCTCACCGCGGTCCTTGACCTGCTCGTAGGCGCGGCAGTGGGCCTCGGTGTCCTGGGCGGCGGCCGAGCCATCCGTCGGTCCGGCGCCGCCGGAGGAAGCCGACGATGTCTCACCGCCCGGCCGGGCCGGGGCGGACACCGAGGGGTGCGCGGTCTTCCGGTCGGCACCACCGCCGCCCGTGGACGAGCCGGCCGAGCCGATGGCCGCGACCGCGACACCGCCGAGGGTGAGGCTGGCGAACACGGCGGCGAACGTCGTCTTCACAGGGCGCCCGGTACGCCGCTCCGCGGGCAGCCGCCAGTCGTCCCGGCGCCGGGTACGCGCCCGATGCGCGCCCCCGCCGCGGGCGGCCCGGAAGGCGGCCACGGCCCGCTGCTCGGCCTCGGGGGCGAGATCGCCTCCGCGCAGGACGGCGGCCAGCACCGTCTCCAGCGCGGTGTCGTCACGCCGGTCCCACGGGCCGGACACGGCGTCGTCAGGGTGCACACGTCGACGGCCCGGTACTCCGTCGCCGCTCAGCCGTTCACCCATGTCCGCTTCCGTTCCTGTCCGACATGTTCGATTCACCTGGCGTTCCGGGCCCTGGTGCCTGTCCGCCGGCCCACTGCCGCGGGCATCGTTCATTTCGACTCCCCCAGCGTCCGGGAAGTCTCATCCGTCACACCTGCCACCTGGCCCTCGACGCCCAACTGGTGGGCGAGGCGTTTCAGACCTCGGTAGGCGGCGGTGCGCACCGCTCCTGGGCGCTTGCCGAGGACGCGCGCGGCGGCGGTACCGTCCAGGCCGACAACGACCCGCAGGAGCACGGCCTCGGCCTGGTCCTTCGGCAGCCCGCGGACCAGTTCCAGGGCCCGCTCGGTGGAAAGGGTCTCCAGCGCCTGGTCGTCGGTGCTGTGCAGGCTGGGCAGGTCCAGTACGTCCTGTTCGGTCCCTCCCGACCGGGGCCGCACGCGCTGGCGGCGCAGATGGTCCAGTGCCCGGTGCCGGGCGATGGTCGCCGTCCAGCCGCGGAAACCGGCCCCGTCCCCCTTGAACCGTCCGAGGTCACGGGCGATCTCCAGCCAGGCGTCGGACGCCACGTCCTCCGCGTCCTCGCCGACGAATCCGCGCAGATAGCCGAGCAGGCCCGGCTGCACGATCCGGTAGGCGACCGCAAAGGCGGTCTCGTCCCCCTCCTGGGCCAGTGCGACTGCCGTGCCCAATTCCCCGTCGTACGTCTGTACGCGGCGGGGTTGCCGTGCCTGGCCCAAGACTGTCCTCGTTCGTACCTGGTTCACAGCGAGTCCGTTTCGTCCGACGAGCCCGTTGGCATCGACGGCCCCATGGAGACCAGCGCGCGTTCGCACAGAAGTGTCACAACGCATCACGCGTCCCTCACGTCGTCGCCGGCGCCCCTGTCGCCTGGCCGACGAAGCCGCGAGGGCCGTCGGCAGCTCCAAGAAGACGGCGGCGTAGGGACGTTGAGCCGCTCCGTATGCCGGGGCCGGACGGCTTCACGGCTCAGCAACGCCCGGCGGATCCGGCGTTCGGACACCGGTGCGCGATCCGCGTCGTCCCGGCCGGGTGACGTATCGCTCCGGCCGTGCGCTGTGTGAGTGCCGAGTCCACGCCGGACAGGCCGAGGGTGATCGCTGATCGCCAGGCCGGACGTCGGTGCCACGACCACTCCCGGAACCCTCTCCGTGCCGCTCTTGACTCCCCCGGAGAGCGACATGGAGAGGGACGGGGCGGCCGGACCCCAACCACTGCACGGGGCTCCGGCCGCCCCGCACACCGTTCGGACCGACGGCGGGCGGTCGGGCGCGAATCGCGGAGCTCCGGAACGCGGCGTTCGCCGGGCGGCGTGATGCTGCGGCGTCCCCGTGCGCTCCTTCTGGTGATGAGCATCTACTTCCATCTGCGAGCGGTGCCGCCCCCGGCACTGCGCAACAGCGCGACCTGGCTGGAACGGCTGTTCGGGGACGGCTGGGATACCGTCCGGCACGGCCTCGATCGGCACCACGAGGAGGTGCTGGACAAGCGTTATCTGGATCAGGAACTCCTCTACGCAGGCGGCGCTTCCCCGCATCGCGCGGGGGAGCGACCCCAGGCCCAGGTGGTGCTCGGTGGCCGGCCGGTGTTCCACCCCGATCGGTACAAGCCGCCGTTCCTCGTGCTGACGGCGGGCCAGGCGCACCGGGTGGCCAGGTTCCTGACGATGGTCGACTTCGATGCGCTGTGGGTCTTGTCCCGCGACGAACTGCTGCCGCGCTACGGCGGCGTGACCGCAGAGCCCGACACGCGGGGCATTTTCGCGGCGGCGCACCGGGAGCTGACGGAGTTCTATACGCAGACGGCCGAGTGCGGAGACGCGGTGGTGAAGTGGCTGCCGACTTGAGGCACGTGGCACGCGGAACCTGCTGATCCTCAGCCGGGGGCGCGATGTGGGCCCACGACCACTCCTCCCGAGGCAACTCGCACGGGCACTCGCCCAGGGGTTGGGAAGTGGAAGCCGGATCGCGCCGCCTTCTGGCGGAAGCCTCCGCGCATCAACTGGCTGAGGCGCCGCGCTAGGTCGAGGCACTCGGCGACAGGCCGGTGCGGCGGCCAACGAGCGTGCGGTCCCAGTCAAGCCCTCGTGCCCTCCGCGTGCCCGGTCTCCGGCTGCGCAGCAGCGCGAAAAGGGCGCTGCGGGAGTTCGGCCGGACCGTTGGGGCGCCGTCCTTCTGAGTGAGCGGCCATGGGCATGCTCACCTTGGGGCTTGACTCGGCAGCGTCAGGACGAAGCGCGCGGGGCGGTCTCCCACCGGCCGGTCAGCCCTGCTCCTCAGTGCTCACCGGCCGGTCGTTCCTCAGCTCGTCGAAGAGCTTCTGCGCCTTCCTCTCGTCCCACTTCACGGCATCGCCCTTGGACGTGCGGAACTCACCGGCCACGGGGACATTGAGCTGTGTGCCCTGGCCGGACGCCACGCCCCGCATCCCCTGGAACAGCGACACGAGGGTGCGTAGATCCATGTCCTCGTCCACGACGAGCGTGCCCAGCCCCGCGTCCAGGGCGGGATAGGCGCGGAGCGGATTGAGCGCGGTACCAGGTGCGGCGGCCTTGCGGGCGAGGGCGGAGAGGAACTTCTGCTGGTTCTTGGAGCGCCCCAGGTCGCCCTCGGCCTCCTGGTGCCGCTGGCGGACGAACGCCAGCGACTGGGCGCCGTCCAGGTTGTGACAGCCCTTCGTCAGGTCCAGGTCCGACTTCTTGTCCTTGATGTCCCTGTCCACGCACATCTCCACGCCGCCGACCGCGTTCACGACGCCGACGAAGCCTCCGAAGCCGATCTCCGTGTAATGGTCGATCCGCAGGCCCGTGTTGCGTTCGATGGTCTGTACGAGCAGTCGGGGGCCGCCCATGGAGTAGGCCGCGTTCAGCTTGTCCTTCTGCGCCCGGTGCACCTTGCCCGTCTCGGGGCGGACGAACTCCGGGAGGGTCACCCACGAGTCACGCGGCAGACTCACCATCGTGGTGCCGTGGGCGCCGGTGTGCAGGAGCATCATCGAGTCGGTGCGGCCGCCGGCGCCGGCGCCGGTGTGCAGGTCCTTCTTCTCCTCCTCTGACAGACCGTCACGGCTGTCGGAGCCCACGATGAGATACGTGGTCCCCTTGCCCGGCGGCGGACGGTCCGCGACCTTGCCGAGGTCGACCGATCGATCGAGTTCGACCTCGGCCCAGGCGTAGGTGCCGCCGCCGAGGACGAGCAGCGCGCAGAGCAGGACCGCCACCCGGCGCACGATCCGGCGGAACCGGCTGGGGGGCACCCAGGGAGGCCGGATGCTGCGGTTGTGGCTGCCGATGTCCTGCGGGACGGTACGCCTGTCGCTCTGCGGGACGGTACGTCCGTTGCGCGGGCGCGGGATGCTCGCGTACTCCGGAGCTGGAGGGGCGTTGGATGTGTCCGTGTATCCCGGATTCGGAGGGGCATTGGACGCGCCCGTGTATCCCGGGGCGCCGTAGAGGGCCTCATAGGACATGTCCGTGTATCCCACGGCGCCATAGGACGTGCCCGTGTGTCCCGGAGTGACAGCGGACGTGTTCAAGGGAGGTCCGGAGGACACCTGAATCGGATATGGGCTGCCCGGCTGCCACACCTGTCCCGAGACGACGCGACGCTCCTGGGCGTCTCCGGCCTGCCCGTTGTTGTCGGGCCACGTGCCTGGCCGGTCATTCATGGGTTGAACCACCCCCTGATCACCTCGATGTCAGTTCTCGTGCGGTGACCGGCTGCCTGAGCTGCGCGTCGCCGGCCGTCCCGGAGCGCTGCATGCGGTGCCACTTCAGCCGGGTGCCGCCCAGGAGGGCGACCACGGACTGGAGGACGACCAGATACATCAGCTGCCGGTAGACGAAGAGCTGGAACGGCATTGACCACAGGGTCCGCAGCCGTTCGCCGTCGAGCCGCAGTGCGTATGCGGCGCAGAACAGCTGGATGATCAGGAAGACGAACCACACCCCCGCCGCCCTCACCGGGTCGAGGAACAGCACCGCGTACACCGCGAAGAGGTCGACGACCGGCGCCATCAGCGGCAGGACGAGCTGGAACAGAGTCAGATAGGTCAGCCCGCGGCGGGCGAACCGTCCGGCCGAGCCCACTTCGCGGAGCGCCCCGCGATGCTTCCACATCGCCTGGAGCGTGCCGTAGCACCAGCGGTAGCGCTGCCGCCACAGCTGGCGCAGCGTGGTGGGCACCTCGGTCCAGGCGACGGACGACTCCTCGTAGACCACCCGCCAGCCGGCGCGCCACAGGGCCATCGTGAGGTCGGTGTCTTCGGCGAGGGTGTCCTCGCTGACCCCGCCGACGCCCATGAGCGCGTCCCGGCGGAAGGCGCCGATGGCGCCGGGGACCGTCGGCATGCACTCCAGCACCTCGAACATCCGCCGGTCGAGGTTGAAGCCGAAGACGTACTCCAGGTGCTGCCATCTGCCAAGGAGCCCGCGCCGATTACCCACCTTGGTGTTGCCGCTGACGGCGCCGACGGCGGGGTGCGCGAGCGGCTGGATGAGCCGGTGGATTGCGTCCGGCTCGAAGACGGTGTCGGCGTCGACCATCACCACGATGTCGTTTCTCGCGTATCCCAGGCCCGTGTTGAGCGCTGCCGCCTTGCCCGAGTTGGGCTGCCGGATCACCCTCACCCGGGGGTCGTCGATCCAGGTGGCGAGGTCCGCCGTCTGATCATCCGACCCGTCGTCGATCACGATGATCTCGAGGTACGGGTGCGTGGAGTCGAGCAGCGAATGGATGGTCGACTCGATGCCGGCCTCTTCGTTGTAGGCGGGTATGAGCACGGTCACGGGTGCGTTGACCTCCCGCAGCCGGGGCGCGCTGGGGCGGTGGCGGGTGAGGCGCCGGACGTGGGTACGGGCGAAGACGACCAGCATCAGCAGCCGCAGCACGCCCAGCGCTCCGCCCACGCCCAGCACCCAGATCATGGCGTTCGTGAACGCGTTGCCGGCGGCGGTGGCCCAGATCAGCCCCCTGCCCAGCCACCGCTCTTCGGCGGACACCCGTGTGTCGGCCGGAGCCATCTCGACGGCGGCCGACACGGTGGTGAACTTGTCGGCCTCCGGGTTCTCGAGCAGCTTCTTCATCTCGTGGTACGCCAGGTCCGTCTGGCTGAACTGCCGGACCAGCCCCCGTGCCGGACTACGGCTCGGATGGTCGCCGGCGACCACCACATAGCCGTCCGCGGCGGCGTTGCGGGCCGCTTGCCACTCGGCGCCGCACAACGTGTCCACCTGCGTGGTCAGCGGCATCCGCAGCAGCTTGGTGTGGATGCCCGCCGTACCCGCGAGGGTCTTCTGAGTCAGCGACAGTTCCATCGCGGAGCGCACTCTCGACGCGGCGCCGAGGTCCGCTCCGGTGTACGTGTTCGAGCCGATCTCGTGGCCCTCGTCGCGGATCCGCCGCATCAGGTCCGGATGGCGGGCCGCCTGGGCGCCGTACACGAAGAAGGTGGCGTGCGCTCGGTGCTTGCGCAGCAGGTCGAGGAAGCGCGGAGTCCACACGGGATCGGGGCCTCCGTCGAAGGTGATCGCGACGGTGCCCTTGGGCATCCTGTCGGACGTCACCTTGTCCCCGCTGATGCGCAGGACGGGGCCGCTGTCGCGCACGGACTCGGGCGCGGGTCTCGTGCAGTCGCGCCGCGTCTTGGCGGCGTCGACCTCATGGGTCGTCCAGCCCTCGAAGAGCAGGACGGCGAAGACCACGGGGAGGGTCACGGTCAGCAGGAGCCAGTGCCCGCGGGGTTCGCGGGAGCGCGCGTGCCGACGTCGCGCTGCACGGCTCACGCTGCCACCTCGAGGGTGACATCAATCACAGCGAATTCGAGGTCTATTCGGGGGGAGCGGGGAACGGCCGTGAACGCTCCGAGCCCAGTGCGGTCCGGCGAAAGGAGGGCACCGACGGGGGTGGCCGCCACGGTGCCCGGCCGCGTCGACACCTGTGCGGGTCTGCCGGTACGCCCTCGCTGCACGGCTGCTGTCCTGTGGACTCCCGTACTGCGCCCGAGGCTCTGTCCGGGGCCGTACCCCAGGCCACGTCCAAGAGCGCTCCCAGGCCCGCGCTCAAGCCCGCATGCACGGGTGGCGGGCGTAGGCCCGGCAGTGCGGGCGGAGTGTGCGGCCGCATGCCACACGGTCTTCACAGGCTCATCGAACGCGTTGAGGCCCGGTGAAGGGCGAGGGGTTTTCTCCTGGTTTGTGTTCTGGTCGAGCTCATGCATGGGCGGCGAGTGTAGCCACAGCCGATACCGCGGGTGTGTCCGAAACAGACCGAGCGGCCACCGCGCCACGACGCTGTGACGCTGGGCCCGGTCCGTGCGCTGGACCGAGTAGATATGGGGAAGTGTGCCTTCACGCGCCCTGCTTCCCGGAGCGGATCGGCCGGGCCGCACCCTCCCCTGTCCGATGGTTTTAAGCCATCCGCCCCTGTGTACGGTGCGGGGGCGCCAGGGCAAGCAGAGGGAAGATCACCCTTGACGGCGATCCAGCACTTCCCGGCCGCTGAGGCGGGCTGATCGCCGCGACGGACCTGGTGAAGTGGGCCAGCAAACTCGTCGACAGGACCAACATCGGCCCCCAGAAGATCAACATCGCCAACTGGACCACTCCCGACGTCGAGAAGGCCCAGCAGGTCATCACCATCGCGGGCCCCGACGCCACCCGCTGGACCGCCACCCGGACGATCCTCACCCAGGTCGCCGACCAGGTCCCCTATGTCCCGCTCTTCACCGAGGTCGAGGTCTGCGCCATCGGAAAGGGCCTCGCCTTCGAGAAGTCGGGCATCGCGTCCCTCGGCCTGTCCAACGGCAGCTGGATCTTCTCGCTGAAGTCGACGGCCTGACCCCGGCGTCTGTCTCACGGCATCGCTCCCCGCAGCGCCGGGCCGGGAGCGATGCTGTGATCCCCGACGGGGCACGCACTCGCCGGACCTCGCTGTCACGCAGTCAGACGCGTCACTCCTTCTCCCGATTGAAGTTGTGGAACATGTCCATTGAGGGGTGGGGCATATCGAGAGGCAACGCTGATGCACAGGTCTGCATACGAGCAGATGGAACTCTGCGTGAAGGAGTACATGCCGACGAATAGGCAGCACCGGGTCGTGGATCTGGGGTCGCGTGTGTCAGACAAACAGAGTGTCACGCATAAAGACATGCTGGGGCAGCACGACATCGACTACGTGGGCGTCGATGTGCTCGACGGACAGAATGTGGATGTGGTCATGGTCAAGCCGTACCGCATTCCAGTGAAGTCCAGCAGTGTGGACTTTTTGCTCTCGGGTCAGGCATTCGAGCACATCCCGTTCTTCTGGGTAACGATGATGGAGATCGCACGTGTGCTGAAGCCCAGGGGAATGGCATTCATCACGGCACCGTCGCGCGGCCATGTGCACGATGCACAGGATTGCTGGCGCTATTACCCAGACGGGTTCCGGGCCATGGCTGCGTACTCGGGACTCGAATTGTGTGAGGCCTACACCGATTTCCCGCCGATGACGGGAATTCGGCACAATTACGCGGCCATTGACGCCACACATGCGTACTGGGGTGATTCCGTCGGGGTCTTTCAGAAGCCCCGCCGCTACCGGCGACTGACGATGTTCTTCGTACGCGAACTGACTGTGTGGTGGGCCAACCGCGTTGGAGGCGTCCAGGACACGCCCCTGCTCAAGCCGGTCGAAGGGCGCGCGCTCTGCGGCCGCCCCGCGGACGAGCCGTAGAGATGGCCGCGGTGGAGGTGAACTGGCGGCCGAAGTTCTCGCAGAGCCCGGCTCCTCCCGAGGGCGTGGGTCTGCCCTCGCACGGGCGGCGGGTTCCCGGGGTGCGGCGCGAGAAGCCGGCGCAACTGGCGGGCCAGAGCGATTCGACCGCCGTCGGTGGACGGTCTCGGCCGAGGCGATGGCCTGGGCCGGCGCCAGGGCGGCCGTCACCCGTCTCATGCTGGCGCCGTGCGACAGTGAACTGGGCCGTGAGCTCACCGACGTACGGGCCTCCAGGGTGCGGCTGGTCGATGCCTTCGACGCGGAGCGGCGCCGGATCGAGCGGGACCTTCACGACGGGGCGCAGCAGCGGCTGGTCTCTCTGAACGTGATGCTCGGCCTGACCGCCCTCGACACGGAGCCGGACTCACCTATGGCCGGCCAGCCCGCCAAGGCACAGGAGCAAGTGGCGCTCGTTGTTGACGAGTTGCGTGAGCTCAGCCGCGGCGTCCATCCGAAGGCTCTCACCGACCACGGTCTGGCCGCCGCGGTCGAGAACCTGGCGGGGCGCTCCGCGCTGCCCGTCACGGTCGACATCCGCCTGCCTCGTCGTCTGCCACTCTCCGTGGAGACCACGGCATACTTCGTGATCGCCGAGGCTCTGACCAACGCCGTCCAGCACAGCCATGCCGGGGCCGACCCGCAGGCCGCCGTCACCGTGTGCGTGGCCGTCCTGGTGGTGGCGTGCCCGTGCGCGCTGGGGCTGGCCACGCCGACCGCGCTGATGGCCGCCACCGGGCGCGGCGCGCAGCTCGGTGTCCTGGTCCGGGGCCCGCAGGCCCTGGAGGGCTTGCAGCACATCGACACGGTCGTGCTCGACAAGACCGGCACCCTCACCTCCGGCCACATGACCGTCGCCCGGGTCACGGCCGTGCCGGACGGGCTTGGGCGCGAGGCGGTGCTGCGGCTGGCCGGTGCGGTGGAGCAGGGCTCGGAGCACCCGCTGGGCCGGGCGATCGTCGCGTACGCCACGGGGGTGTCCCCGCGCGACCGTGTTGGAGCGTCGGGTGATGCCCTGACCGGGCAGGGCACGCCGCCGGAAGGCACTCTGCCGGAGGTGAGTGGCTTCGCCGCGACGGCGGGCGAGGGCGTGCGCGGCCAGGTCGAAGGGCGGTTGGTCGAAGTCCTCGCGCCGGACGGCGAGTTGCCCGCCGCCCTCACCGACGCACCGCGGGCGGCGGAGGCCGGCGTCAACACCCCCGTCCTGGTCCGTGTCGACGGGGTCGCCGAGGCGCTGATCGAGGTCGGGGACGTCGTACGCCCCGGCAGTTACCGGGCCGTGGACCGGCTGCGGCGCCTCGGTGTGCGCCCGGTGCTCGCCACCGGCGACCGGGAGGCACCGGCGCGGGCGGTCGCCGCCGCGCTCGGCGCGAATGCCGTAGACGCGCCTACGGCGTCATCCAGCGCAGCCGCGCCTGGGGCGACCTCATCGCCGAGCACCACCCCCGCGCCGTACGCCTGTCCATCCACCCCCAGCCCATCGGCGCCGCCAAGTTCGGCATCCGCCTCCTCGACGCACCCGACGCCTGGACCACCCCCTGGCACTCAGCCGCCCTACGCGATTCCGACGGCAGGTGGACGCTCATGCCGCGGGCGAGGGCGGAGCGGCTCGGCCGCCTGGTCCACCGGAACGGCAGACCGAGTCACTTCGAGGAGGGCTGACATACGCGCCCGTCTCACGACACGGCGTCAGGAACCGGATCCGGGATCGACAGCGCCCAGGCGGACATGGCTTCGAGGACCTCGCGCAGTCCCTCGCCGACAGGAGTCAGCGCATACTCGACGCGCGGCGGGATCTCGGCGTACGCGGTGCGGGTGACGATGCCGTTCTCCTCGAACTGGCGCAGCCGGCTGGTGAGAGTGTGCGGGCTGATGCCGGTCAGAGCGTCACGCAACTCGGTGAACCGCCTGGGGCCCGCGAGGAGTTCCCGCACGATCAGCGTGGCCCACGGACCGTTGAGCAGGGTGAGGAACCGGGAGACCCCGCACTTGTGATCGCAGAGCTTGTTCATTTTTTGAGCGTAGCCCATTAGTGCAGTTGATGTAACCGATGCATCCCATGCACTAATGGAACGCATGACCTACGTGATTCATGGCGCCACCGGCGCCCAAGGCGCCCCCGTCGTCGCCGCCCTCGCCGCTGCGGACAAGCCCGTCGTGGCCCTGACCCGCAATGCGGAGGCCACCGTCGTCGGCGCGCGCGTGGTGGCCGCCGACTACTCCTCCGCCGAAGGCCTGACCGAGATCTACCGTGACGCCGAGGGGGTGTTCGTCCACCTGCCCATCGTCGCGGAAGAGGACCGCCAGGCCTTCGCGCGCAACGTCGTCACCGCCGTCCGCGCGGCCCGGCCAGCCCGCGTGGTGTTCTCCACCAGCGGTTTCGTCGTCGACGGCCCCGGTAGCGGCGATCAGGACGGCACGGCCGGGAATGCGGTCGCGATGCTGGCCGGCGGGCTGGCGGACAGCGGCGTGTCCTACGCGGTGATCGAGCCCCGGCTGTTCTTCGAGAACCTGCTCATGCCGCACGTGGTCGACGCGGTCCGCGAGCAGGGCGTGCTGCGTTATCCGCTCCCCGTCGGCTTCCGCGTCTCGTGGGCCTCGCACCTGGACATCGCCGACGTCGCCGCCGCGCTGTTCGGGCAGCCGGATGTCACCGGTGTGGTCTCCGTCGGGCAGTACCCGGCCATCACCGGACAGGAACTGGCCGAGGCGTTCGGTACCCGGCTCGGGCGGAACGTGTCCTACGAGGCGATCACCCCCGACGCCTTCCGCGCCTCCCTCGCGCCCCTGCTCGGGGAGGGCCCCGCCGCGGACGTCGCGGGCGGCTACCAGGCCATGCAAGCGCTGCCGGACCGCTCGATCGCTCCCGAGCGCTCCGCCCAGAAACTGCTGGGCATCACTCCCCGGACCGCGATCCAGTGGCTGACCGACATCGGTGTGGCATAGCACGCGCCGAAGCGGTGTGTGACGTGTGTCACGCCACCCCATTGGTTACGTTGAGGTGACTGGTTACTGATGGTGAGTATGGAGGTGCAGCGCAGGTGAACCCGTAACGGTAAGGCGTACCGCCTCTACGTCAGGGGCGTAAGGAGTGTTGTCATGACCAGCAAGCACGTCGACATCGCGAGTGAGTACTTCCAGGCCGTGCAGAAGGGCGACCTGGCCAAGGTGGGCGAGCTCCTGGCCGAGGAGATCGTCTGGCACCAGCCGGGCGCCAACCGGTTCTCCGGTGAGCACAAGGGGCGCGACGCCGTCTTCGCGATGCTCGGCGGGATGATGGAGGCCAGCCAGGGCTCCTTCGCCATCGACACGGTCCACACCCTGATGGGCAACGGCGACATGGTGGCCGCCTCCATCCACTTCGCCGGCCGGCGCGATGACGCCTCCATGAGCATGGACGGCGTGGATGTCCTGCGCCTCAAGGACGACAAGATCGTCGAGATGTGGCTGTTCTCCGGCGACCAGGTCGCCGAGGACGCCTTCTGGGGACAGTAGGCCGCCCGCATCCTTCCCAGACAGAAGCCGTCCGGCACTGCGCTACCGTGCCGGACGGCTTGTTGCGTGGGTCGCCGGGCGACCGGCGGCAGGATCTCTCGACTCCGGTACGACTCCGGGCGCGAGTTCAGGACGCCGCCCGCTTACCTTTGGTGACCAGTCACAGTCACTGGCGGGCGTCGTAGCTCTCGCGTGCCGCGAGCACTTCGGTGATGTGGTCCTCGGCCCAACTGCCCAATGCCTGAAGCGGGGCGTGCAGGGTGCGACCCAGTGCGGTGAGCTCGTACTCGACCCTGGGCGGGACCTCCGCGTACACGTGCCGGGTGACGAGTCCGTCCCGTTCAAGGTCCCGGAGGGTCTCGGTGAGGACCTTGGCGCTGATGCCGTCGACGGTGGCGCGCAGCTCGCGGAAGCGCATGCGGCCGGCACTGAGGGCGATGACCACCATGGCCGTCCACTTGTTGGCGATGCGAACGAGCGAGGTGCGGGACGGGCAGGTCGCCGTCATGACGTCGAAGGCCGGCAGTTGTGGCATGCGTGACATCCCCTCATCGGTTACGTGGAGGCGACTGGTTACCGATGGTGAGTATAGGACCCCAGCAGGCAGTACTCGACTGATCCCGGCTGAACTCGACATCGCCGGTAAACCCTCCACAACAGCGCCGGGAACTACCGGTGGGGCCGAGCCGACCAGTGAGCAGAGAGTTCTCACTGGGAGGTAATTAATCCATGGAACGTCGTACTTTCTTGCAGGCGTCCGCGTTTCGGGGTCTGCACGGGCGTGATGGCCTTGTCGGCGGCCGGTTTCACGCGCGGCAGGCCGGCCACCACCCACTCGGACACCAGGGCCGCACTCGCCGCACAGGGCGCGAAGGTGGTCAACGCGCGCGTGGTCGATGACGGCGACCTCGTCACGACCGGTGGTATCACCTCCGGCCTGGACGGCGCGGTCTGGCTGGTCGAGCGGTTCTTGGGCGCGCAGTTCGCCAACCAGGTCGAGACCGTATTGGAGTACGAGCGCCGCGGCACGGTCTGGCGCAACTCGTAGCGCAGGTCAGGTCATCCCTGAAGGAGCGGGGCTGGTCAGGTCAGGACGCGATGATCTGCCATTGCTGCCGCGTCTGTGACGCGTACGGCTGCTGCTCGACGTTGGCTCCGTCGGTGGTGCTGCCCTCGTCGACGCCGAGGGAGAGCCCGCTGTAGCGGTTGATGAGGAGGTAGTTTCCGTCACCGGTGGGCGTGACGGCCCAGTGCTGCTGGGGGGCGTCGGCGTCTTTCCAGATGCCGACGTTGCCGCCGCCCGCGCGAGAGAGGCCTGCGACCTCCAGGAGCTTGCCGCTGGCCACGCCCTTGATCTTGTAGTAGCCGTCGCCGGTGCTGGTGAAGGTCCACTTCTGGTTCGCCCGGTTGAGCCATGGCCACTGCAGGACGCTGGTGCCGTTGGCGGTGCCCGCGCCCTCCACGTCGGCGACCTTGCCGCTGTGCCGGGCGACCAGCCGGTAGACGGTGCCGTCGCCGGGGAGTGTGGTGGACACCAGCGCGGGCTTGGCCGTCCGGCCGCCGATCCGGAGGCCGCCGATGTTGGCGTAACCGCCGGTGGCCGCATTGACCCGGATCCGAACGAAGCCCACGTTGCGGGCGGGCCACTCCACCAGCTTGGTCTTGCCGTTGCCGGCCCAGGTACCGGTGGCGACCTGAGTGAAGGTGACCCCGTCGGTGCTGGTGGAGATGGTGCAGGAGGTGATGTCGCCGTCGGTGGAGTTGCTGCGGTTCCACTGCTTGGGCAGGTACTCCAGGGTAGAGACGTTGCTCCACACGCCGCCCAGGTCGATGGTGATGGACTGCGGCAGCGACAGGCTCCAGGTCGACCAGCAGGTCTCGTAGCGGACGTCGCTGAGTCCGTCGATGGCGTGGAGCGGTCCCTCGCCGGTGTGGAAGGCGGTCGCATACGCGTTGACCGGTGTGACGGGGTGCTCGGCGCGCAGCAGTTGGGTGGGCAGCGGCGGCCGGGAGGTGTCGGGGCTCCATGCGGCGCCGACCTCGGCGAGGCGGTTGACGATGTTGGTGTCCAGCAGGCCGTTGCGGTTGGGCGGGCAGTTGAGGATGAACGAGGTGTACTTGGGTTCCAGGTCGGTGAGGTGGGAGAGGATCGCCGACTTGCTCATGAGGCTCTCGGTCGGGGTAGAGGGGTGCCAGAACCAGCCGTTGCTGATGGTCTGCCCCTGCATTCCGGCGTAGGTGTTGCCCGCCGGCGCCGTGATGCCCAGCGGCTCCTCGAAGAAGATCGCGTCACTGAGGAAGGGCTCGGTCAGTCCGCCGATGTCGATCATGACGCAGTCCGGCTGCAGCTGTTTCACCAGCGAACGGATCCTCTGGTACGAGACGGCCTGCTGCCCCATCTGCCATGCGTAACCGTCGGTCATGAACATATCGATCGTGCCGTAGTTGGTGAGCAACTCGGTGATCTGACCGAGCATGAAGGTCATGTCGCCCGGCTGGATGGCATCGGTGATTTCGAGCCCGGACACCTTGTGCCGGCTCTCCCATGCCTCGACGCCGAAGGTGCGGTCCCAGATCGAGTAGTAGAACCCGACCTTCAGCCCCTTCGCCCGGAAGGCGTCGCAGTACGCCCGCACCACGTCCTGCTTGTAGGGGCTGTTCGCGACGTTCTGGGTGCCATGGGCGCTCGGCCACAGGGCGAAGCCGTCATGGTGCTTGGTGGTCAGGATGCCGTAGCTCATCTTCGCGGCAGCCGCCGCGTCGGCCCACTGTGCGCAGTTGACGCTCGGGGGAGCGAAAAGGGTGGGGCTCTGGTTGGGTTCGGCCCACTCCTGGTTCGTGAACGTGCCCAGGCTGAAGTGGTTGAACATGCCGAACCGCATGTCGACCATCTTGCTCAGGTTGGTCTGTGTGTCCGCGGCGGCCGCCTGCGACAGAAGGCCGGAGAAGCCGGGGACGATCGGCAGGGCGGTCGCGGCGGTTGCCGCACCCGCGGCGCCGAGAAACGTACGGCGATTCATTCTTGATGAGGACATGGCCCACTCCTGTGGATCGATGGCATTGGCTGCGGCGGCGACGTCCCAGGTGGCAGCCGACGTCGGCCTGGGTGCCGGAGGCACGGACGGAGGGCAAGAGAAAGGCCACCCGCACGGCGTGTGTTTCGCCGGAGTGACATCGGACCTATTAAGGGGCTTCAGTGCAGGGTGTGTCTAGAGGGTCGACAGAAGCCTCGCGATCACAGCTGATGACACATCCAAGCTTGAGGATCAAGCAACCAAGGTGCAGGATGCGAAGGCTCGATAGGTCGGGTGAATAGGTGCCTGAGGCTCTTGCTGACGCACCTTCAGACAGGTCAGGCGCGAGCAACACCAGGACCGCCGCCACGCGCCGCCCGCCCGTCCGTGCGGCACGGCCCCCCCCGGTGGTGCGGACGTGGTCACCCCGAGGATGCGAGCCTCTGCCGCAGGGAGTCGTTGTCGTCGTGGTGGACGACCTCCTCGAAGCGCAGCCGCAGACCGTGTTTGTCCAGCAGCTCCGCCACGATCGCGTCGAGCTGTTCGCGATGCTCCTTCGTCCGCGCCTGGACGTACGCCTCGCGGACGTCTTCGGGCTCGTCGGCGAGGACCTGGTCCATGCGCTCGCGGATGTACCGCTTGAGGTTGATGTGCTCCATGAACACCTCACCGACTCCCGCGTCGACGAGCCGGCCGAAGAGGTCGTCCAGGAGCTCGGGCTGGGTGGCGAAGTGGGGCAGGAGCGGACCGACGAAGGCGTAAGTGGGGATGCCTGCCTCTTTGAGTTCGGCCAGGGTGCGCAGGCGGCGGGAGGCGAGCGGGGCGCGTACCTCCAGCCAGCGGCTGACCTTGTCGTCGGTGGTGGTCACGGACATGCCGACCTCGGCGCGGGGCAGGCTGGTGAGCAGGTCGATGTCGCGGGTGACGACAGGTGACTTGGTGAGGATGCGGACCAGGCCCGGGTACTCGACCGCTTTGAGTTCGCGCAGAATGCCGCGGGTGAGCCGGTACTTCGTCTCGTGGCCCTGGTAGGGGTCGGTGACCGAGCTGAGCAGCATCGTGCCCCGCCGCTTGTCCTCCGGCATCTTCGCCAGCTCCTTGCGGGCGAGCTCGACCGCGTTCTTCTTCACGTACAGGTAGTCGCCCCACTCCTTCACCGACCGGCCGAACTGGCGCCCGGCGAAGCTGGCGAAGCAGTAGGCACAGCCCAGCACGCAGCCGGTGTATGGGTTGATGACGTAGTCGTTCGACGGGGTCTTCGACTTCTGGATCAGGGTCTTCGCCTCGATCTCGACCGGCTCCATGACCGCTTCCTTCCTGCCGGCCCGGCCGTCCGCGTCCGACGTGCCGGGTTCCTGTGCTGTCCAAGAAGGGTCGGACGGCCGAAGACCACCGAACCCATACACGGGGAACAATAATCTATGGAAGTTGCTTCCATGGAATGTAAATGCTTTGCTGGGCGTCACCGGGCCGGTTCAGGGTCCGCCGTCCCTGCCCGGGTTCTCGGCCGGGGCCTCGCGAGGTCCGCGGGGTGGTGGTCACTGCCTGGATTCAGCCCTGCCTCCCGCCGGAGCGCGCTGGAGGGCCACGTACCACTGTTTCCCCCGACCAGGAGGCTCCCCTGATGTCAGGCGTCAGCGAAAAGATCCCCGTCCGCGTCTACGGCGGCCCCACCGCCCTCTTCGAGTACGGGGGACTCAGGTTCGTCACCGACCCGACCTTCGACCCGCCCGGCGAGTACCCCATGCCACTCCCCGGCGACCACAAGCTCGTCAAGACCGACCCCTCGCCGGTCACTGCCGCCGACCTCGGCCGCATCGACGCCGTCCTGCTCTCCCACGACGAGCACGACGACAACCTCGACAACGCAGGCCGTGCCCTCCTGCCCGAGGTGCCGGTCGTCTTCACCACGGTCAGCGGCGCCGGCCGCCTGGGTGGCAACGCCCGCGGCCTCGCCTTCTGGCGGACCGCCGAGCTCAAGCGGCCGGACGGCGGAACCGTGACCGTCACCGGCATGCCCGCCCGGCACGGCCCCGTGGGCTGTGAACCGGTCACCGGTGACGTCATCGGCTTCTTGCTCACCTCCGACGACCTGCCCTCGGTCTACGTCAGCGGCGACAACGCCGCCCTGGAGCACGTCGAGGAGATCGCCGAGAAGTTCGCTCCCGTCGACACCGCGATCCTCTTCCTCGGCGGCGCCCGCATGCCCTTCGCCTTCGACAACGCCCTGCTCACCCTCGACAGCGCCCAGGGCGCCGAGGCCGCGAAGACGCTCGGCGCCCGCCGGGTCGTCCCCGCCCACTTCGACAGCTGGGCCCACTTCAAGGAAGGCCGGGCCGAGATCGAAACCGCCTTCACCGAGGCCGGCTTGGCCGACCGCCTCGACTTCGCCCGATAACCCGCCCCGCACCAACCACCCAAAGCCGTATGGGAACTTGGGAACTGTCGTGGCCCACGAGATCGAGCGACCTGGCTGCTTCGGCGACTGCGTCGCCGGCACCGGCGTCTACCCCGCGGTCTTCCGCTCCGCGTCCAGAGCACGTCCGGCTGTCCGCAGCGCACTGAGGACGGCGGTCACCTCCCGCACGGACTGCTCGGGAATCACTGACCCGATACGCAGCTCCAGCTCGTCCTCGAACACCTTCACCGCCCTGTCCACCAGCTTCCGCCCCTCAGGCGTCAGCTCGACGATCGAGGAACGACGGTCGTTCGGATTGGCCCGCCGCTCACACAAGCCCGCCGACTCCAGACGGTCGACCACCTTGCTCGTGCCGCCCACCGTGATGGAGAACTCCTCGGCGATGTCCTGGATACGCGGCCCGGGCCGACGCAACAGCAGGTGCAGCACCTCGAACGACGTCAGAGGCAGGTCGTACTCCGCACGCAACCGCCCCTCGATGCCATTCCACAGCTCGATCTCCAGCGAGACCAGCTCCCGGTACAGCAGCTTCAGATCGGCCATCACTCATCTTCCAAAGAACTATCTTCCAGAGATAATTAATTCTATGTCATGGCGGCCCGCAGCCGAGGGCGGCGGACGCACTCGAAGCCGGAAGGGGACGACCAGCGCGCCCTCGCCTGGGCCGGAAAGCCAAGTGCGGTAGACGTTGATCAGCGTTCAGGTGACGTCGGCCCCCGTCGATCGGCGGGGGCCGGTCGGCCGATCGGCGGGGCACCTCCCGAAGCCCGTCGGATGGTTGACCGCCCCCGCGCTCCGGCAACGTCGTCCCAGTGACTGAGATCGACAGCGCCAAGAAGGCGCCTCCGCGTTCCTTATCCGCACCCGAGTCCGCCACGGCGCATTCCTTATCCGCACCCGCCACAGTGCGTTCCGCACCCGAGTCCGCCACGCCGATGGAACGGCCGACGCCGATGGCACGGCTGGTCGGGGTGGACCTCGCCCGTGCACTGGCCGTGTTCGGAATGTTCGCCGTGCACGTCGGCCCCTTCCCCACGCCCGGGGGCGGCGTCGGCGACTGGTTCCTGGGCCTGGCGAGCGGCCGGGCGTCGGCGCTGTTCGCCACCCTCGCCGGGTTCTCGTTGATGCTGATCGCCGGCCGCCGCGAGCCGAAGACCGGACTGGCCGGCCGGCAGGCGAAGGCCCGGATCGTGATCCGGGCCGTGATCCTGCTGGTGCTGGGCAGCGCGCTGGCGATGACCAACTTCGGCGGCGCCGGAATCCTCAACTTCTACGCGCTGTACTTCCTGCTGGCCCTGCCCCTGCTGCGGTTGCGGGCCAGGACGCTCGCGATCACCGCGGTCGCGCTCGCGGTCCTCACGCCGCAGCTGGCGTTCGGCCTCAAGGCACTGCTCAACGAGTCGATCGTGAACACCATCGACTCGTACGACCCGATCGCGCGACTCTCCGGCGTGGGCGTACTCGACCTCCTGCTCACCGGCCTCTACCCGGCGATCACCTGGATGACGTTCGTGGTCACCGGCATGGCGTTGGGCCGACTGGATCTGACCTCCGGTGCGGTGCAGCGGCGGCTCGCCGTGGTCGGTCCCGCGCTGATCGGGTTCGGATACGGCGTCTCGTGGCTGGCACTCCGCTTGTCCGGCGGCGCTCAGAAGATCACGGCCAAGATGGCTGCCATGAAGGACCCCGGTGCCATGAAGGACCCCGGCATGGCGTCAGGATCGGCATCGGGATCCTTCGACATGCCGGTCGGTGGTGAGCTGTGGGGCCCCGACGCATGGTGGCTGCTGGCAGCCGAGCCGCACACCGGTTCCACGTTCGACCTCATCGGCAGCATCGGCATCGCGATCACCGTGCTCCTGTGCCTGACGGTGGCGCTGGACCGCCTGCCGCGGCTGCGCCGGCTGGCAACTCCGATCATCGCCGTCGGCACGATGTCCCTGACCCTCTACGTGGCCCACATCCTGGTCATCCTCGCCCTGCCCGGCGAAGCGGCCACCCCGCCGCAGTCCGCCTCCGCCGCGCTGCTGCTCTGGTTCATCGTCGGGGCCACCCTGTTCGCGGCGATCTGGTCTCGCCTTTTCCGCCGCGGACCACTGGAGTACCTGCTCAACGGCGCCACCAAAGCGGCGAATTACGTCCGATGAGCCTCGGGCGGGTACCCCGGGAGGGGCCGGCCCGAGGTCGCAACGACACCCTCCGACAACGGGTCTGACTCGGAGACAGGCCTACTTTCTCCCGATCAGGGCCCGCTTCGCGTAGCGGGGCGGCAAGCACCACCCGGTGGGGAACGCTTCGGTCGATGCCGGCACAGTCGGGGATGCCGGGGGTACGGGGAGGTCGGCCGTACACGTGAACCGGGCCCCGTGGTCATGCTCAAGACTCAAGGACACGACGGTCCGTGCCGGGCACTCCTCTGAGGGCTGCGCTGATCACTACGGACCGCAAAAGGGCCCAGGTCACTGACCTGGGCCTTAGTCATGGAGCGGGTGACGAGAATCGAACTCGCGCTCCTTCGAGCCTACCGGCGGGCCTCGCCTGCCGGACTGATCTGAAGCGTCCGTCGCGATCGCAGATCCGACGTTCAGATGCGGCACCGTCAATGTTGGTGACCATACTCTTCTATGTACATCACCAACATTGTGTGGGAGGTGCCACATGTCTGTGACCCAGATCGACATCGATGACGATGCCCTGGAACGGGTCATGGCTCTGTCCAAGGTCAGGACCAAGAAGGAAGCGGTCAATCTCGCTCTGCACTTCTACGCCGAGCAGCAGGAACGTGCGGCGCGCATCAGCCGCCACTTCGAGCGTGCGCGCGAATGGGGTGCCGTCGAGGACGCCGAGCGCCTGCACCAGGCGGAGAAGCACAGCCGGTGATCTACCTGCTCGACACGTCCGGCCTGGTCCGGCTGCTCCGGGACCCAAAACTGCAAGTGGCCTGGCATGACGCCATCGATGCCGGGACCATCGCATCCTGCTACGTACAGCGAGCCGAGTTCCTGTACAGCGCCCGGAACGGCCGCGAGTACGACGAGATCGCGGAGATGTTCACCGACCTCTATCCCGATGCGGCGGTACCGAAGAACGCGGGGCGCTGGATCAGCTCGTGCAACACCGTATGGCCCAGGCCGGGGAGCATCGCAGCGCCTCGGCTGTGGACCTCGTCATCGCCGCCACCGCCGCCCACCATGGTTTGGCCGTTCTCCACGACGATGCCGACTACCGGGCCATCGCCCGGCACGCAACCGACCTGCTTGAACACAACGTCCACGACGTCACCTGAAATGCTTTTCCCCACAGGTTGTGGACGGGAACTCGCGAAGGCCGGCTGTCGGGACTCGAAGCATCACCTCACGTGCGTGGCGGACCGGCGCGCGCCTCGCTGAGCCGACCGTCAGTCCCCGCAACTCGGCCGTGGCGGCCACCACGAGGTCGGCGGCCCCGGCGCTGCGGTGCTGTCCGCGCTGGGTGAGGACTTCCTGGCCCCGTCAGGCGCGGTCGTAAGTGCGGTTGTCGACCGGCACCCAGCCGAAGAGCAGGCGCATGTCCTGGATGCCTCGTACGCGGTCGGCGGCGGAACGCGCGCTGGAGAAGAACTCCAACCCGGTGATGGACGGGCGGCCGTGACCGGGCGACGAACGCGTCAACCACCGCAACGGATACCGCCCCCGCGAGTGGGACACCCGCGCCGGCACCGTCGAACTCGCCGTCTCCCAGCACAGGTCCGGCACCTACTTCCCTCACTGGCCAGGCCCTCGGCGTCAACCAGCTTCCGAAATCCCAGGGACGCGCGAGAAGACCGACCCGCTCGCGGTCGCCAGGACAGATGCAGATCCCGTGGGACCGGCGAGGGCAGTCGGCCTCGCGGCACCACCAGCGGCCTTGTGCCGGCGGAACTCCAATCCGCTCGCGCCGTAAGGGAGATCGCGCGGCCGGGTCACCGCCGAGCCCTTCACCCGGGTGGCGAACACCCCGCAGGCCGGGCAGGCCCTGGCCCTCTCGTCGGCCGTGACCAGGTGAACTCGGCGCCTTCCGTCGGCCAGCCACTCAACCCGCGCGACGGACACCCCGTCGAGGTCGAGCAGCAACGTCGTATCGTTGACCAAGCCCGTGACTCCTGCATGATCGTTCTGCGTCGAGAACAGAGATGATCACGCAGGCCCACGGGCATCCCGCATCCGGGGCCGTACCCGAATACGTCATGACAATCGGCCGGGTGTGGTTCGCTGCTGGGGTGACTCAGGACTTGGAGATGGTCGCATTCGCATCCGCCGAGGCGTTCGAGGCATGGCTCGGTGAGAACCACGCCGTCTCGCGGGGCATCTGGCTCAGGCTTCGCAAGAAGAGCCCCGGAATCGTCGCGCTGGACTACGCCCAGGCGCTCGACGTGGCACTCTGCTACGGCTGGATCGACGGCCAGAAGGCCAAGTTCGACGATCAGTGGTGGCTCCAGCGGTTCACCCCGCGCAAGCCGCGCAGCAAGTGGTCCAAGGTCAACCGGGACAAGGTGGCCGCCCTGATCGAGCAGGGCCGGATGCGTCCGCCGGGGCAGGCCGAGGTCGACCGTGCCAAGGCGGACGGCCGCTGGGAGGCGGCCTACGACGGTGCGAAGACCGCCACGGTGCCGGACGACCTCGCGGCGGCCCTGACCGCCGACCCGGGCGCGGCGGAGTTCTTCGAGACACTGGACCGGCAGAACCGCTACGCGATCCTGTACCGGATCCAGGACGCCAAGAAGGCCGAGACCCGGGCGCGCCGGATCGAGAAGTACGTAGCGATGCTGGCGAAGGGCGAGAAGCTGTACCCGTAGTCACGGAAAGCGGACCATGGCCGTGTCGTGCCCCGGAGTCCCGGCGCGCCTGCGGCCCCGGCAGCAGCCACCAAATGCCCTCACCGAGCGTAACGAAACGTCGGAGGCCCCGAGCAGGCGCACCGCTCAAGATCGAAGACCCAGTTATCCGAAGATGAGAGGGCCTGGCAGCAGCGGTGACTGAAGACCAGCAGGGTGCGCCGACCCACGGGCATGACGATCTCATCAACCCTGGCCAAGCCTCGATTCCGAGTGCTTTGGACCTGGATGAGGGTCTTGGTCTGACGGATCGCTCGCTGTCCTCGACGTCGACGGCTACGGGCCCGCCGACGTGCCTGCGGGATCACGGGATCAGGCGTGTCTTCCTCGTCATCGAACGTGACGATCGGCTCGTCGCAGGTGAGCAGGGATCCGTCGATTCAGCTCGATCACGGTCAGGGCCTCTGAAGCAGGTGCTCGGAGAGCGCCGAACTGAACTAGACAACAAACAACCCCCGGGTCAATGACCTGGGGGTTCAAAGTGGAGCGGGTGACGAGAATCGAAC
Source organism: Streptomyces ureilyticus (assembly GCF_011045025.1). GTDB lineage: Bacteria > Actinomycetota > Actinomycetes > Streptomycetales > Streptomycetaceae > Streptomyces > Streptomyces ureilyticus. The sequence goes on from NZ_JAAKZX010000015.1 coordinate 30,442, forward strand.
TCGCGCTCTCAGCTTGGGAAGCGATGGCGCTTGCGTGGCTGCATGGCTGTTGACCTGCGCGGCTTCATTGCGTCGGCGCCGCTGCGCAGGCCGGATCGCATCGCTGGTGACCGTGGTTGTCCGCCCTTACGGGCACGCTGTGGGCACGGCACCGGACCAAGTGGTCTGGGAGGGGTTGGCGGATCCTCAGGGGCGTCTGCCGCAGCGCCTTGAGTGACCGAGTGAGATGCGTGGTTGCGGATGTGTACTGAGCGGGTCTGCGGTTGTTGCTGTCTGGCAGCCGAGCACAGGTGGGGGAATGCGGCGGTACAACTCGGAGGACATGGGCCGGATGTTCGGGCCGACGACCTCCCCTCTGAGGCGAAGTTCCCCGCGCCGAAGCGTCCGCTGCCAAAGGGACTTGGCTTCTGCTGCTACTGCTGCGTGCGAATCGCTGTTGGTGCCATTGAGCGGGTGGCCGTGACGGCAGAATGCTTTCCCTGTGTTTCAGTCGCGTTCTTCCCGCTCTTCCATGAACCGAATGCCCTCATGGGTCAGCGAGACGGTCGCGGGTGTCTTGTGCGATGTCCAGTCGACGGTGATCAGGCCCTCGCCGGCCAGGTAGGCACAGGCTGCGGACAGGTCCTCGTCGGGTATACGAAGCTTGTCGCGGAGTGTGGCTCCGCTGACCTCCGGGCGATTGCGTTCGACGGCCTCGTACACAGAATTCATGACCCTCTTCCGGTAGGTCTTGCGTTCACGCAGTGTCGCCATGGCTGTTGTTCTCCGGGTGGGGGCCGCGGTGCGGGCGCGGATGTGGGGCTGGGCTTCTGCGGCCTTCACTGTCCTGTCACGCTTCGTCCGAATATTGGTGGTCCTCGAAGGACGACTGGCTGGTTGCCGGCCAGGACCGTGCAGGCTCCGCGGCGTGCGTCGTGTCGACGGTGAGATACAGACGGGTTGCGCCCTCGCCGCCGGCGGGGTGGCTGCGCTGCTCGTCGAGGAGAAGCAGCGGCGGGCACTTCGGCGACGTGACGAGCGGCCTCCGGCGTCGCCGCGATGGTATGGACCTCGGCGCGGTCCGCGGAGGGCAATGGCTTGTGATCCATGGCGTACCTCCTGCAGGGCGGCGCGCTGAGGATGAACGAGGTCGCCGCTTCAGACGTCTGGGGTCGAAGCGCAGCGCTTTCACAAACGCCCCCTCCTGCAGCGTATGCCCCGTCCTATGGTCCCTGCCCACCGAACCGGGCGCTGGCGTCACGGTGATACCGGGGGGACCGACGCTCGCCGGCACGTGGAGTGACGTCGTAGGGACCGATCCTGGATCTCCGGCCCGGCGCAGACTGGACGGGCTGTGCGGCTGAGGCGGTCGGCCCGCGCCGCGCACGCCCAGCCAGGGGCCCTCCTCGCCCTGTGTTCCCCGGTCGCCCCGATCGAGCGCCCATGTCCGCAACAGGCCCGCGTCGAGACTCGGCAGGACTGCCACCGTGACCGTCAGCTACGTGCGTCGGTGAACCGGCTGGTACGGGGGTGTTATGGGAGCGCCAGACGCCAGATACGCGCCCAGGTGGAGGCGTACTGCCGCAGCAGCGGGCCAGTGGTGTAGGGGATGCCGTATTTCTCGCACAGCTTGCGCACCTGGGGAGCGATCTGGCCGTAGCGGTTGCTGGGCAGGTCGGGGAAGAGATGGTGCTCGATCTGGTGGCTGAGGTTGCCGGTGAGGATGTGCAGGAGAGGGCCGCCTTCGATGTTCGCCGAGCCGAGGGCCTGCCGTACGTACCACTCGCCGCGCGACTCGCCCTCGATCTCGTCCTCGGTGAAGGATTCCGCGCCGGCGGGGAAGTGGCCGCAGAAGATCACGGTGTGTGCCCAGATGTTGCGGGTGAGGTTGGCCGTGAGGTTGCCGAGCAGGCAGGGCAGGGCGGACGGGCCGGCCAGCAGCGGGAAGAGGACGTAGTCCTTGGTGAATTGCCGTGCGCCCTTGCGGGCCATCCCGGCGAGGTCGCCCAGGAACGCGCGCACGGACTTGCGACCCTGGACGACGGCCTCGGGCTCCAGGTCGTACAGGGCGATGGCCCACTCGAAGACCGGGGCCAGCAGCGGCCCGCCGTAGAGGGGCTGGAGGAGATGGACGGGGTGCCAGGGCTGGTCCTCGCTCATCCGCATGGCCACGTAGCCAAGGTCGCGGTCGCGGCCCACCACGTTGGTCCAGGTGTGGTGCAGGTCGTTGTGGGTGTGCTTCCAGGCGGCGGCCGGGGTGGGGAAGTCCCATTCCCAGGTGGTGGAGTGGATGGCCGGGTCGCGCATCCAGTCCCACTGGCCGTGCAGGATGTTGTGGCCGAGCTCCATGTTCTCCAGGATCTTGGCGGTGGTGAGCATCGCCGCCCCGGCCGGCCAGGCGGGCGGGAGCAGGGAAACCGCCAGGGCCGCCCGGCCGCCGGCCTCCAGGGCGCGGTGCACGGTGATGAGGGTATGGATGTAGCGGGCGTCCTCGGCGCCGCGCTCGGCCAGCACCTCGGCGCGGATGCGGTCCAGTTCCTGCCCGAAGGCGTCGGCTTCGGACGGCGCAAGAGCAAGCGCAGCGGCCACTGGTTCTCCCTTCCCAAGGGCTCGAGGCCCGACAGGCATCGAGCCTCGACAGATGTCTCTACAGGTCGATGTGCGCGGGTGGTCTCTACAGGTCGAGGTGTACGGGGCCGCAGGCGGCCGACACGCAGGTCTGGATCACATCGCCCGGTTCGCCGTGTACGTCGCCAGTCCGCAGGTCGCGGACCCGGCCGGCGGACAGCGGGCTGAGGCAGCTGCGGCAGATGCCCATACGGCAGCCGCTGGGCATGACGACACCCGCCGCCTCACCGGCATTCAGCAGGGACGTGGCCGGGCCGGCGTCTGTCTCGACACCGCTGCGGGTGAAGCACACCCGCCCGCCGTGCCTGCCCGATCCCCTGCCGGGCACGGCCGGTGACGGCGGCCGGAACCGTTCCAGGTGCAGCCGGTGCCGGGCATCCGCGTCGCGCCAGGCCCGCTCGGCGAACGCGAGCAGCCCTTCCGGCCCGCAGGCCCAGCTCTCGCGCTTCTCCCAGTCAGGGCACAGCGCGTCCAGGCGTACCCGATCCAGCCGCCCTTCTTGGCGGGTGTGGTGTTCGTGCAGCGTCAACCAGCTCTCGCGGGTGGCCATCGCCCGCAGCTCACCGCCGAAGACGACCCGGTCGGCGTCCGGCGCGCTGTGCACCAGCACGGTGTCCGGACGGCGGCCCGTGCACCCGGCGAGCGCGCGCAGCATGGCCACCACGGGAGTGATGCCGATACCGCCGGTCAGGAACAGCAGGCGCGGAGGCGGCGGGCCGGGCAGCACGAAATCCCCCTGGACAGGACCGAGGCGCAGCCTCTCCCCGCGCCGGACCCGGCGGGCCAGGTGCGGGGACACTCGCCCGTCCGGGACCGCCCGTACGGTGATCGCGAAACGCCCGGAGCCGTCCGGAGGGGTCGTGATCGAGTACGTCCGCCAGTGCAGTGCGCCGTCGATGCCCACTCCCACCGGCACGTACTGCCCGGCCGCGCGATGCCCCGACCAGCCGCGCCCCGCCCGCACCACGAGCGTCGTCGCGTCCGCCGTCTCCGCCCGTACCCGCTCCACCCGGCCCGCCGGCCACCTGGCCGACCACAGGGGATCGACGACGGCCAGAAAGTCGTCAGGCAGCAACGGGGTGGTCAGCCGCCCGGCGCCCTGCCAGACGGGCCGCGCCAGGTGCCGGAGCACACCGACCATTCCGCCTCTCCGTTCCTCGTCACTGTCCGACCACCTACGCTCACGCAGCCGTGGACGACCGGCAAGCCGGGTTGCTCCATCCCTGACGGGCATGACCCTGGCGCGGGCCGGCGGCTGACCCCGCGCTCTGCGCGGCGGCCCGGCGGCCACTCGACATCGAACCCGAGGACGCGGGCGATTCCGTCCGCCCAGCCCTGGCCGAGGCGCCGGCCGAGCAAGTCGTACGGACAACCGACCGCTCGACTCGGTGAGGAGCGCTGCTGGGTGGGGCCTCGCCTCCCGGGACGCCGCGGGATCATCGCAGTGGCCTGCGGATCCACACCTCCCGGGCAGCCGTCTCCCGGTCGGCACCGGCACCGTAATCCGAACCGGAACCAACGTCTGAAGCGATTCGAGGGCCGAGTTCGCCGAGTTTCGACCATCCCCAGGCGCGCAAGGTCCCCTCCGCCGCGGTCTTCCGGCCGCCTTCGCCGGGCCGGTCCACGGCCGCGACGACCAGATCGGCGTCGAGGCGGGCCAGCAACCGCTCGCCGAGGCGGGTCGCGATGCCGCGGCGCCGTTGGGACGGCAGCACCATCAGTTCGGCCAGCAGGAAGGTCCGGCCCGAGGCCGTGAGTTCCTCGATCTCCGTCGGCAGCTCGTCCCGGAAGCCGGACCACCACTCGCCGGTACGAGCCACGCGGAACCCGTAGGCGCAGCCGACCAAGCCCGCCGCGTCGGCGACCACCATGTCGAAGTCGGTGCGTTGCACATCCTGCTCGAACCGGTTCAGAAAGCTCTGGCGGTCACGGTATTCGGCACCCGCGGCACCGCGGTACGCCGTGACGTGGACGTCCGCGACGACGTCCCGCTGCTGCTCGGCCTGCCAACGGGACAGTCTGCGCAAGTACACGTCTGTCATACGAGCCTCTCCCGGCCGTGGGACGAACATCCCCGGATTCGGCATGGTGACAGCAGGAGCCGACGAGGTAAACCGGGCGTCAGGACAGGGGGTCGATCGAGTGTCGGGATCAGGAGTGTGACGCCCTGCCGCTTACGCCTTGGCGCTGTTGCCGCAGACGACTCGGCAGGGCACCGCCCTCGTACTCCCACCCTTCTTCACAGCTCCGTTCGTACGCGTCGTCGTACTCGGCGGCGGTCCGGTGGTCCTCGGCGGCCATGAGAGCGTTCGCGGTGATGCGGTGCCGCGGGTCGGTGGCCGCAGCCATGAGCCGGGGGCCGAGGCGGCTCGGTGGCCGACGGGATCACCAGGAGGTCCCGGTGACCGACGCCGCCTGGCCAGTGTCCGACGGACCGTTGTGAGGCACCGGCTACCGTCGCGAGGACACCTGCCGAACAGCTCAGGCACCGCCGCCGTCGTCGTCAGCGGACGGGACGCCGCCCGGCGCGCCGGAACCCTCGCACCGCGACGACGGCCACAGCGACCGCGAAGAGCACGATGCCGATGACCAGCAGATAGCCCAGACCGTCCGCTGCCGAGCCGATGATTCCCAGTACGACAGCCACAAGGACGAGCAGCAGGAAGAGCACCATCACCCGAACCACCTCCTCGCCGTACTGCGTGCTACGTGTTGGACGGTCAGCGGCGTGCGAGCTTGCGTTCGCCATTGGCGCCCGGCTGGTACGCCATGCCGTAATGCCGGAAGATCGCTTCTTCCTGCTCGGCGGGCAGTACGTCGTCCGTCCCGATCGATGGGGCGTCCCGTACCTGTCCCTTGGTGTAGGAGACCTTGACGTAGTCCGGCCCGAGGACTGCCTCGTCGAGGGGGACGAAGACCAGCCGTTGGCGGGTGGGAAGCCCGGTCCTGACGGTGGCCACGGCCGGTTCGTCGGTGGTCGTGTCCACATAGACGGCTTCGAGCATGCCGATCTTGTGCTGCTTCGGGTCGACCACGTCATGGTCGCGCCACTCGCGGATGTCGGCTGAACGGATCATGTCCCGCTCCCTGTCTGCGCGCCGCCGGTGGTGCAACGGCCCCGGCGTATACACACCGGGGCCGCCCTTCCGGGCCCTTGCACGTGAGCGTGCGCCGACCCACTTGTCATCGTATGACCGAAACGTCCTTCTGGCATAGGCGGTTTCGGGCAATACGGCCCCTGGCTCCGGTGTCCTGAAGTGGCACTGTCGCGTCAGTCGCGTTTCTCCTCATCGGCCTCCATGAGCCGAATCCCCTGATGTGTCAGCGTGACCATCGCGGGTGCATTTCCCCGGGTCCAGTCGGCCGTGATAAGCCCTTCGCCCACCAAATATGTGCAGGCCGCGGCCAGATCCTGCTCGGGGATCCCCAAGTCGTCACGCAGCTTCGCCCCGGTGACGCCGAGGAGGCGATTGCCTTCCGTGGCCTCGTACAGGGTTTTCATGATCGTTTCGCGGTAGTGCTTCCGCTCGTGCAGTGTTGCCATGATTGCCGCCACTCGCGCCGAGCACCGACGAAAAGTCAGCTGGGGTACGAGGAACTCCTGGTATTCACTGTACTCCGGGCCAGACCCCGAGCACCTGCGTTGACCAGCGATTTTCTCGAGTACCGGAGCATTGGGCGGCAGCGTCCGGGCGAGCTTCGTCGTGGCCGGTGCGGAGTATCGTGGACCCAGGAAGCGTCTCTGCTTCCCCGGCGGTGACGCCGACATCGCCCCAGGCGGTCGGCGAACCGGCGAACCCGCAGACAGGCGATGACGATGCCCGACCCCGATCTCTCACGTGAGGCGAAGCTCCTGCCGGACGCGATCCACCAGGCCGTCCGGCCCGGAACAGCCATCCTGCGGTTGCAAACGACACACGACCGCGCGGGAATCCTCGACGGTGCGTGGTGGCCACGGTCCCGCGACATCGGCGCCGAGCTTCCCAGCCTGATCGCCGCGGTGACCGAACACCTCGGGCCTGTCACGCGCGTCGGCCTGGACTCCAGTGCCTGGGAAGAACTGCCGACGCGGTTGATCATCGACGACCGTGTCGTGCACATCGACTCCTCTCCGGTCGGCGACGACACCGTCCTCATCAGCCGGGGCGATCAAGATCTCTTCTCCCTGCTCGTGGTACCGCCGCACGCGACACCCGACGCGGCGCGCGACGCGATGGCCAGGGCCGTCCGCGCCGACAACCTCACGCAGGCGGCGCAGATCCTCATCGACACCGGTACCGGTCGAGTGCTTCCGATCGCCACGGAAGCCTCGTAGCCCGGCCAGGATCACCACGACCCGCGTGCCGTGTGCGGCGTGCGGCGCCCGTGATGCGGTGCGAGACGCCCGGCGACCGGCAGCGCGAGCCGGGTCCGCCTCCTTTCGCGGCAGGCAGGAGTACGGTGGAGCAAGCGAGGCCCCTTCGTATGCCGGTGCCAGGCCGGTTTCGGCCTCGCGGTTCCACGACAGCGGGTGCTCGCGCTCGAGGCAGGTTCCGCCCCATGACCGCCGAAGCCCCTCCGTTGCCCGACGGGCCGTCGGCCGAGGTCCGATTCGTCTCCCCGTACCCGGAAGTGACACGACAAGTCGCCGATGCGCTCCGCTGGTTCTTCGCCTTCGACGAAGGCGGCAGCTACCCGGCAGGCCTCAAAGCCACGGACCTGCGCCAGCGCCTGCCCCTGGCTCCCTCGTACTCCCCGCGCTCGTAATCATCGCGCTCCTCGCGCCCATTGCCGCCCGTATCGAGACCAGCAGGCGGCCGACGGACCGTACGCATGCGAACGAGAACACCTGACCGTCCCTGAGCAGCAAACCACCCGTCCACACAGGAGCAGCCCCGGACCCCGGCCGCGCCACCCGCACCGAGGTCAAGGAGCTCCGCATGTCGCTCAGTTCCGCCAAGTCCATGGCCGAACCCCCTTCAGCGGCCCTCCCGTCGAACGCCGTCCAGCCGCCGTCATCCGCCTCCTCGAACGCCTCGGCTGGGTGACGACGTCCGCTGGCCGGCACCGGACCGCGTCGCCGCCCGCCGCGTGTGGACCCGGCCTTCCCCTTTTCTCGCGTTTCTCATGGCAGTTGACAGGAGCCTTCATGACGACCGCACTGCAGCCCCCGCTTCCCTCGCCCCCCCTCCTCCGTCTGCGTCTCGCACCCCGCTCCGGCATGCCGCGCCGCATCGACGGAGTGTGGTGGCCTCGCTCGTACGACCTGCTGGTGGAACTCCCGCGGTTGCTCGCCGGGTTGCCGCAGGCCTGGGGACACATCAGCAGTGTCACGGTCAACGGGGCGACGTGGTCCGTGACCCCCGGCCGGATGCTCGTCTTCAACCAGGTCGTGCGCCTGCGCAGGTCCACCACTATGTCCGCCCCAGACACGGTCTGCCTCCTGGCCCCCAGCCGGGGGCGCTGGGACCTGCTGGTCGTACCGCCCGACACCCCGCCCGATACGGCCGAGCCGCTCATGGCCGCTGCCACGGGCGACGACACCATCTGATCGTGAGCGGTGCGCGGGGAGTGCCGGCCGTATGGCGAAGCTGCGCGATGGGCCTCGCCCACCCTGGCCGGCTGTGGTTGCCTGAGACAGCACCGGCCGCCGCTGGTCATCCTCGCCGAGACGGAGCACCATACGGCAGCTTCCCGCCAAGGTCGTCCCAACAGCCCGTTCTGCGGCGGTGGGTGTATTCGGGCCGGCCGCCGTCCGGTTGTCGCGCCGGGGGCCGGAGCGCGGCAACGATCAGGTTCACGGTCACATCCCTGTGATCAGTCGCCTCGGCCCGGTCGGGGTGGCCGGGTGACACGAGGAAGTGCCCTCCCTGCCCTCCCACGCCTCCTCAGGAACCTGTGCTCAGGAACCTGTGCCCGATAACCGTCGGGCTGCCGTGGAGGGCATGTTCCGTCGCCATGAGCTCGCTCGCGGTCATAGGAGGGCCGGAGCCGCTCGCGGCGGCCATCAGCCGGGCGGCTGCCGGGGGGCTGACCTCCGGCGGTATCACCAGCAGGTCCCACCGGCCGGCGGTGTAGGACAGCAGCATGATCTTGTACGGGTCCAGCTCCCGCGCGAACCAACCGACCTTCACCACATGACCGTTGACGGGCAGCTTGCGCGGGATGACCGGCCAGTACTGAGGGTTGACGGCGATCCGGGTGATCCGTCCCCACAGAGGATCCAGCACGTCGGCCAGAGCGGACAGTTCGTCCGACAGGTTCCGCGATCGGGGCCACCAGGCGCCGTCCAGGCCCTGTCGGGACGTGCTCATAGGCTTCAGCGCGAGGCGGGTGCTCGGAACCCTGAAGGGCACCATCCGCAGCGGGGCAAGGTCGGTGGTCGCGGACATCGCGCGAACCCGTCTCCAGACCGCTGCCACAGGCTCGGCCCGGTGTCGTCACTCGCCGAGAACGACACCGGCATGGAGGCCGGTGTGCGAAATACTCTCGATGCCTTCACGCTACTCCGCTGGGACGTCGAACGGGCCCCGGTGAGGCGCGGGTTGTGAACACTGCCCTGCACACCTCTGATGAGGGGCCATGCCGACCTCTGTGAGGAGAACGCTCAGACCTCGTCCGTCTGCTCGCGGTCGTTCTCCGAGGACTGACTGGTCACCAGCCAGGACCGGGCCGGCTCCGCCGGGCGGGTGGTGTCCACGGTGAGGTGGAGACGGGTCCCACCCTCGCTGCCCGCCGGGTAGCTGCGCTGCTCGACGGAGGCGAAGCAACGACGGAGAACCTCCGCGACCCTACGGGAGACTTCGGGGGACGCAGCCAAGATGCGTACTTCGGCGTGCCCGGCAGAGGGGACTTCCAGTGGCTCCATGGTGACCTCGTTCTTCAGGACGACGTGACGATGGTGACTATGGGCGGTGGTGGTGGCGGGCGATCCTGCAGGCCCCGCCGACTGCCGGGTCCTCCGGCTTCGTCGGCCGATCCACGGCAGGGCTCACGGTAGTGGAATGCCGCGATCCGCTGGTTGTGCCTGACTTTCAAGCCAACGCCATCAACCCGGACGCCACCCGGGACGGGTGAGCCGTCCCTGGGCGACCACACCCGTCTTGCGGCCGGACGCGTTACGCCGTGTCGTTGAGGCGGCCCATCACCTCGTACAGCTGCTGCGAGGTCAGCGGGCCGGTGGGGAGCGGGTGGGCGGCTTCGGTGCGTAGGCCGTCGAGTATGAAGGCGACGCCGCGACGCCAGGCGTCGGGGGCGGTGTCCTTGGCGGCGCGGGAGCGTTCTGCTGCGAGCCCACCTCGGCGAGGGCGAGATCGTCGACGACCCCGACACGCTGGTACGGCCCGGTCTCAGCCGGCCGGTTCGCTCTGCGCAGGGACCAGTGCACGGGGTGGCCGAGGCGCATCCGTCGTCTTTCCGGAACCGGCCCTCCGAACCATGCGCCGCCACAGCCGTCCCAGAGCCCGGTAGAAGCGGTCCGGAAGGAACACCGCGTCCGCGATGATCATCGCACCGGAGAACAGGGGCAGTCCCATGAGTACCGCGATACCCAGGTGCATGCCCAACAGCATGGTCAGGACCGGGTACTTGAGCCGCCCGAACAGGACGAACGGGAAGGCGACCTGCAACAGCACCGTCAGGTAGCAGGCGATGGCGATCAGTAGGTCGTGCTCGTCCGCCATGAGGGAGAGTCCGGGCCAGGGCCGGAACAGGTCGAGGTTCAGGGCGTAGTGGAGAGCGGTCCCGTTGCCCCAGGACCCGCCCTGCACTTTGTACAGGCCCGCGGACCCGTACACGAAGCAGACCTGGGCAGCGATGACGAGCATCCCGCAGTTGTGCAGCACGGCGGTCAGCGTCCGCCGGGAAGCGCGGAGGTGATGCCGGAGCCCGCCCGCCTTCCCGCCCACCGGCAGGTGGTGGGACTTGGCCTCGGCGGCCGTAGCAGCCGCGGATGCGCGAAGCCGGGTTCTGCGCGCGTCCAGGGACCAGCGACGGCCGCACGCGGTGAAGACGAGGTAGACGGTCATGAGGAGGATGAGGTTGTCTCCTCCGTCGGTCATGAAGATCGCCCTGCCGTGGAACGACACGACCACGACCGCGAACAGCACGGACACCGCTCTGGTCCGCCAGCCGAGGGCGAACAGTGCCGATACGCAGACGGCCAGTGCGTAACAGGCCTCGAAGTAGGCTCGATCGTCGGACAGGGTGAGGATGCTGACCCATCCCGTCTGGTCGAGCAGTTGCCTCGCCAGCTCCGGCGTCCACGGTGAGCCCGGACCCCAGATCTCGTCGCGGTGCGGAAACTCGCGCAACAGGAAGACGAGGTAGACAAGCCCGTATCCGATGCGCAGGACCGCCGCGGCGTACAGGGAGACAGGCCGTTCGGTCAGCACGCCGAGGCCCGCATGCCTCCGGTCGGGTGCGCGATGCGGCGCGCGCGCCGCCGCCCTCTCGGCTGCACGCGGGTGTGGTGCGGGTAGCCGCTCAGTTTCCATGGGAGTCCGCCTTCACCTTCCACCAGGGCAGATACCGCGTTTCGGCAGGCCTGGGCGCGGCTGCAGCCGGGGCCGGGCCGCCTGCCGGGGCGGGCGCGGCGATGGGCAGGGTGACCACCCGTAGCTGGATGGCCCCGAAGTTCCCGCCACGGTGGGCGGCGACGCGCTTCGAGGCGATGTTGGTCAGATATTGCTGCGTCATCAGCGCCCGCTGCGAGCGCGGCTGGTCGTCGTCACCGTGGGTTTCGAGGTAGGAACTCCAGGCCCGTCGCAGCATGTTCTGCGCCGTATGGCTCGGGAAGGGGTTGTGCTTCACCGCGGAGTTGTCCACGGCGGTCAGATCGAACCAGCGGCTCACCCGCGTGGCGCCGTCCGGGGCAGTGTGCTTGGTCCTCACCGAAATCTGTCGGTTGACCGACTCCGGATCCGGGGCGAAGAGTCGCCAGTTCTGCTCGAACAGCGGGTGGACCCATGCATTGACTTGCCGGCTGTATTGCTGGGAGAGCGAGTTCGTGGGCGCCACGTGCAGAAACACCAGGAGTACATGGACCAGGGCCGTCGCCAGGCAGAGGGCCGCGGCAGTACTCGTCAGCGCTTGCAGGAGGATCGGCGGAGGCTCCGATTGTTCCGGGGACTCTTCCATGGATTCCTGCTTGAATTCGTCCGCGGTTCTGCCTGCAGATTCGTTCGTAGATTCGCCCGCACCCGTCGACACAACGCCATCCAGCACGGCCCCACCCGGCCTTTCGATCCCGGCTTCTCTCACTGCTTCTCCTGAAGCTGTCATCGGCGGCGCGCGACGGAATCGACACCGATCCGCCGCGCGCCGCCCGTCCCCTCAGGGACGCACGCAGGACTCAGCTACGAGCGCTGTCGTAGCCGTCGTCTTTGCGGGGCTTGTCGCCGTGCCCGCCGTAACCGCCGTGCTCTTCGGGTTTTCCGCCGTGGTCGTGGCCGTCCGGCTTCTCGTGGTCGTGACCGTCCGGCTTCTCGTGGTCGTGACCATCCGGCTTCTCGTGGTCGTGACCATCCGGCCTCCCGAAGTCGGGGGCACCGGGGACGTCGCCATCGACGCCGCCGGTGAGACCGCCCAGGAGGCCGCCGTCAGTCGCGCCGGTGAGGCCGCCGTCGGTGGTGGCGCCGGTGAGGCCGCCGTCAGTCGCGCCGGTGAGGCCGCCGTCAGTTGCGCCGGTGAGGCCGCCGTCGGTGGCGCCGGTGAGGCCGCCGTCGGTGGCGCCCGTGGTGCCGCCGTCGGTGGCGCCCGTGGTGCCACCGTCTGTGCCGGCAGTGGTGGTGCCACCAGTGGTCCCGGTCCCGCACGACCCCACGGAGATATTGTTGGTGTCCATCGTCACGGAACCGACTCGCGCCAGCGCCCGCCCATTGATGTCCGCGCCGTTGTTAAGCGTGATCGAGGCCAGGGCCATGATGGTGCCGACGAAATCGGTCTCGGTTCCGAGAGTGGCGGAGCTTCCGACCTGCCAAAACACGTTGCACGGTGAAGCACCGTTGATGAGGTTGACGTTGCTGCCGGATGCGGTCGTCAGCGTCGAACCGATCTGGAACACCCACACAGCACTGGGGTCGCCCTGGGCGTCCAGAGTGAGGTCGCCTGTGAGTTGGGCGGAGCTGCTGAATCGGTAGACACCGGGAATCAGTGTGAGGCCACCGAGGTCCTGCCCGGTGAGGTCAAAGTCCGGGGCTTGGCCCGCAGCACTGTTGTACGCAGTTCTCAGATCGGCTTTTGCTCGGGCGGCGTGGGCGTCATCACTATGGATTGTGCCCAGCACCGTACCGGGCGGGAACCCGGTGATAGACGATCCGGGACTGACTCCCAGATCTCCGGAGACTAGAGACGGCCCGGTGTTGGTGACCGACTGCCCTCCCAGCACGGCGTAGCTCTGCGCGTCGCCCAGAAGCACGGGGTCGGCAACGGCGTGCGCGCGTGTCGGCGTCAGAGCGAGGACGGCGGCGACCACCACGGCCGTCACCGCCGCGATCCACACCGAAATTGTGCGCCGTACAGGCGCGTCAGGGATATGTAGCGTCATCGAGGGGCCAACTCCTTTGGGGGAATGATCTCGGTGATTCTCGGCCGCGCGGAATCTCCAGATTCTGCGGTTGGCATATTACGCAGATAAGAAATCCGTTTACGGCTTCTGCGGGCCGGTTTCGCTGAAATGGAAGAACTCTGGACAAGGTCTGTACAAATGATTAATGGGCCGAATGGTGCTGTTATCAATCCGGCCCGATGGCAGGCCGACGGCCCTCACGGCGCCGTTTTCCCCGCAGGCCCGAGCGGCTTTGGGCGGGGGCGGTGTGGTGGTGGGGATTCGACGGACCACTCCCGGGCCGGCGGCAACCCGACTGCCTCCTGGGGATTGCAGGAGGCAGTCGGGCCGAGGCTGCTCCTGGCTGCCTGCGGAAGAACTCGGCTCCGCAGCAGTCGTCAGCGGAGGGGGCGCCGCATGATGCGCCAGGACCCTCGCGCCGCGACGAAGGCCACAGCGGCAGCGAAGAGGACGATGCCGATGGCCGGCAGATGGCCCCCGCCCGGTGCGCGCGTTCCGCTGTGCCGACGCGCACCTGGGGCTGCTGGGCGAGCAGGCCGCTGTCCGTAGGTGATCAGGGCCCCCGCTTTCCAGAGTGAGTGCTCCCCGGCTGGCAGCTGGGAGGGCGAGGAGAAGGGTGCCCTCGCCGGCGTCATGGCTGATCAGGTCGAGCGACCGCTCCCGACTGGATCACCCCAGGTCGAACGCGTTCGGCAGGCCGGCCTTGAAGCGGAAGTGGTCGTGGCGCTTGAGGCTCTCGAGCTCCGGCGGCCGGAACAGCGGGGTGACCGTGCAGCGCGGCGCACTCGAACCTGCTTGATCCAGAAGGGCATTGACCGCCTGACGGGCCGAGGCGTTCGCGCCCTCCATGGTGGCGAGGTCGATGTCCACGGCGACGTAATCCCCGGACAGGAAGAAGTTCGGGACCGTGGTCCTGGCCGAAGGGCGGTTGTGCAGCGTGCCCACGGGGTGGATCAGCAGCTCGTCCTGGTTGGTCGGGTGCGGGGTGCCGATCCCGTCCACTCCGGGGTCCAGGAACCACGAGTGCAGCGTGCTGTCGCGCAGCACTGTCTTGCCGGTGTCGTTGAGTGCGTCCTTGAGCTGAGCCCACACCTCGCGTGCGACCTCCTCGCGGGTGCACTTTTTGGCCGTTTTGCCGTACAGGGCGCCAGGCTTGTCCCACTCGGAGATGTCCACCGACAGACACTCCTTGGCCACGCCGTTGCCGTAGTCGGCGGCGAAGTCACGCCCTGGCCAGTGCCGGGCCTGGGCGATCGCGGTCAGCGACCATGGCGAGTCGATGCAGTTGAAGTGGCCCTGTACCACGGGCGGCGTCTCGGTCAGATAGAACTGAAGGCCCGTCATCCAGTCCGTCTGCAGCTTGTCGCAGCGCGCCAACTGTGGGTCGGCAGCGCGTAATCCGGCACTCCAGGTGCGCCGCGCGTGCTCCACCGGCATGGCGGAGACATAGTGATCGGCGGTAATGGAGCGACGGACGCCGTCCGCATCCTCGATGACGGCCTCGGAGACCCGCCCGTCTCCGCCCAGCCTCACCTCGTGCACGGTCCAGCCGATACGGAACTCCACGCCCAGGGAAGTGAGATGAGCCACCCAGGGGTCGATCCAGGCCTCATTGGTGGGTGCGTTGAGGATCCGGTCGGGTGGGCCGTCCGCACCCCGGCCGAGCGCGTTGAAAACGAAGGCCTCGCCGAGGGTGCCGACCGTGCGGGTGCTGGCCTCCTCAGCCTTGGTGGCGACGATGTTGCGGGTGACGCCGACCGCGAGGATGCGCTGGTACTCCTTCGACATCTGCCCGGCGCGTACGAAAGTCCACCAAGGGGTGGCTTCCCAGGTGGAGTTGCGGCGCGCGTCGCAACTGGTCAGGAAAACGACGGCGCGGTTCACGAAGTACGCGATCTCATGGAGAGGAAGATTGAATCCCGTCTCCAGGAGACCGGTGAGGGCGCGTCTGATGTCGTCGAGGGTGAGCTCGGCGGGCCCCTTCTCCCCGGGGATGGGTATCCGCAGATCCTCGCGGCCGTTGTTCCGCGCGAACATCATCTCCTTGGGTGCGATCAGGTTGTCCCAGACGCCGCCTGCGTTCCCGGGAAAGGGGATGCGCCGCATCGTGTCGGGGAGGTTGTGGTAGATCCCCGGGATGAAGCGGAACCCGTGCTCCGCGGGCAGTGGCTTGCGGCTTCCCTTCGCGCTGTCCGGTACGTCCATGGAGCGGGCCTTGCCGCCGAGCGCCCGGCGCTCGTAGACGGTCACCGCGAAGCCCCGCTCGGCGAGTTCATGCGCCGCGGTCAGCCCGGCAACGCCACCGCCGAGCACGGCGACGGCCTGCTGCCGTCCCTGCGCCGGTGCCGCTGAAGCCGCCGTGCCGGTGCCCAGCGCCACCGTCCCGCCTGCGGCCGCGGCCCCCACGACAAAGGTGCGTCGCGTGCTGCCCGTTCGCCCCATGACCGGTCTCCCCTACCGTCGGTAACGCCTGCGGTCCGGCGAAGGAGCCTAAGGGAGCACCCCTCGACGCGGAAGGCATGGACATGACTGACGTGGGCATGCGCTCGAATGTGGCGCGTTTGCGTTGCCGGAGAGTCGGTCGTATCACCGCCAGGGGTGATCGAAGTGGCGTAGACGGCATGCCGTATCGCACGCCGCACAGGAACCGAGAAGCGTCGTCGACGGTGACGGAGCCGGGTGGCCAAGAGCCGGGTAGCGCAGGGTGGGGGATCGCACTCGGGTTCGTCCGGGCGCGGGGCGATTACGCCGAGGCCGTGTAGGGCGCGGTTCACCTCGGGGTACTGGCCGCGCGACTCTTCCAGACGCCGTTGGAGTCCGCGGTGCTGTCGCGGGCCTTGTCGATGGATTCGTAGATCGCCGTGGTCCGCTGTTCGAACATGGGAGGGCGCCGCCGGTGTCGGCGGTGCCCTGCTGAGCACGTGGACAGACGTCCGGCAAGGTGCGGCACCGGAGGATTCCGGCGCCGCACCTTCCGTTGGCGCGGTTGTGGCAGGCAGCGTTTCGATCAACGTTCTTCAACAATGAAAGCCCCAGGTCACTGACCTGGGGCTTTCATTGGAGCGGGTGACGAGAATCGAACTCGCGCTCTCAGCTGGGGAAGCTACGGCGCTTGTGGGGTGACATAGCTTCTGGCCTGCAGGGATACCGTCTTGGTGGCGCAGTCTCGCGACTTGGTCGCACCGCTGTTGACCGTAGCCGTCAGCTCTTACGGGCACGCGGAGGGCACGGCGCTGCGGTCAGTGGGAACGTGGAGTGAACGCGGCCCTCGTCGCGCTCGGACTGCATCGACTCGAAGGAATGCTCTGAGTGCGCCGTTGCGGGTGCACAGGCGAAGTGCCGGTCATCTTCGTGGAAGTGGGCAACAGGCTGTCCCCGGTCTACACATACGTCAATCCGGCCATGGCAGCGGGTGCGCTGTTCCTGGACGAGCTGCTCTCCCCCGGGACCGTCGCGCGGGCTGTCCGGCTGGGATCTCATCAGCGTTGACGTTGCCGGTCGTTGTTCGAGTCGGTGCGGGGCCGTGAGCGGAACGTGCGGCGGTAGGTGTCGGGAGGCACGCCGACCGTGCGGTTGAAGTGTCGGCGCAGCGTCGTGGCGGTGCCCATGCCGGTGGCTGTCGCGATGGCGTCGACGACGTCGTCGGTGGTCTCCAGCAACTCCTGGGCGCGGCGGATCCGTTGGGTCAGCAGCCATTGCAGCGGGGTAGTGCCGGTCACCGCCCTGAAGTGGCGGCCCAGATTGCGTGAGCTCATCCGTGCCTGGCGTGCCAGGTCCTCCACGGTGAGCGGGTGGTCGAGGCGTTCGATCGCCCAGGGGAACAGCGTGGCGAGCGGGTGGTCGTCCCGGGTGGGCACCGGGGCGGCGACGAACTGGGCCTGGCCGCCGGCTCGGTGAGGCGGCACGACCAGGCGGCGGGCGACGGCGTTGGCGACGGACGAACCGTGGTCGAGACGGACGAGGTGCAGGCACAGGTCCATCGCGGCGGCCTTGCCGGCGGAGGTGAGCACGCTGCCGTTGTCCACGTAGAGCACGTCCGGATCGACCTCGACGCGCGGATAGCGGGCGGCCAGGGCCTCGGTGTGCGCCCAGTGCGTGGTCGCGCGCTTGCCGTCCAGCAGGCCGGCGGCGGCCAGGACGAACGCGCCCGTGCACAGGGAGGCCACGCGCGCACCTGCTTCGTGGGCCGCACGCACCGCGCCGACGAGATCGGCGGGTGGGTCCTCGTCGGCGTCCGCCCAGCCGGGGACGATCAGAGTGCCGGCATCCTGGAGGCGGTCGAGCCCCTGGTCGGGCTCCAGCCGGAACCGGCCGACCCGCACGGCGTGCGACCCGCAGACCTCGACGTCGTACCAGGGGACGTCCACGCCGACCGGAGCGGCGCCGAACACCTCGTAGGCCATGGACAGTTCGAAGTGCAGCATTCCCTCGGTGAGGGCCAGCGCGACGGTACCCATGTCCGAAAGTGTACGGGGCACGTCGTTCCGGACACTCACGGTGGGACGCCCGCACTCGTCAGGATGTTTCACAGCGCAACAAGTACATCAAGCGGATCAATCGAGACGGGGAGAACCCATGGGATCGGGAGCGGGACAGATGGTGACGGTGTTCGGCGCGTACGGACACACCGGACGCTTTGTGGTGGCACAGCTGCGGGATCGCGGGTTCGTCCCGGTTCTCTCCGGCCGCGACGCCGGCAAGCTGCGGGCGATGGCGGCATCCGCCCCCGGACTCGAGGTCCGGCCGGCGTCGGTCGACGACTCCGCCTCGCTCGACCGCGCCCTGGACGGTGTCGACGCCGTGATCAACTGCGCCGGGCCCTTCGCGATGACTGCCGCTCCTGTGATCGAGGCGGCACTGCGCGCCGGGATCCCGTACGTCGATGTGGCGGCCGAGATCGAGGCCAACCTCGACACGTTCACGCACTTCGCGGACCGCGCCCGCGCGGCGGGAGCGGTGGTCGTTCCCGCGATGGCCTTCTACGGCGGCCTCGGTGACCTGCTGGCCACCGCCGCGATGGACGACTGGACGGCGGCCGACGAAGCGAACATCGCCTACGGGCTGAGCAGTTGGCACCCCACCCCCGGGACCCGCACCGCGGGCACGGTCTCCGGAGAGCGGCGAGGCGGCCGGCGTGTCCGCTACACGGACGGGCGGCTGGAGTACCACGACGACGAGCCGACGCTCCTGAAGTGGTCCTTCCCCGACCCGATGGGCACCAGTGAGGTCGTCGGGGAGTTCACGATGGCCGACGTGGTCACCATCCCCAGCCACCTCTCCATCCCCGAGGTGCGCACCCACATGGCGACCGAAGCGGCCAGAGACCTCTCGGCCCCGGACACGCCGGCGCCGACCGCGGCCGACGAGAATGGTCGGTCCGACCAGACCTTCCTCGTCGACGCCGTCGTACGCTCCGGCGGCATCGAACGGCGCGCCGTGGCAAGCGGCCGGGACATCTACGCCGTCAGCGCACCGCTCGCGGTGGAGGCGGTCCACCGCATCCTCACCGGCCAGACCCGCACGGTCGGTGTCGCCTCCGCCGGCGAAATCTTCGACGCGCCCGACTTCCTCCGCGCACTGTCCCCGCACATCTCCCTCGAACTGCTCCAGCAGCGGACAGTGTCCTGACCGTCGGGGTGGGCCACCTCGGTGCTGCGGCCAACGCCCACGGACGCACCGTCACCTTCGTTCGTGCCACATCTTGGTTGAGGTCCGCGACGCGGGCCGCCGTGAGACGGGCTCCGGACCCGCCACGTGATCATCGTGATTGCGCGTACGTCCGGCTTCCTGACCGCCCCGACTCGACGCACCCGGAGCACGGGCCGCGAATGAGGCGATCACGGCTGCCGGGTCCCTGGTCATGTCCCCGCTCCTGCTGGCGGACATGCATCACGCCGCGAGGCTCGAGCGCCGCCCCGTCCGTTTCCGCTACCACGCGATGGCCTCGACCCCGCGGATGCCGTGAACGTCGCACTCCGGGCGCCTCGGCGGCGCACGTAACCTCGTTCAGCCCTACTGAAGGAACAGCAAGCAGAGGGCTTCTGACGCGGGGAAGCCGCGACGCTCCCTTCCGGCGCAGCACCTTCGGGCGGAAGTGGCGGAAGGCGCGGGAGATCGTCGGCCTGCCCGAGGGCTTCCGGTTCTACGACCTCCGGCACACCGGGGACACTCTGTCGACCCCCGGCGATCACCTGGATGACGTTCGTGGTCACCGGCATGGCGTTGGGCCGACTGGACCTGACCTCCAGCGCGGTGCAGCGGCGGCTCGCCGTGGTCGGTCCCGCGCTGATCGGGTTCGGATACGGCGTCTCGTGGCTGGCGCTCCGGTTGTCCGGCGGCGATCAGAAGATCATGGCCGGGATGCCTGACATGAAGGGCCCCGGTGCCATGAAGGACCCCGGCATGACATCGGGATCGGGATCCTTCGGCATGCCGGTCGGTGGTGAGCTGTGGGGCCCTGACACATGGGGGGCTGCTGGCAGCCGAGCCGCACACCGGTTCCACGTTCGACCTCATCGGCAGCATCGGGATCGCGATCAACGTGGTCCTGTGCCTGACGGTGGCGATGGACCGACTGCCGTGGCTGCGCCGGCCGGCAACTCCGATCATCGCCGTCGGCACGATGTCCCTGACCCTCTACGTGGGCCACATCCTGGTCATCCTCGCCCTGCCCGGCAAAGCGGCCATCCCGCCGCAGTCCGCCTCCGCCGCGCTGCTGCTCTGGTTCATCGTCGGGGCCACCCTGTTCGCGGAGCTCTGGTCTCGCTTCTTCCGCCGCGGACCGCTGGAGTACCTGCTCAACGGCGCCACCAAAGTGGCGAATTACGTCCGATGAGCCTCGGGCGGGTACCCGGGAAGGTCAGCCCGAGGTCGCAACGACACCCTCAGACAACAGGTCTGACTCGGAGGCGGGCCTACCTCCTCCCGACCGGCGGACGGCCGGGTGCGCGCGGACAGTCATCGGTCCTTTGCCGCAGGGCCGGGCGGGGCAGGCAGACGCGTACATGCTGCGGCTTCTTCACCCCCGGTGCCGCTCTCCGCCTCGGCGTCACGGGTCCCAGGTCTGCCCTTGGAGGTGGCGCAGAGCTCGTGCGGCGGCGTGGGCTCCGCACATTCCGTGTGCGCCGGGGCCGGGCGGGGTGGCCGCGGAGCACAGGTAGTGGCCGGGCAGACCCGTGTCGTACGGGTGCAGGGTGGGCCGCGGGCCGAACAGCAGCTGGGGGATGTCCTTGGCGCCGGTCATGATGTTGCCGCCGACGTAGTTCGGGTTGTACGCGGCGAATCCGGGGGTGGTGCGCACCGCGGTGCCGACGATCCGGTCCCGGAATCCCGGGGCGAACCGCTCGATCTGGGCGGTGATCGCTCCTGTGGCGTCGCTGGACCAACCGGCTGGTACGTGGGCGTAGGTCCACACCGGGTGCACGTCGCCGGCCGACCGCAGGGGATCGGCCAGATACTGCTGGCCGACCAGGACGAACGGCCGATCGGGCATCCGTCCGGCGTGGATGTCCCGCTCCGTGGCGGCGATCTCGGCGTACGTGCCGCCGACGTGCACCGTGCCGGCCCGCCGCGCCGCTTCGGCGGTCCAGGGCACGCCGCCCTCGACCGCGAAGTCGACCTTGAACGCCCCCGGGCCGTACCGGAACCGCCGGTAGGCACGGGCGACCCGGGGCGGCAGCCGGTCGCCCAGGATGTCGGCCAGTGCGGTGGGCGCCACATCCCAGAGGGTCACGTCCGTGGGCGGCAGTTCGGAGGCCGACCGCACCCGTACGCCCGTCTCGATCTTCCCGCCGAGGTCGGTCAGCAGCGCGGCCATGGCGTCGGTGATGCGGCGTGATCCGCCGACGGCCACGGCCCAGCCGTGCCGGTGCCCCGCGGTGAGGATGCCGAGTCCGATGGCGGCGCTCAGTGGCCGCTCGAGAGGGTGGAAGGCGTGTGCCGCCACCCCGCCCCACAGCGCCCGCGCCTCCTCGGTCGCGAACGCCTTGCCCAGCAGCGACGCGGGGGCCAGCGCGGGGACGCCGAAGCGGGCGAGTCGGACGGGGTGCCGTGGGACGCGGAGCAGCGGGCCGAGGATGTCGGCGCCGAAGGTGTCGTATGCCGCCGACGGGCCGTCGAACAGCCACCGCCAGCGTCGGCCGTCGGCACCGAGACCGGCCGCGGTCTCGGTGACCGAGCGGTGCAGCACCCCTGCCGCGCCGCTGTCCAGTGGATGTACGCAGTCGATCTCCGGCAGCGCCCACCGCAGCCCGTAGCGGTCCAGGCCGAGCCCGCGCAGGAACGGTGAGCCGACGGTCATCGGGTGGACGGCCGAGCAGTGGTCGTGCAGCAGCCCGGGAAGGATCGCCTCACCGGAGCGGGTGCCGCCTCCGATCTCGTCGGCCGCCTCGAGGACGGTGACCTCTACGCCTTCCCGGGCCAGTGCGATGGCGGCGGCCAGCCCGTTGGGGCCGGCACCGACCACGATTGCCTTACTCATGTCGCCAAGCTTTCCAC
This sequence comes from Streptomyces ureilyticus, assembly GCF_011045025.1. GTDB lineage: Bacteria > Actinomycetota > Actinomycetes > Streptomycetales > Streptomycetaceae > Streptomyces > Streptomyces ureilyticus. The sequence goes on from NZ_JAAKZX010000015.1 coordinate 52,091, forward strand.
CGTGCCCTGCCCCACCACCGGCGACGACTGCCCGCGGGTCCAGGTCACGTCGAGCGGGATCGGGCCGTTCGGCAGCCACGGCTGCTCCTTGACCGCGTCGGCGACCTTCCACGTACCCCGCTCGATGACCCCCAGCGCGGCGTCGATCACCTGGTAGTGCTGCACCTTGCGGTGAATGGCCTGCGACTCCACCCATACGACGATCCACTCGCCCGGGGCGAACCCGACCCGGGACTGCACGGCGTTGACGAGGTCGATGTTGTGCAGGTGGCCGTCGCCGAAGTTGAACCCGATCAGCGAGTTGCACGCGAACTCGGCTTCACGCACGGTCCGTTGGTCGAGGTCGGGAAGGTTCTTCATGAGGACGGAGAACAGGCCGCGGCCCTGGCTGTGCATCGACCGCCAGGCGATCGTCTGCTGCATGGTGATCTCGGCGACAGCCGCCGGGTAGCCCATCGCCTGGAGCTGGTCGACCTGGTTGGTGGTCGGGCGGTGCGGCAGCGAGTTCAGCTTCTGCTCCGCGTCCGGCGCGAAGACCCACAGTGCGGAGGCCCAGTTGCCCGCGTACTGACGCATCGAGGGCAGGAACGACACCAGGTCCGGGCGCAGATTGCCCAGGACGGGAAAGAACAGAAGTGCGGCGGCGATCCCGGCGGTCAGCCACGGCGAGGACATGTCGCCGACACCGTAGCCGTCCTGGGCCGGGAAGCCTAGGAACAGGAAGACCGACAGGTACGCGAACAGGATGTTCCACTCCAGCGGCACCGCCAGCGGGAACGTCGAGACGATGAAGAGGTGGAAGACGACCATCAACGCAACGCCGGCGACGGTCAGCCAGCGGTTCGTGGAGAAGAGCAGCACCAACGGGATGATGATTTCCACGGTGGTGCCACCGACGTGCGCCATGAGGGTCGCGACCTTCGACGGGCGGATGTCATGGGGGAAGTCGCGGTAGTGGAGGAACTTGATCCGCTTCGACGGGACACAGGGGCTGTTGGAGACCATCGGCGACACCACGTGGGTGAAGTGAAGGCCGAACTTCGACACCCCGGCGCCGATCCACACCACGCAGATCAGCAGCTTCGCCGCGACGATCATGTCGGTGAGGGACAGGGCGGCGCAGAACACCAGCGCGGGCAGGTACTGCTCCCCCCGGGCAGCCAGGAAGAGCGTCTTGTCCCGCAGGCCGCACGCGACGTACAGCGCGATCGGCGCGATCAGCAGGGCCGGGCGCACCAGTGAGTCGGTGGGCACCGCGACCGCTGTCAGCAGGGACGCCAGGAAGGCCAGGTAGAGGACGACGTCGGCCGGCGTGCGGCGGTCACCGTCGGTGAACGGCACCCGCTTCCAGGGACGCAGCCGGATGGTGCCGGGCCGGGCCCAGAACAGGATGCCGCCGGTCATCGGCTTGAACTTGCCCGCGATCGGGCCCCAGGAGCCGGCCACGCCCAGCGCCTCCAGGAAGACCGTCCAGAGCAGAAGCTTCTGGTAGACGTCCGGCTGGTCCCACCAGTGGGCGACGTCCCAGAACGGTCCGGCGTCCGAGGTCCAGGTCACCAGGGCCGTACCGGCGAGGACGTACAGGAAGAGGACCTTGACCACGTACGTGGTGGGAATCATCTTCGGCGAGCCGAAACCGTACTCCACCCAGTGCAGGGCCAACGTTCTCATGCGTACCTGAAGAGGCTTGTCCAGGAATGTTTCCGGATCGACCGGCGGGAAGTCACCTGTTTTGAACCCCATTGTTCTCGCCTTTCTCGTACCGATTTTCGGGCGTGCTGATCCACACCGGAAATGCGCATGGAAATGTCCGGGTGATGTGGGGCGGTTATGTGGGTGTGATGCGGGGTGATTGTGCTTTACGAGCTCACGGTGAATGAGCGCAGGCGGGGTTTGTCGATCTTCCCCACCGGGTTCTTCGGCAGCGACTCGGTGACCACCACCGACACCGGTACCTTGACGCGGGCCAGCGAGCCGCGGCAGTGGTCGACGAGCTCCTCGGCCGTGGCGGAGGCACCCGGCAGCAGCGCGACGTACGCGACCGGCACCTCACCGAGCACCGGTTCGGGCGCGCCGACCACCGCCGCTTCCAGCACCGCCGGGTGGGTGTGCAGGACGTTCTCGATCTCCTTCGGGTAGATGTTCTCCCCGCCCCGGATGATCATGTCCTTGATCCGGTCGACCAGAACGAGATGGCCGTCCGTGTCGAAGCGCCCGACGTCGCCGGTGTGCAGCCAGCCGTCGACGACGGTCCTGGCCGTCTCGTCCGGCAGCCCGAGATAGCCGCGCATGACGTTCGGGCCACGGACCACCACCTCGCCCACCGACCCGGCGTCGAGGAGATGGCCCTCGGCGTCCATCACGGCGACCGTCTGCCCCGGCAGCGGGAGCCCGACCGTCCCCGGCCTGCGCGGCCCGGCGAGCGAAGCGAGATGGGGGTCCCCCCGGCCGGAGGCTGGGGGAGGGTTCAGCGTCGACGCGCAGGTGCCCTCGGACAGCCCGTAGCCCTCGACGACCGGCACCCCGAACCGGTTCTCGAACTGGGCGATCAGCTCGGCAGGCATCGGCGCGGCCCCGCAGATCGCCCGGCGCAGCGACGAGGTGTCCGGGCGTACGTCGTCCGGCAGCGAGACGAGCATGGCGTAGATCGCCGGTACCGCAGAGAAGTACGTCGGCCGCGCGGCCTCGACCGAGGCGAAGAAGGCCGGCGCCCGGAAGCGCCCCGCGATCGTCGCCCGCCCACCGGCCAGCAGGGGCGACAGCACGCTCACCACGATCCCGTTGACGTGGAACAACGGCAGAACAAGCAGGCTGTGATCGGTCTCGTCCAGACCGATGCCGTCGACGATCATCCGGCACATCGCGGCGATGTTGGCGTGGTCGAGCATGACGCCCTTCGGGCGGCCGGTGGTCCCGCTCGTGTAGATGATCAGGGCGAGGGCGTCGGAGGCGGGGGAGACGGCGTCCGGGGACCGGTCAGCGGGAGTGTCGGCGAACGCGGTCACGTCCAGGGTTCCCATGCCGCGGCCGTCGGTGATCACCACCTTGGCTCCGGAATCCTCGATCTGGTGGCGGGCCTCGGCATCGGTCAGCCCGGGATTCACCGGCGTGACCGCGGCGCCCAGCCGCCATGCCGCGAACATGATGACGACGAGTTCCAGACGGTTCGGAAGAGCCACCGCGATCACATCGCCGATACCGATTCCGTGCGTGCGGAGAACACTCGCCGCGGACCGGACCCGTTTCAGAAAAGCGTCATTTTCCAGCTGCTCGCGATCATCCGCGATGCAGGGTCCGGTGGGATTCCGGCCGGCCCGGACGTCCGGCAATTCGGCGATGTGCTGCACGATTTCCTCACCATTGAGTCGCACCGTGACGAAGGTGATAGGCAAACGCAATAACTGAAAGGTAGGCAGGGGATACGCGTCCGACCATGGGCTCGCGACACAGCCCGAACCCGCCTTGTTGTGCCACCGTCACAAAGCGGGAGGCGGACGTCTCGGGTACGGTCCGGCCATGAGTGCCGCCCATGTCAACGTCGACGTGATCGTGCGGGACGTCGCCAGGCGCACCCAGGCCGATCTTGAGAACATCACCGCGGAGATGACCTCGATGTTCGTCGACGTCATCCCCGAGTTCCGTCACGACGACGCCGTGCGACGGCTGATGGTCGCCAGCACCGCGTCGAACCTTGCGGCGATCGTCGACATGCTGGCGCTGAACATCTCCATCGACGACATCACCGTCCCGCCGGCCGCGGCGGAGTACGCCCGCCGCTTCGCCCAGCACGGCCTGTCACTGGAGGCACTCCTGCGCGCCTATCGCCTCGGCGAGCACATGGTCGTCCAGCGGGCCATGACCACCCTTGGCCGTCTTGGCCTGCCCACCGACGCCGCCCTGGCCGCGACCAGCCAGATCGCGCGACTGACGAACAGGTACATCGACCAGGTCATCGAGGGCATCATCGACATCTACGAGGACGAGCGCAGCCGGTGGGACGCCCGTTCCGACGCGGCTCGCGCCGCCCAGGTCCGCGCGGTGCTCGACACCGAGGGGCTCGACCTCGCATCGGCTGAGAAGATGCTGTCGATGTCTCTGCGTGGCTGGCACCTCGCCGCGGTCATCTGGTCGCGGCCCGGCTCACCCGACCCGGACGCGGCCCAACTGCGTGCCGGCGCGGCCATGTTGTCGGCGGCCACGGGCAAGGCCCCGCTGACGATCTCGGCCGACGAACGGACGTACTGGGCCTGGATCTCATCCACCGCCGAACCGACCCTCAACCTCCCCCTGCTCGAACATGAACTGGGCAAGCACCCGGCACTCCGGATCGCTGTCGGCGACGACCCGTCCCCCGGGCTCGACGGCTTCCGACAGACCTTCCGGGACGCGCAGCGCGCCCGCACGGTCGCCGTCACCGCGGCCGACCCGCACCGCGCGCTCGTCCTCCACTCCCAGGTCGCACTCGCCGGCCTCCTCGTCGATCACCTCGCCGACGTCAGGGCGTGGGCCGGACGCGTCCTCGGGGACCTCATGAACGATGACGGCGCCACGGTCCGCCTGCGCGAGACCGTGCAGGTGTTCCTCGACGCGCAGGGCAGTTTCACCGACGCCGCCGCACGTATGCACGTCCACAAGAACACAGTCCACTACCGCATACGCAAGGCCGAGGAGATCCTCGGCCACCCGCTCACCGAGAACCGACTGGACATCGAGGTGGCTCTGCTGGCCTGCGCGCAGCTCGGACTCGGAGGAGCGGACACGCATCCGGCGCGAGGCAACTGATCACCGAGGACAGCGAGGCCCACACCTGCTGGTCGGATCGCAGCCAGCGGTCAGGCTACGTCAGGGAGGTTCCGACGAGGTCGATGGTGGACGGCTCCCGGTCGGACTCGGAGAACTCCCAAGCCGTGATCTTGGCGATGGGGGCGAGCACCTGCACGGCGCGCTGCCGGCCCGCCGTCCCCTCCGGCCGGAATTCGGCGAGGTTGCGGTGCTCGTCCTCGGCCCCAAGCATGGGCTCAGGGGAACAGCGACAGAGCCCATCCAAGGGGCACGTCCCGGGAAGGCATGAGAGCCATGACGTTTCCTGCGGCCCGGCCTGCCGGCCATCGCCGGACAAGGCGCACTCGACCGGCATGGGCGCGATCGGCATGACCGACGACGACCGGCCGCTGCGCTGTCTGGTCACCGGCGCCACCGGGTACCTGGGCGGCAGGCTGGTGCCGGAGTTGCTGGTCGCCGGGTACTCGGTGCGCTGCCTGGCCCGCTCGCCCGGCAAGCTGCGGGACCATCCGTGGGCCGGGCAGGCGGAGGCCGTGCGCGGTGACGTGACGGACGAGGAGTCCGTGCGCGCGGCCATGGAGGGAATGGACGTCGCGTACTACCTGGTGCACGCGCTGGGCACCGGGCGGGGTTTCGAGGAGACCGACCGGCGCGCGGCCAGGATCTTCGGTGAGCAGGCGCGTGCTGCCGGAATCCGGCGGATCGTCTACCTCGGCGGGCTGAGCCCTTCCGGAGTACCCGAGCACGCGCTGTCACCCCATCTGCGGTCCCGCGCCGAAGTGGGCCGCATCCTCCTGGCCTCGGGCGTGCCGACCGCCGTACTGCGGGCAGCCGTGATCATCGGGTCGGGTTCGGCCTCGTTCGAGATGCTGCGCCATCTGACCGAGCGGCTCCCCGTGATGGTGACCCCGAGCTGGGTGCGCACCCGCATCCAGCCGATCGCCGTCCGCGACGTACTCCGCCTCCTCGTGGGGTGCGCGCGGCTGCCGTACGACGTGAACCGAGCCTTCGACATCGGCGGGCCGGATGTCGTCACGTACCAGGAGATGATGCGGCGGTACGCCGCCATCGCGCGGCTGCCGAAGCGGGTCATCCTGCCCGTTCCGCTGCTCACCCCCCGGTTGTCCAGCCTCTGGGTCGGTCTGGTCACCCCGGTGCCGGGCGCTCTCGCGCGCCCGCTGGTCGAGTCACTGAAGCACGAGGTGGTCTGCGCCGAGCAGGACATCGTCCGTTATGTGCCGGACCCGCCGGAGGGACCGGTCACCCTCGACCGGGCGATCCGGCTGGCTCTGAGGCGCGTGCAGGACGCGGACGTGGCCACCAGGTGGTCCTCGGCCTCGACTCCCCGCACCCCCAGCGACCCGCTGCCGACCGACCCCGACTGGGCGGGCGGGAGCCTCTACACGGATCACCGCGAGCGCACGGTCACGGCGTCGCCGCAGGAGCTGTGGCGGGTGGTGGAGGCGATCGGCGGCGAGAACGGCTGGTACTCCTCGCCGCTGGCCTGGTCCCTGCGGGGCTGGCTGGACACGCTGGTGGGTGGTGTCGGCCTGCGCCGGGGCCGCCGGGACGCGATCCGGCTGCGGGTCGGCGACAGCCTGGACTTCTGGCGAGTGGAGGCGATCGAGCCGGGCCGGCTGCTCCGGCTGCGCGCGGAGATGCGGCTGCCGGGCCTCGCCTGGCTGGAGATGGCCGTCGACCGGGATCCACAGGGGCGCACGGTGTACCGGCAGCGGGCCCTGTTCCATCCGCACGGCCTGGCCGGACACGCCTACTGGTGGGGCGTGGCCCCCTTCCACGCCGCGGTCTTCGGCGGCATGGCCCGCAACATCGCCACCGCGGCCGAATCGGCGGCCCTTGAACCGGCCCGTACCCACTGAGGGTGGCTCAGAGAACCGTGCGTGTCTGCGTCGCCCTGTTCACCGCGGACCTGCGGGTGTACGACAACCCGGTCCTGCAGGCCGCGCTGAGGGACGCGGAACGCGTAGTCCCGATCTTCGTCCGAGCCCGGACCGGCTTCCGGGGACGCGGCGGGTGCCGCGACTGTGCCTCCCGGTGCCGTGGCGGGTGCCGCGATCGTGCCCCGGACTCCGTGGCGGGGGCCACGGTTGTGCCTCATGGTGCTGCGGGGGCAGCCGACACCGCGCCGCCGTGCCGCTCTTTTTCTGGGGGCGGAATTCCGGTCACCGGTGGCGCCTCCGCTTGATCCGTGTGATCTTTTCAGCCATCCGCGATTCACTCCACAGCCGCGGAAAAAGCGGCAGGAAACGGTCGTACCGGTCGGGCGCCCGCGTGGGACGCGGGCCGTGCACCGGACTGTTACCGGCGTTCCGGGCCGATCTGTGCAGGTTCTGAGGCACTATCCAGTGGTGCTCCCTCCGATATCCCGGCTGCCGGTGTCCGGAACGGGGATACCGGATACCGCACCGCAACCGCAGTGGCTGAAAACGTGTCTTTGAATGCGTGGCCGAAGCCCCGGAGCGGGTGAGTTTCCGGTAGCACATGCGGCCTTGGGGGGCTGGGATGAACACATGGGGAGTGCCCGGATACACCGAGTCACTGGAGCTCGGATCAGGAGCGAGCGGGCGGGTCGTCCTGGCCGTGCATGAGGAGACGGGCGTGCCGGTCGCGGTGAAGTACCTCAGCGAATCACTGCGCACCCGGCCGGACTTCGTACGCGACTTCAGGGCGGAGGCGCGGCTGCTCGGCGGCCTGGAGAGCCCGTACGTCACCGGGTTGTACGAGTACGTCGAAAGCCCGGACGGCGCCGCCATCGTGATGGAGCTGGTGGACGGTGTCTCGCTGCGAACCCTGCTGACCAGGGAGAGTCCGCTCGATCCCGAGGCCGCGCTCGTGGTCCTCAAGGGGTCGTTGCTCGGCCTGGCCGACGCGCACCGCATCGGCGTCGTCCACCGCGACTACAAACCGGCGAACGTCCTGGTCGTACCGGACGGATCGTCCAAGCTGGTCGACTTCGGGATCGCGGTGGACGCCGGCACCAGCGTCAGCGTGGCGGGAACCCCCGCCTACATGGCCCCGGAGCAGTGGACCGGCGCGCCCGCCTCTCCCGCCGCCGACGTGTACGCGGCCACGGCCACCTTCTTCGAGTGCCTGACGGGCCACAAGCCGTACTCGGGTGACAATCTCGCCGAACTCGCGCTGCAGCACGTCGACGCGTCCGTCCCCGCCGAGGAGGCCCCCGAGGCGGTGCGGGAGCTGGTCCGTCGCGGTCTGGCCAAGGACCCGCGGCAACGGCCCACACACGCCGAGGAGTTCGTCACGGAACTGGAGGCGGTGGCCGGCGCCGCCTACGGGCCCGACTGGGAGGAACGCGGCCGCGGTCGGCTCGCCGCGCTGGTGGCCCTGCTGCCGCTGCTGCTGCCCTCGGCCCGCAGTGCCCCACGTACCACGACGGACACGGCACGTACGGTCCTGAGTCGCGAACCGGGCCTCGGCTGGGCGCACTCGTGGCGTCCCGGCCAGCCCGGGGTGCTGGTGGCCGGTGCGGCCGTGCTTCTGGCTGTCGTCCTGACCTACGGCATCCAGCACACCCCGCTGGGAGCGGATCCGCAGCAGGCGGCGCAGGCCCTGGCCACCACCAGAGCCCAGCCCGGTGTGGAGTCGGGAGAGCTCATCGCTCCGCCGACAGCGTCGGCGCACTCGTCCCCGCCGTCCCCGACGTCCACCGTGTCCCCCAGTCTGTTGCCCTCGGCCTCGGCGACGGCCGGCACCGGCGAGCCCTCGGCATCCGCCGCCACCACGGACCCGGGCCCCGAGACGACGACACCCAGCGCGGCGACGGGTCCGACGACCGCATCGGCAACGATCGACATCACCACGGACGGCACCGGACCGCTCTCCATCACCGTCTCGTGGTCCACGGGCGACACCGAGGGGAAGCTCGGCCTCCCGGACGGTGCGTCCCAGACGTTCGAGCGCAGCGGCGCCACCCAGTACACGCTCACCGTCGACCACACCTTCCAGGACAACGGCTGTTACTGGACGGTGCAGGCCACGACCACTCCGGCCTCCGCCGACGGCGGCGCCTCGCAGCAGCTTCTGACCAGGCGGTGTGTCCTCCGATGAGCGCTCAAAACGACCGCACTCCCGTGTCGTCTGCCCAGGACTGGGAGCCCACCCCGGTGTTCGGCTCCGTCGACGAAACCCGGGTGCTCGACCCGGCCGACGACCACACCTCCACCCTCCACCTCGGCCCCACCGACGAACACGCCCCGAGCGACGAACCAGGTTCCCCCGACGCCGAGTACAGCGCCACGGTGCTGGCCAGCCACTGGATCCAGAGGCCCGAGCCGGACACCACTTTCCTCGAGCCGCCCTCCACGGGGACCCTGCCGCCGCCGACGCTGCCCGACCGTGCCGAAGGCACCGTGCTGCGTTTCGGCCCGGGGGTGACAGCCGCCGCCGCGCACCGTACCCACAGGACGCTGCCCGCCGTGCCGCCGCCTCGCGTGCCCCCGCGCCGACGTCTGCGAAGACACGCTCTGCCCGCGCTCGTGCTGATCGCCGTCATCGCCTTCCTCGCCTGGCAGCGCCTCGGGCCCTCCGTCGCGGTGCGTACGGCGGCGGTCACGGCCCGGCCGACGGATCTGGGATGCGACGGCACAGCGGACATAGTCGCCCTCGTTGCCACGAACGGCCGGCCGGGCACGCTCTCCTACCGCTGGATCCGAAGTGACGGCACCGCCTCGGGCGTCCTGCACGAAGTGGTGGTCCGGGGCCAGAGACAGGCACGTCTGCACCTGCTGTGGACCTTCCAGGGCAAGGGCCACTACACGGCAAGGGCCGAACTACGGATCCAGTCCCCCACCCACCGCACGGTCACCACCCACTTTACGTACGACTGCCCCTGAAGAGCCCTCCGTTTCGTCAACCGAGGCCCGGCCTGGGTCGGCAACGTCAGCTCCGGCGCCCCGGTCGCCGTGATCGACTTCTACCTCCCGGAGGGCACCACCGCCACGTCTGTGCCCGACACCTGCCGCAACGCCGGGACCTTCCGGGCGACGACCCGGCCATCGGCCACTACGCCTGCACCTTTGGTGCGGATGCAGTGCGCGTCCGCCGACCGAACCAGACAGCAAAGAACCCCCGGGTCACCGACCTGGGGGCTTCGTATGGAGCGGGTGACGAGAATCGAACTCGCGCTCTCAGCTTGGGAAGCTACGGCGCTTGGGTGGGCTCCATGGCTCTGACCAGTGCAGATACTTAGTCCTTGGGGTGGTCGTGCGGGTCGGGACGCACCTCTGTTGACCGTGGTTGCCCGGTCTTACGGGCACGGCTGGGGCACGACCTCGGCTCACGCCGGTCGACCGCGCCGTCTTTCCCGTGGAGAGGTGCCTCGGATGCTTCCTCTGTAAGGCGCACATAGGCGATATCGCATGTGCAATCAGTTGGCGCGCTTGCTACGTGAGGTGAGGCTTGTGCCGTGTGCCCCGACGTGGGCGGAGGCCCGCCCGCCCCCTTCCGGGACCGTGCGGACCTACTGTCGGCGGTTGCATCTGTCCGTCGGCATTGGCCTCGTGGCGGGGATCGGACGTCAGACGGGGCGGAGGGCCTGATGCTCGTCCCGAGTGGCGAATGGTGTGTCACCCTCGTCGCCTCCGGCTCCATGCCGGGCCCGTTGGCGGTAACGGACCAGAGCAAGGGCCCGGGCGGTGATGACCGCGGTGGAGGCGAGGCTCCCGGCCGCTGCGCATACGACAAGGGCCGGCCAGGCGTAGGTGGTCTGCGTCAGGGTTCCGGAGCGGTTCATCAGCAGGCCCAGAAGCGAGGCGAGTTGGGTGAGGAAGAGGATGGGGAGGGCTTGGGGCAGCAACCGCAGGACCGTTCGCCACCATGGTCGCCGTGCGGTGTGCCGCGCCCATCGACGCGCACGCAGGACACCACGGACGCCAAGGCCCGTCGCCAGCAGGGTCAGCGCCGCCAGGACCCAGTCGGCCGTCATCGAGAAGGGCTCTGCCACCTCGGGGCTCTTGCCCCGCGCGAGGTCGACGAGGCCCTGCGAGAGCTGAGCGGCGTCGTCTCCGGAGATCAGGCCGGTGTTGGTGACGACCGCGATGCCGATCCTGCTGTCGGGCAGCAGGATGGCCATGGAATTGTGGGTCAGGAGTTGGCCCGTGTGCTGGATCTCCTCGGTCCCGTCACTCTGCTGGTTCCGCATCCAGCCCATCGCATAGTCCGTGTCCTTCGGCGCTTTTGGCGGGGTGCGCGTGAGTTCGATGGTGCGTGCCGTGGCGATACGGCGGCCGTCGGCGGACACGCCCTGGTTGTTCTGGGCGATCAGCCATTGGGAGAGGTCGTCTGCGGTGGTGACGACACCATGGCCGCCGGCGGTGAACCAGCGGGGGTGGGGACGGGAAAACGTCGTGCCGTAGGCGCGAACGTAGCCGCGGGCCTGGTCGGGCATCTCGGTGGTCGTGTCGACGGATGCGGTGTGCGTCATGCGCAGCGGCTCGAAGAGCTTGGCGGACAGGTAGTCGGCGAAAGGCTGTCCGCTGACCACCTCGACCAGGCGGGCCGCGACGAAGTAGTTGGGGTTGTGATAGCGGTGCCGGGTGCCCGGCGCGGTGGCGAGGTGCGCCTCGCGCATCGCGGCGACGGCCTCCTTGAGGGTGTGCGGTTGGGCGCGGGTCAGATCCGGGTAGGCGGAGTCGGCCATACCGGAGGTCTGGGTCAGGACCTGCCGGACGGTGATCTCCTGGGAGCGCCGGTCGGCCATGGTGAACTCGGGCAGGTAGCGGTGCACAGGCTGGTCCAGGTCGACTTTGCCCGCCTCGACCAGTTGCATGACGGCGAGTGCGGTCATGGACTTCGACAGTGACGCCACGGGCAGGCGGGTCCGCTCCGTCACGGCCTGCCCGGACGCGGTGTCCCCGTACCCCGCGGTGTGGACGACCTGGTCGCCCTTGGTCACGGCGACCACCGCGCCCGGCAGACGGGTCTGCTCCAGGTAGTCGCGTACGAATCGGTCGATCGAGGCCGGATCCAAGGTGGCGGTGGACTGCGCGGCCGAGGGGGTCGGTACGGCGGTCGCCGCGATCGCGATACCGAGCGTGGCCAGCACGGTGCCGAGTCGGCGACGCGTACCGGCAAGGACGGTGAACAGCTTCATGGAACCCAGTGCACCGGTCCGTCCCCCGTCGGCACACTGGCGCACACGCGAGTCCAGGGGGTAGTGCATGCACTACTGCTTCAAGATCTCCGGCTCGCTAGAGTCGGAAGGTGCGACATCGGACCGCCTGGCAGGCGCTCGGCCAGAACCCGCTGAAGGTGCTCGGCTCCAGCTGGCCCTGGCGGTCCTTCGCGTACCTGCTGTCCGGTGTCGTCTTCGGCACCGTCACCAGCATCGTCCTCGTGGTCGCGCTCGTCGCGGGAGTCGTCTCGCTGGTGGTGTTGGTCGGGGCGCTGATCCTGCTCGGTGTGGCGCTGTCCGGTGTCGCCGTCACCCGATTCGAGCGGTGGCGCCTGCGTCTGGTGGACCTCGACCCGGTGCCGGACCCGCACCGGGCCCCCGAACGCCCGGGACTCGTCGGATGGGTGCGAACCCGGCTGCGAGAGCCCGCGACCTGGCGCGAGCTGGGCTTCACCGTGGTGTCGGCGACCGCGCTGTGGTGGATGGACTTCATCGTCCTGGGCTTCGCCCTGGTTGTCCCCGTGCTGGTGATCATGTCGCCCCTCGACGATCCCGGCGCCTGGCCACTGGTGATCGTCGGCCTCTGTCTGTTCGCCGCCGCGCCGTACACCATCACCGCCTGGGCCGGCGCGAGGGCCGCGGTCACGCGTCTCATGCTGGCGCCGCGCGACAGCGAACTGGGCCGTGAGCTCACCGACGTACGGGCCTCCAGGGCGCGGCTGGTCGACGCCTTCGACGCGGAGCGGCGCCGGATCGAGCGGGACCTGCACGACGGGGCGCAGCAGCGGCTGGTCTCTCTGAACGTGATGCTCGGCCTGGCAGCCCTCGACACCGAGCCGGACTCACCTATGGTCGGCCAGCTCGCCAAGGCACAGGAACAGGTCGCGCTCGCCGTCGACGAGCTGCGTGAGCTCAGCCGCGGCGTCCATCCGAAGGCTCTCACCGACCACGGTCTGGCCGCCGCCGTCGAGAACCTGGCGGGGCGCTCCGTACTGCCCGTCACGGTCGACATCCGCCTGCCTCGTCGTTTGCCACTCTCCGTGGAGACCGCGGCGTACTTCGTGATCGCCGAGGCTCTGACCAACGCCGTCAAGCACAGTCAGGCAACCCGAGTCGAGGTGCACGCCCGCCTGCACACCGACGTGCTGGCCCTGTCGGTCAGTGACGACGGTATCGGCGGCGCCGCACCGGAGGCGGGTACCGGCCTCATCGGCTTGGCCGACCGTGTGGCCGTGGCTGACGGCAGACTCCGCATCTCCAGCCCGCCGGGCGGGCCTACCCTGCTGCACGTGGAGCTGCCATGCCACTGACCGTCGTACTCGCCGAGGACTCCCCGCTGATGCGGGACGGCCTGGTCGGAGTGCTCACCCGCTTCGGCCACCAGGTTCTCGCCGCCGTCGGCGACGCGGACGCCCTGATCGCCGCCGTTCGGGAACACCGTCCCGACATCGTCGTCACCGACGTCCGCATGCCACCGGACAACACCGACGACGGCCTGCGCGCCGCCGTCGCCCTGCGCCAAGAGCGCCCCAGCCTGCCGGTCCTGGTGCTCAGCCAGTACATCGAGCAGTCCTACGCCGCCCACCTGCTCGACCTGGGCAGCGACACCGGGGTCGGCTACCTCCTCAAGGACCGCGTCAGCGCCGTCAGCGAGTTCGTCGACGCGGTCGCCCAGGTCGCCGCGGGCGCGACGGTCGTGGATCCCGAGGTGGTCCGCCAACTCCTCAACCGCCGCCGCGACCCCCTGCAACGCCTCACCCCCCGAGAGCGCGAGGTCCTCGCCCTGATGGCCGAGGGGCGCACCAACACCGCCATCGCCCGCGAGCTGTACGTCACCGAAGCTGCGGTCAACAAACACGTCAGCAACATCCTTCAGAAACTCGAGCTCCACCTCGACGGCCACGGCCACCGCCGCGTCCTCGCCGTCCTCACCTACCTCCGCGGATGACCGGCGACGAGCGGGCACCAGGCGTTCGGTGAGCGAAGGCGCCTGCTGTCGTTCGGCCTACAGCCCGTGTCATCGCGGCTGTGCGCCGCGACCCGCTTCCCAACCGCCCGTTTTCGGCGCCTGGTTGATGATGGAAAAGCAGGCTGAGGGCTTTCCCGTGGGAGGGGGCGATGCGCTCTACGAAACCCCAGGTCGGCGCCACGTTCCGAGGCAGGAGTGGTGACCGCATGGCGCCCACCAAGCACTCGTGACCTCCGCGTGCCCGATCTTCGTGTGTCCGCCGGGCCGGGTCGGGTCGGGTCGGGTCGGGTCGGGTCGGCGGAGAATCCCCAGCAATACACAAGCCCCGGGCCGCTGACCTGGGGCTTAAAGAAGAGCGAGTGACGAGAATCGAACTTGCGCTCTCAGCTTGGGAAGGCGCCCCGCCATCTGGCATACAGGCGCGACCCCCGGCTACTCGGCGATGCTGTTCCTGCTGCCGAAGCAGAACGTGGCCCTCGTCCTTCAGCAGAACCTGTACGGGCTGCTTCAGAACGAGGCAGTCATGCAGGTTGGCTTCGGAGCCGCCCGGATTCTCGCGGACGGCCGGACGCCCACGAACAGTAGGCCCGCGGCCGGCTACCACGCGGCTGTATGGGGCGTCACCGCCCTGGCCCCGGCCCTGATCGTGGCTGCTGGACGCTCGGCCCTGCTTCTGCGCCGACCGGTGGCATCCGTCGTCCGGCTGCGGCGGTTCGCCTCGGCCGCTCGCGGGCAGTTCAGCGGCGGCCGGGACCTTCGCACGCGCGTGATCTCAGCCCGTGAGAAGTGATTCTCCGTCCTTATCGGCACGCTGGGGGCGCGACCGCGCAGCGCAGTCGGTGTGAGGTTGCCCGACGGCTTCTGGGCGTGCCACCCACCTGCGTGGGCGGCGCCGGCGAATGCGCACCCTTGCGGGTGCGCATTCGCTCTCAAACAGCCGCAACCGACGAGGTGCCTCACGCGACCTCGTGGGCCCGGTCCCGCGCTGAGGACGAGCCGGCGCTCTCGGAAGCGTTCGGTTCGGTGTGCGGGAGTCCGCGGAACAGGCGGCCCGGCCACCAGAACCAGCGGCCCAGGTCCAGGGCGAGGGCGGGGACCAGGACTGTGCGGACGAGGAAGGTGTCCAGCAGGACGCCGATGCCGACCAGGACACCCATCTGGGCCATGGTGACCAGTGGCAGCCCGGCGAAGACCGCGAAGGTGGCGGCGAGGACGATGCCGGCGGAGGTGATGACGCCGCCGGTGCTGGTCAGTCCTTCCAGGACGCCGCGCGTGTGGCCGAGGCGGGATGCCTCCTCCCTCACGCGGTGCATGAGGAAGATGTTGTAGTCGATGCCGAGGGCGACCAGGAAGACGAAGCCCATGAGCGGGATCGACCAGTCGACGCCCGCGAAGCCCAGGACGTGCTCGAAGAGCAGGTTCGAGGCTCCCAAGGCCGCGAAGTACGACAACACCACGGTGGCCAGGAGCAGCAGCGGAGCGACGAGGGCCCGCAGCAGCCAGATCAGGACGGCCAGGACCACCAGGAGCACGATCGGGATCACCGTGGTCAGGTCGCGGTCGGCGGCCCGCTGGGTGTCGAGGCTCTCGGTTGTGGTGCCGCCGACGAGGGCGTGTGCGTCCTCGACCTGGTGCACGGTGTCGCGGAGATCGTCGATCGTGTCCTTGGCGGCCTGGCTGTCCGGGGCGTCCTCCAGCACCACGGAGAGGGTGGTGAGTTGGCCGTCTGGGGTGCGGTCGCCGTCGTTCTCGACGCGGGCCACGCCGTCGACCGCGGCCGCGGCGGTCCGGACCTGGCTGACCCGGTCGGTGCTGGTGACGATCTTCGCGGGGTCGGAGGCGCCGGACGGATAGTGCGCCGAGATGCGTTCCTGGGCGACGACCGACTCGGGCTTGTCCTGGAACATCTCGGCCTGGGCCAGGCCCATGGAGATGCCGGCCGCGCTGAGGGCAAGGACGCCGGTGGCGGCGACGGACATCATCCACGACCAGCGGGGGCGCCGGGCGACGGCCGTTCCGATGCGGGACCAGACGGTGCGCGGCTTGCGGGCGGGGGTGCCGTGGTGCGGTACGAACGGCCAGAACACCCAGCGGCCGGTGATGACGAGCAGCGCCGGAAGCACCGTAACCATCGCGAGGAAGGCGCATACGACGCCGACCGCGCCGACCAGTCCCAGCGAGCGCGAGGAGTTGATGTCGGCGAAGGCGAGACAGGCCAGGCCGACCGCGATGGTGCCGGCCGAGGCGAGGATCGCCGGTCCGGAGCGGCCGAGCGCGATGCGCATCGCCTGATGGCGGTCCTCGTGGCGGTGCAGTTCCTCGCGGTAGCGGGCGATGAGCAGCAGCGCGTAGTCGGTGCCGACGCCGAAGACGAGCACCATCAGCACGCCCGCGCTCTGCGGGTCCACCGGAAGTCCGGCGTGCTTGGCCAGCAGGTAGGTGGTGACCTGGGTGAGGACGGCCGCGAAGCCGACGGAGAGCAGGGGCAGCAGCCACAGGAACGGGCTGCGGTACGTGAACAACAGCAGCGCGGCCACGACCAGGCCGGTGGCGATCAGCAGCGTCGAGTCGAGGCCGTCGAAGACCGCGACGGAGTCCGTGAGGGAGCCGGCGGGTCCGCCGACCTCGACGGCGACACCCGGCGGCGCATTGGCTCCGACGGTCTCGCGCAGCTCGTCGATCTTGCCGGTGATGTCGTCTTCGCTGTCCAGCGGGACGACGGTCATCAGGGCCTTTCCGTCGTCGGACGGGATCGGTCCCGAGATCTCCTCGCCCGCGGGGACGTACCGGTCGAAGGCCGTCCGGTCGGACGCGGCCTTCGCGTCCGCGCCCTCGCCGGTATAGACGACGACGGCTGGCATGACCGTGTCCGTGCGGAACTTCTCCAGCTCGGTGTTGACCTGAGCGGATTCCGCGCCGCGCGGCAGGAAGGCGTTGGCGCTCGAGTCCTCGACGTCGCCGAGCTTTCCGGCGAGCGGGCCGAGCGCGACGGCCACGATCAGCCAGGCCGCCAGGACGAGCCATTTGCCGCGCCGCTCTCCGGGCGTGCAGGCGACGCGCTTGAGCAGCGCATGCATGAGTAGTCTCCTTCGTGGGAGCGCGCCGCCGGCAGCCGAGTACGGCGACCGGCACAGGGCGCACGGGGCCCGCACCACGGCGCATGAGGTGTGACGACCTGCCGTGGCGTACGGGATGGGTGTGTCCGGGGTGTGTGCTTCTCGGTACGGCCGGGAGTTGGCGCTCCCGGCCGTACTTCGGCCTGTAGGTCTACGGCCGAGCAACGGCTATTCGATCTCGCGCATCATCTTCTCCATCGAGCCGACCGCCAGCCGGGTCTGTGTCAGCTCATCGAGGGTCTGCCGCTGCTCCTCGACGGTCCGGCGCTGCAACTCCACGGTGTCTTCGAGTAGTTGGGCGTACTTCGTCGCGAGTTCCTTGTACTGCTCCTCGCGCGCTGCCAGCATCCGGGCCCGCCAGGTGGCGGCGAGCTGCCAGACGATCACGATGAGCAGGGCGAAGACCCCGGCCGCGCCGACAGCGCCGACCAGGGCCTCCACCTCGGATCCGTCGGCGGCGAGCGTCACCAGTTCCTTGTTCACTTCGCTTCCTCTTTCGCGGTCCGGTCAGCGGTCTCGGTGATGGTCGCGGCCGCCTGGGCGATGATGTGGGGCGTCAACTCGTAGAAAAACGGCGTGACTTCGAAGTACTTCATCGTTTTGCCGTCCTCCGCGAGTTCGAGCGTGCCGACGACCAGCCCGGCGGCTTCCAGCCGCTGTAGATGCATATGCAGCAGCGGTCGGCCCATACCGATCTCGCGCGCCAGCGCGCTGACGTAGTTCCGGCTTTCCATGAGCGCCGCGACGATCCGCATGCGGTGCGGATTGCCGAGCGCGGAGAGCACCTTCAGCAACTCGTCACCCGTCGGTGCCGGAGGCGGGACCTCGGGCATCGCGGCCCCTTTCCCTCGTACCTGTCAGAAAAGGCTGACAGCCCCAGCGGGCACCTGTCAAAGATTCCTGACACATCTCAGGGTCGGATGGGGGATGTCTCAGGGTCGGTTCGGGGGACGCGTGTGGGTACTCCCGCCGTCGTATGCGCCCGGCCGGTCCCGCTCATACGGTGAGGCCGTAACGACCTTGGACCTGCCCGCCCGGCTGCGGGCGCTGCCGCCGGGTGCGGTGGACGTGCTGGTGGTGGCCGTCGTCGGGATGTTCACCGGACCGGACGCGGCGGTGAACGAACCGGAGTACCGACAGGCCGACTGGTTCACCTGGCTGCTGGCCGTGTCCCTGCTGGCGCTGCTCTGGCGCAGGCGGTGGCCCGTGCCGATCGCGGTCGTGACAGGGGCGGCCTCCGCGGGCTGGGCGCTGTACGGGCACATCGGTGAGCTGCTGAATCTGCCGGTGATCGTGGCGCTGTACACCGTCGCCGTGCAGGGGGCCGGCGGCGCACTCTGTGGACGGGGCTCGTGGCCGCGCTCACGTCGGGTGTTGGTCGCGCTGTGGGTCGGCAAGGACGTGGTGAACCCGCAGGGGTTGCCGGTGCTGGAGATGCTCTGGCCGCTGGTGCCGCTGCTGCTCGGTGAACCGGACAGCGCGTACGACCCGGCGGAGGCCGTCATCCACGACCTGACCCACTCCCTGGACACCCGGCTGCGGCGGCTCGGCGCCCCGGTGACCGGCCACTTCCACTCCGGCACCCACCATCCGGCCTATGGAGAGCGGGAGTTGCAACTCCTTGCCGATGCTGCCGCGCGCCGTGGGCATGTGAACGGGCGTGTGTCAGCCCTGGGTGCGAGGAGGCTCTTCGCCGCCCGGTCGCGTGGCGGGCCGGGGCGAATCAGCGGGCGCTGGGCCGGGTGTGCTGGTCTCGCCCTGGACCACGCGAGGGGTCGCCTGCTCCCCGGTCGTACCCTGCTCCTCCTCCTTGATCGCCCTGGCCTCCGCCTTGAGGATGCGCGCCGGCACCTCGACCACCCACGTCTACCCGTACCAGCCCGGCATCGTCCCGAACGAGTACGTGGTCCTGTGGATCCTCGGGCCACTCGCGATGGCCGCCAACGGCCTGCGCACCTGGCGGGTACGCACCGACGAAGGCCGCGCCCGGCTGACCGCCGTGGAACGCGAGCAGGCCGAGGCGCTGCGCCGGGCCGTCGACGAGGAACGCGCCAGAATCGCCCGCGAACTGCACGACGTCGTCACCCACAACGTCAGCGTCATGGTCATCCAGGCCGGCGCCGCCCGCAGGGTCATGCGAGCCGTCCCCGACGAGGCCGACGAGGCACTGCTCGCCGTCGAGGCGAGCGGCCGAGCGGCCATGACCGAGCTGCGGCACGTCATGGGCCTGCTCACCATGGACTTCTCTGTCAAGTTCAGCGTGTTGAACTGAGCTTGTTCTCTGCACTTGTCAGGCGAGCGGCTGTGAATCTGTTGGATCTTGCTGGCTGAGCGTGACTGCCTTCGCGGCGGCCCCGGAGCAGCAGCGGCGGAGGTTGAGCGCGTGCCTCCCGACAGCGGGAGCCCCTCGACCGTCCACGTCAGCACGTCCGTCATGCACATCCCTCCCACCGCGGAACCTATGCGGGAGGCCGCCGCCCCGGCCCGGGAATCCCCGAGGCCGCCCGTGACGGACGATCACGTGCTAACGATCTCCCGCCCGACCAGCACAAGTACCCCGCCGAGACATCACACCAGCCCTGCTGACCAGCAGGAATCAGGATGGTGGATCTTCATTGGAAGGGCTCTAAGTGGACGGCATAATCTTCGGGATATGCACTGTGGCCGGCTTATTGGTCACCGCTCTCTGCACCAGGAGAGCCGTCGGCAACCCGCGTGTGTCGACCTGGTCTATCGCCGCCGCCTTCGGTATCTGCACCCTCGGCGTCTTCTTCGCCGTCCCCGTGGTCGCTCAGGCAGCGGAGGACGCCACCGGTGTCGCCAACGTCGGCAAACTGATTGCCCACATCTGCGCGATCCTGTGGTGCGCCGCTCTCCAGATCACGATGGTTGACCTGACCTACCGTTCCGAGTACTTGCGCGCCGCGATGTTCCAGCGGGCCTTCGCGGCCATGGTGGAGCTGGCGATCATGGTGCCGCTTTTCCTGGCGGCGAACGAGCCGGACATGGAGTTCACCACCGCGTATGTGCACAACGAATCGGTGGCCGCGTACCTGCTGATCTACCTGTCGTATGTCTTGGTCACCTGCGGTGAGTTGGCCTTCATGTGCGGAAGGACTGCGCAGCGCAACTGGGGCATCCGACCCTGGAGCGGCGCTGGCTATGCTCTGTCCCCCATGGCCGCGACGCTGGGCATCGCTTACACGGTGTCCAAGGGCTCGTACATCATCTTCTACCTCGTGGACGATCCTTGGCCTCTGGACGTCGAGGAGGTCGTGAGCCCTTCCCTCAGCGGCCTGGCCGTGTTGTTCCTCTTCCTCGGCTTGACGCTTCCCATGGTGGGTGCCCTCCGTGAGCGGCTTCGTCAGCGGAAGCAACCGGCCGGTAGCACGCAGGCGTCGTAGTGCTGTCGCAAGGAGAACCCATCGTCCTCGACCGCAGCCCTATCGCCCGCTCGGAGGTACAGCTCACCTGCTGTGAGCATTCGCCAACCCGAAGGACACCGCCGTCTACAACGCGGTCCTCGAGCGTATGAAGCAGGCGCAGAAGGACGCCAGGAAGCCGAAGAAGTAGGCGCAGCGCGCCAACGCACGGAGTCCCGGGCCGTAGGGAGCGGCCGGGCCTCCGTACACGTGAACCTCGCATGCATCATGGGGCAGTTGGTGAACCGCTGGGCCGAACGTCCGCGACCCCGGCGCCCCACTCGGGACTGTCCCGGTAGGGACCACCAGCACGAACGGGAACCTGCTGCGCTTTCAGCTCAGGCGGTAGCTGAGAACGGCGAGACCGGCAGCGGCGGCGCGGTGCTGGTAGACCCGCAGTCCGGGGGCGCCGGGCGGGAGACCCGTGTCGTCGAGTGTGCAGGTGACCGGGAGGGCGAGCCCTCGGTGTTCATCCGATCTCTGGTGATTGGTTCTTTAGGTGGGGGCGCAACGGTGTGGGCACGCCATGCCCACCGATGGCACGTTTCAGCCTGCCCACCCAGAGGGCCAGTGACGGCGACGGTTTCGCCCGTGGTCTCAGCGGTTCCGCCGTGGGTCGGGCTTGGGCGCCGGAGGGGCAGCCTGCTCGCGGTCGATGGTGGCCGCCCAGCTGGCAAGGAGTCTGAGCGCGTCTTCGGAGGGCGAGCCGGGTTCGGGGCTGAAGGAGATGAGGGTCAGGCCGGTGTCGGCCTCGATGGACATCAACTCGTAGGCCAGGGAGAGGTCGCCGACGACGGGGTGGTGGAACTTTTTGACGCCGTTGCGGTGCACGTGCACGTTGTGTGCCGCCCAGCGGGTGCGGAAGAACTCGCTGCGGGTGGACAGTTCGCCGACCAGGTCGGTCAGTGCCCGGTCATAGGGGTTGCGGCCGGCTTCCCAGCGCAGAACGGCGACGGTGTCGTTGGCGACGTCCTCCCAGTCGCCGAACAACTCCTGGGCTTTCGGGTCGAGGAAGACGAACCTGGCGTTGTTGACGGGCAGGGGCCGGTCCTGGAGCACTGGTGAGAACAGGGCCCGCCCCAGGCGGTTGGCGGCCAGGGTGTCGGAGCGTGCGGTCCACACGAGGGCGGGAATGGTCAGGGCGTCCAGGAAGCGCTGGACGGCGGGACGTACCTGTGCTCTGGCGGCCCGACGGGGGCGGGTGGTGGCGTTCGCGGCGCGGACCAGGTCGAAGAGGTGGGTGTGTTCGGCCTCGGTGAGTTTGAGCGCTCGCGCGAGGTTGTCCAGGACGCTGTCGGAGACCCCGCGGCCGTTGCCGCGTTCGAGCTGCGTGTAGTAGTCGACGCTGACTCCGGCCAGGAGCGCGACCTCTTCGCGGCGAAGTCCGGGGACGCGCCGGGAGCCCCGGCCGTAGACGGGCAGCCCCGCCTGCTCGGGCGTGATCCTGGCCCGGCGGGAGGTCAGGAACTCACGGATCTCTTTTCGCCTGTCCATTCTTCGAGGTTAAGTCCCCTGCCGGCGGTCTGGGGGGTGCTGCCAGTACCTGGGTCATCAGACTCTCCCCCATCGGCCGCCCTCCCTGTTGCATGGACCGTGCAAGGACCAGTGGCAGGCCGAGCTCGTCTACGCCTGACCGACCGATCTTGTGAGGGTTGAAGCGGTTCATGCTGTCGCGCCGCTTCAACAACGTACGCCCGGGATACCCCGACGGATTCGGCATCGGCTGGTACCCGAACGCGAACCGGAGGTATGAAACGGGTGGAGATCGAGCTTCGGATCAACGGATCCGCGCGAAGACTGGACGTCTCACCACAGGTGAGCCTGCTCGACGCGCTGCGCGAGTACCTGGGCCTGACCGGTACCAAGAAGGGCTGCGACCAGGGCGCGTGCGGTGCCTGCACGGTGCTCGCCGACGGCCGCCGGATCAACGCCTGCCTCGCGCTGGCGGTGCAGTACCAGGGTCGTGAGATTACGACCATCGAAGGGGTCGACCATCCGCTGCAGGAGGCGTTCGTCCGCACCGACGGATTCCAGTGCGGCTACTGCACGCCGGGCCAGATCTGTTCGGCGATCGGCATGCTCGCCGAGCACAAGGACGGCGCGCCCAGCGCGGCGACCGAGCACCTCGCCGCCACCGGCGGCGAGCTGGACGACGAGGAGATCCGGGAGCGGATGAGCGGCAACCTGTGCCGCTGCGGCGCCTACAACGGCATCGTCTCGGCGATCAAGGAGGTCGCGAAGTGAAGTCGTTCTCCTACGTCAGCGCACCCGACACGGGCACGGCGCTGCGCACGATAGCCAGCAACGAGGACGTGAAGTTCCTGGCGGGCGGGACGAACCTCGTCGACCTCATGCGGGAGGGCATCGAACAGCCTTCGACGGTCGTGGACATCACCCGCCTGCCGCTGACCGGGATCGAGGAACTGCCAGGCGGCGGGATCCGCGTCGGCGCGCTGGTGACCAACAGCCGGCTCGCGGCGGACCCCCTCATCCGGACCCGCTATCCCGTGCTGGCGCAGGCGATCCTGCACGGAGCGTCCGCACAGCTGCGGAACATGGCGACCGTGGGAGGCAACCTGCTGCAGCGCACCCGCTGCATGTACTTCTACGACGAGAGCGCCGCGTGCAACAAGCGTGCGCCCGGCAGTGGTTGTGGCGCGATCGGCGGGTTCTCCCGCGGCGGCGCGGTGCTGGGGGCGAGCGAGCACTGCATCGCGACCCATCCCTCGGACATGGCGGTGGCGCTGGTGATGCTCGACGCGGTCGTCGAGGTGGAGAGCGTGCGCGGCACCCGGCGAATACCGGTCGCCGAGTTCCACCGGCTGCCCGGCGACACGCCCCATATCGAGACGGTGCTGGCCGCCGACGAGCTGATCACGGCCGTCGAGCTGCCGCCGGTGCCGGTGGCAGCGAACTCGCGCTACCGAAAGGTGCGCGACCGTGCGTCCTACGCGTTCGCCCTCGTCTCCGTCGCGGCCGCGCTGGCCGTCGAGGACGGCGTGGTCACCGAGGTCCGGCTCGCCCTGGGCGGCGTCGGCACGAAGCCGTGGCGCGCCACCGAAGCCGAACGCGTGCTGCTCGGCCGGCCGGCGGCCGAGGAGGCCTTCCGGGGGGCGGCGGAAGCCGAACTCGCCGCCGCGGAGGGCGGAACACAGAACGCGTTCAAGATCGAACTCGCGCAGCGCACGATCGTGGCGACTCTGCGGCGCCTGCTGACCGACGGGAGCGCCGCCTGATGCCGAGAGGAAGCGGGACAACACGGTTGCGGCTGCTTCCGCCCGCGGCGGATCAGAAGGATCAGTCCCCTGAGCGATGTGGGGCAGTCATTGTGAAACCCATCCCTGTCCGGCTCGCGCGACTTTCGCGCAGCGAGCGACCGGGCCGTACGGAAGAGGGCAGGGCGGCATGACCACGATCGGACAACCGCTCGACCGCGTCGACGGCGGCGTCAAGACGACCGGTGCGGCCAAGTTCGCCGCCGAGCACTTCTACCCCGGCCTCACGCACGCCGTACTCGTGCACGCCACCATCAGCCGCGGCCGGATCACCGCCCTGCACACCGACGAGGCCAGTGCGGTGCCGGGCGTGGTCGCCGTCCTCACTCACCTCAACGCGCCCCCGCTGAAACCGGCTCCCAAGCCCGGCGCGTTCAACCTCACCGTGATGTTTTCCGGCACCTCGGTGAACTATCTGCAGAGCGACGAGGTGCACTGGGAGGGGCAGCCGATCGCGGTGGTCGTCGCGGAGACCTCCGCCGCCGCCCGGGAGGCCGCCGCGCTGGTGCGCGCCGAGTACACGGTGACGAAGTCCGTCGTGGACTTCGAAGGGTCCGAGCAAGACGCACGGCCGCAGCCGAACAACCCGCTCCTCCCCCGAGGGGCCAAGAAGGGCGACGCGGAAGCCGCGCTCAAGGCCGCACCGGTGTCGCTGGACCTGCGGTACACCACCCCGCCGCAGAATCACAACGCGCTGGAACTGCACGCCACCACAGCGAACTGGGACGGCGACCGGCTCACCGTTTACGACGCGACGCAGGCCATCGACTGGTTCCGCACCCACCTCGCGCTGCGGTTCGGGGTCCCCAGGACGAACGTGCGGGTGCTGGCGCCGTTCGTCGGTGGCGCCTTCGGCGGCAAGTCCGCGATCTGGCCCGGCACCATCCTCGCTGTGATGGCAGCGCGGGCGACCGACAGGCCCGTCCGGCTGGTGCTCTCACGGGAATCGGTCTACCGCACGGTGGGCGGACGCACCCCCTCCATCCAGCGGGTCGCGCTGGGTGCGGACCGCGACGGCAGGCTGACCTCGCTGATACACACCAGCATCACCCGCACCGGCCCGATCGGCGGTCCTTTCGAACAGGTCACCGCTGCGTCCCAGCATCTCTACGCTGCCGAGAACATCCTCGCGCGGCACGACCTCGTGTCGCTCGACCTGCTGCCGAACACCTTCATGCGGGCGCCGGGCGAGGCGATCGGCACCTTCGCCGTGGAGTCCGCGATCGACGAACTGGCCTGTGAGCTGGGCATGGACCCGATCGAGCTGCGCATGCGCAACGAGACCGCGGTCGACCCGATCGGCGGCAGGAAGAAGTTCTCGCACCGCAGGCTGCGTGAGTTGTACGCGCTGGGCGCGGAGCGGTTCGACTGGCACGAGCGCAACCCCGAACCGCGTTCCACGCGCGACGGCCGGTGGCTGGTCGGGACGGGCGTGGCGACGGCGTTCCACCGGGCGTTGACGTTGCCGGTCAACGTCACGGTGCGCCTGTCGGCCGACGGGGGCGTGCTGGTGCGCTGCGGCTTCCACGAGATGGGCATGGGCGCGGCCACGGCCCAGGCCCAGATCACGGCCGACGCGCTCGGTGTGCCGTTCGACGCCGTTCGCGTGGAGTACGGCGACTCCGCGCTGCCGCTGGGACCGTTCGCCGGTGCATCTGCCCAGACCGCGAGCGTCGCGGCCGGCGTGGTCCAGGCGTGCGAGGAGCTCAAGCAGACGCTGAAGTCCATGGCACGCAAGACGGGCGGTGGCACCAACGAGGAGATTCTCCGGCGCGCGAAGGTGCCGCACGTCGAGGCCGTCGTTGGATCGGATACGCGGCTCGGCCGGATCGCCGGGCGGGCGCGGTTTCTCCCGAACTTCCTGCTCGATGCCCAGCGGTGGGTGAAGGCCGCCTCCGGTGTGCACTTCTGCGAGGTCAAGGTCGATGCCGAGACCGGCGAGACGCGGGTGTCGAGGTGGGCCGGGGTGTTCGACATCGGCAGGGTGATCAACCCGAAGACAGCGGCCAGTCAGATGCGTGGCGGCATCGTGATGGGCCTGGGCCTGGCCATGGCGGAGGAGACCCTCGTCGACCCGCGCACCGGACGGATCATGAACCCCAGCCTGGCCGAGTACCACGTCCCGGTGCACGCCGACATCCCGCCGATCGACGTGTCCTTCCTGGACGACCCGGACCCCAAGATGCCGCTCGGCATTCTCGGCGCCGGCGAGGTGTCCACCGCGGGTGTCGGTGCGGCCGTGGCGAACGCCGTGCATCACGCGACCGGCAAGCGAGTGCGGGACCTGCCGATCACCCTGGACAAGCTGCTCTGACATAGAGGCAGTGAGGCGGCGGCAGTTGTGGGCCGTCGACGCGCACGGCCTTTGGGGCGCCGCGTGCGCGACGACGGCCCGCGCCGTCTCACTGCGGATCGGCGGGACCCCCCTTCGATCGGAATCGACATCGCCGAAGTCCTCACAGAACCGACGTTCTCGATGCCGTGAGACCCAGGGAGCGACTGAGGACGACACCTGGGTGTCCGCCGTCGCCCACCACCCCACGCAATCGGATGCTGACGAGAAAGAAGTCACCATGCTGGACATCGCCGATGAGTTGAACCGGTGGCTCGGGGAAGGCCGGGACTTCGCCGTCGCCACGGTCGTGGCCGTCAGCGGCAGCGCGCCGCGCGGGCCGGGCGCCGCGCTCGCCGTCGACACCGACGGAACGGCCATCGGATCGGTCTCCGGCGGCTGTGTGGAAGGCGCTGTCTACGACCTGTGCGCCCAGGCACTCCAGGACGGCGAGGCGGTGCGCGAGCGGTTCGGTTACAGCGACGAGGACGCCTTCGCCGTCGGACTCACCTGCGGCGGTGTCCTGGACATCCTGGTCACGCCGGTGCCCGCCGACGGACCGGACCGGAAGGTGTTCCAGATGGCGCTGTCGGCCGCCGCCCGGGGCGAGGCGGCGGCACTCGCCCGCGTGGTGAAAGGCCCGGCACAACTCCTCGGCCGGGCGCTGGCGGTTCACCCCGACGGATCGTACGAAGGCGAACTCGGCGGACACCCGGACCTGGACCGCGCCGCCGCCGACGAAACCCGCTCCCTGCTGAACGCCGGCCGCACGGGCACCTTCGACATCGCGCAGGACGGAACCCACTGCGAGCCCGGCCTGACCCTGTTCGTCGAGTCGAGCGTGCCGCCGCCCCGCATGCTCGTCTTCGGCGCCATCGACTTCGCCGTCGCGCTGGTGCGCATGGGCAAGTTCCTCGGTTACCACGTGACGGTGTGCGACGCCCGACCCGTCTTCGCCACCCGATCACGCTTTCCCGAGGCCGACGACATCGTGGTCGACTGGCCGCACCGCTACCTGCGCCGAACGGACACCGACGACCGCACGGTGGTGTGTGTGCTCACCCACGACGCCAAGTTCGACGTGCCCCTGCTGGAAGCGGCCCTGCGGCTGCCGGCCGCCTACGTCGGCGCGATGGGCTCGCGCCGCACCCACGAGGACCGCGACCGCAGACTCCGCGAGAAGGGCCTCACCGAAGCCGAACTGGCCAGACTGCACTCGCCGATCGGCCTCGATCTCGGCGCCCGCACGCCCGAGGAGACGCCCTGTCCATCGCGGCCGAGATCGTCGCCGCCCGGCAGGGCGGAACAGGTCTGCCGCTGAGCGGCTCGCACACACCGATCCACCATGACCGAGCGCGTCATCGTGGCGACGTGGAGCTCGTCTCGATGGAGTTCCACCCCCAGATTTTTTGATGCCCTCGCCGTCGTGCTGGCCGTGCTCGCCGGTGGAACCTGGTGGTTGGGCCAGCGCCGCCGCTCGTGCTCCTGCGCGCCGAAGACCGCAGGTGAGGGTGGATGCGGCTGCCAGTCGTCCAGGGACCCGCTGATGATCACCGACACAGTCCGTCGGTAGGGTCAGCTGATGTGACTGTCGCTCGTTCAGTTGCCCTGTTCGTTGTCGCCGCCCTGTTCGAGATCGGCGGGGCGTGGCTGGTGTGGCAGGGCATCCGCGAGCACAAAGGCTGGATCTGGATCGGTGCCGGCGTGATCGCCCTCGGGCTCTACGGTGTCGTCGCGACCTTCCAGAGCGACGACAACTTCGGTCGGATCCTCGCCGCGTACGGCGGCATCTTCGTCGCCGGGTCGATCGCCTGGGGCATGGTCGCCGACGGCTACCGCCCCGACCGCTTCGATGTCATCGGCGCCTTGGTCTGCCTCGCGGGCATGGCTGTGATCATGTACGCGCCCCGCAGCCACTGATCGCTTCCACTCCCCTGCGCCACCCCGGTGGCCGGGCCCGGCTGGTGCCGTAGGGCGCCGGAGCTGCACGGGCAGTGCACGGACCACAGAGGTGCGCTCCGCCAGTTCGTGGCGGAGGAACTGGTTCTCGGTCGTGGCCTGGTGCAGCGCGCCGACGAGGCCTTCGACGTCGGCCTTCAGCCGGGCGATCTCCTCTGCGTCGGCAGCCCGAAGTTCCTTGAGCTTGCGGAGCTGCTTGCGCAGCCGCTGCTCGCTGTCCGGGGTGCCCCCGCGGGCGCGGACCTTGTCGTAGAACTCGTTCTTCAGGTCGGTGTGCCGCTGGGTGAGTGCGTTGCGTGGGACGCCGGCCTCGGTGGCCAGGGCGACGATCGTCAGCGCCCCGTTGGAGTGCTCGGGTGCGCTGTCCAGGATGCGGTCCATCGCGGCGCGGATGCGGTCGCGCTCATCGGGGGCTGGGCTCATGAGGTCGGCTCCTGGGGGTGGATGCGGTCGTGCTCGTGGCGGTCGGCCAGCTCCCGCAACTGGTCGGCGCGCCGGGCCAGCCGTTCGGCGAGCGGGCCGGGCAACGCCTCAGAGGCGGCCTGTTTCTCCAGGATTTGGGCGTGCTGCAGGAGCTGGGCGGCGTGCTGGTCGGTGCGTGCGACGTTCGCGCATGACGGCTGGCAGCGGTCCAGCCGCGGGGCGTCGGTGACGTCCAGTCGGTGACACAGCGCTCGGTCCCGGTTGTAGACGCACATCAGGAAGGAGCGGGGGTTGTCGTAGACCGTCAGGGCGGGGTTGCCCAGGATGTCGCGGGCCTGGCGGTGGGTGCGGATCGACCCGGCGAAGGTCGGGGCCTGCGCTGCCGCGTGGATGGCCCGCCGCGCGGCGGGCCCGGAGATGCCGACCCCGTGGGTGAGGTCGTCGTGGAGGGTGGTGAGTGTGTCGGCGGTGGCTCGGGCGGTCTCGATGTCGAGCAGTTCGTGGATGCCGTCGCGGCCGCGGGCGTCGTACCGCCTGCTGAAGGCCATCCTTCAGACCGCGGTCGACGACGACCTCCTCCGCAGCAACCCATGCCGCATCAAGGGCGCCGGCAAGGAGGAGGCCGACGAGCGTCCCACCGCGACCATCGCGCAGGTCTTCGACCTCGCCGACGCCATGGGCCCGCGCTGGCGCCTCATGGTCCTGCTCGGCGCCTTCGCCTCCCTCCGACCCGAGGAACTTGCGGAGTTGCGCCGCCACAGCGTCGACCTCGATGAATGCTCCCTGTGCGTAACGCAAGCGTCCCCGGAGCTGACCAACGGAAGGAGGGTGACGGGCGACCCCAAGACCCGCGCGGGCACGCGCACCGTCTATCTGCCTGACTTCCTGCAGCCCGAGCTGCGTCGGCACCTGCAGTGGTTCGCCGAGAAGGAGCCGGACAGCCTTCTATTCGTGGGAGAGAAGGGAGCGCCCTTCCGCCGCTCCACCTTCGGTCGCAAGTGGCGCAAGGCGCGTACCAAGGTCGGGATGCCGGAGAACTTCCGCTTCTACGACCTGCGGCACACCGGCAACACCCTCGCCGCCGACACTGGCGCCAAGCTGAAGGACCTCATGGTCCGCGCCGGCCACTCCTCGGAGCGGGCCCAGCTGATCTACCAGCACTCGACGGCGAAGCACCAGCGCAGGCTCGCTCAAGGCATCGATGCTGAGGTGCGGCAGCAGTTGCGAGAGTCAGACGCTGGCGAACGGCACGCCGAGGAAGCGTGACAACGCATTGGGCGTACGGACCCCGGCCGGACAGGTCTTGGCCGGGGTCCGTACGGCAGTATCCGCTCCGTGACAGCCGCTGCAGCACCGTGCGCCCCTCGTGCCCCCTTGAGGGTTGGCCTCGGTTGAGATCAGCTTTCCCTGTATGTACTGACAGGGGAGTTGAGGTCGGCCCTGGTCGGCCCTTCTGGAGGGGGAGCGATGGCGGTCAAGGTACTTCCCGTGTCGCCCGCGCAAGCCGAGTTGATCGACAAGTCCGTGGCGCTGGGCGATCGCTACACGAAGACGCTGGGGCTGCTGACGCCTCCTGCGTATCGACAGGTGGCGGAGAACGGAGGGCTTCTGGTCGCTGTCGAAGCGGACCAGATGATCGGCTACGCGCTGTTCGGGCTTCCGAAAAGGAGTGCCCATATACGCCTCGCCCACCTGTGCGTGGCGGAGGAACAGCGCGGCCGGGGCATGGCCCGACTGCTGGTCGAGGCGATCAAGCAGCGGTATCCACAACGGCTCGGCATCAAGGCCAAATGTCGACGGGACTACGAACTCAGCGACATGTGGACGAGCCTGGGGTTCGTCCCGAACGGTGAGGTGCGGGGACGCGGCCGGGATGGAGAGATCCTCGACGGATGGTGGCTGGACCTCGGACATCCAGACCTGTTCACGGAGGTGGAGAGCGACGCGCTTCTGGTGGTGACCGTCGACCACGGCATCTTCGCCGATCTGCGTGGACTCGCCGAAACGACCGGCGTGGAGGAATCTCGCGCGCTGGAGGCGGGCTGGATGACGGATCTCGTCGAACTCGCCTACACGCCTCAACTGGTCCATCAGATCCGGGACATCGCCGACACCGCCGAGCGTCAGCACCAGAGGGCAGCGCTCCACGGGCTGCGCCAGCTGACTCCCGCGGCCGCGGCCGTGGCTGAACGAACAGCTGAGTTGCTGAAGGCAGCAA
The DNA here is from genome assembly GCF_011045025.1 of Streptomyces ureilyticus. GTDB lineage: Bacteria > Actinomycetota > Actinomycetes > Streptomycetales > Streptomycetaceae > Streptomyces > Streptomyces ureilyticus. The sequence continues at coordinate 82,737 of NZ_JAAKZX010000015.1, forward strand.
CGGAGTCACTGCCGGACCTCCCGGCCGACGCGGCATTCCGGCGCTGCCTGCAGTACGTGGCCGAGACATCGTGCGCCGGCCTTCAAGTTCTGGCCACCCGGAATCCGCTCCTGTCCCGACTGGCCGACGTGGCTTGGGAAGTTGCCCGAGTCCGCGTCGTATCGCCCTCCATCGTGACGCTGCACGTGGACGAGCTGCGGCAGGCTCAGGTGTACCGCCCGGCCGATCTGATGGGCACGGAGTTCCGGTCCAGTGAGGTGGCGCCAGGCGCTGAGGATGAACTGGTCGCCTTCTTCAATCAATCGGGCGGCGACGACGGCTCGGCCTTCGCCGAGCGCCTTCGGTCGTTGACCGATGACACAGTCGTATGGCGTCGCGAGCTGCTGAGGGATGGGCAGGGCCATCCGGTCGCCCTCTACGCATGGGCGTTGGACGGTCGGACGCTGATCGTCCCCGTACTGCGCACCGCAGGCCATCCGCTGGAAGAGACCCTGGCCAGGCAGCTGCTCTTCCAGCTGAAGCGTCATGGGCGCGACTGCGGGGCGGAGATCATACGCATCAGCGACCCGCATCTCTCCGCCGTAGCCAAGGCCGCCGCTGGGGACGACGGCTTCTTCGATCACGACGGCAAGTTCGTGGCCCTCCTGGTGGATGTGTGCGGTACGGCGGCCGAGGTGGAGGCGGTGGCCGGCGGACTCGCCCGCGAGCTGACCGTGGAAGCAGCCTCACTTCACGCTGGGATGCCGGCCGAGGTGGCCGCCGTGGTGGAGCGCGCCTGGTGGCCGGCGAAGGTCATCGACTCCGAGCTGCCGTCATTTCTGGTGCCGATCGAACCGCGCTGGTCCACGGAACTGTTCAATGTCCCGGCGATGCTGCTGCCGCGCAGCGACGCACTGGGGATCAGTCGGGAGCACGTCTACTACCGGTCTTCCGGGCACCGAGGCGAGAGCGTTCCCGCCCGTCTGCTCTGGTACGTCAGCAAGGGCACTGCAGGTGTGGACGGCCAGATGGTGGTGGGCAGTTCGCGTCTCGCCGAGGTGCTCATCGACACACCGGACACCCTCTTCTCGAAATTCGAACACCTGGGCGTATATGGTCGGGCTGAGGTACAAGGAGCCGCTGATGCCTCCGGACGCTCTATGGCGCTGAGGTTCTCGGACACCGAGATCTTCCCCAAGCCGGTGACGCTGCGGCGATTGACCTCCCTGGCCAAGGAGCTGGGACTACCGTTGTCGCTGATCTCGCTGTCGAAGATCAGCAACGAGCTGTTCCAGGCGGTCTACAAAGAGGGGCACCGAACGACGTGAGCGATCCGGAACGCGCGATGCTGCTGTCCGTCCACCCGCGCTTCGCCACCGCGATTCTGGCCGGCAGCAAGACGGTGGAGGTCCGCCGCCAACGCGTCGCCGCGCCTCCCGGTACCCCAGTTCTGCTGTACGCGACCGCGCCCACCATGGCCCTGGTGGGCATGGCGCGCATTGCGGCAGTCCAGGTCGCGTCTCCAAAGGAGGTTTGGTCGGCCCACCGCACCCAGACGGGGATCACCCGACGCGAGTACGACGCCTATATGAGCGGCGCCACTCAGGCGAGCGGCCTCACGTTGGAAGCCCCCGTGGCTTTCGACGAGCCTGTATCACTCAATGCGTTGCGTGCGACGGGGACCTTCCACCCGCCCCAGAGCTACCGCTACATGAAGAGCGATGACCTGCGGCAGGTGGCCGAAGCGGGGCCGGTGGTGGTGACGGCCCTTCGCGAGGCGCTGGGCGACCTGGTGCCCGCATAGGGGAAACGAGTGCCGGGTGCTGGGCGCGGGGTGGGGCGGTGCTACCCCGGATGACGAGCTGGGTCGGTACGACGCCATCGTGCTCGGTCTCCTCCCCGCGCAGGATGCTCAGCAGCATCCGCCCAGCCAGCTCCCCCTGCTCCCGCACCAGCTGCCGCACAGTCGTCAGATCGGTCTCACCGACGCCTGCACCTTCGGCGCTCGCGTCGCCGCCCTGACGTGCTCCGTCCCCGGCGCGAACCCGCCCCGTGCAGAACTCGTCAGTTGATATATGGACGATGTGCGCTCAGGTCACTCGTCGGCCTCGCGTGGGCGAGCCCGACGTACTGCAGGGCAGCCACCGGTCCCACGGCGTCTCGAAGCTCCGCACTCCTGGGATTGGGCCCGTCTGGCGGGCCGCCTGCCGATCCAAGCGATGCTCGGAGTCACAGTGATGCGAGGTACTCCTCGCCCGCTTCAGTGATCCGCATGGCGTTGTCGATCATCGAGCGGTTGGCGTATCCCTGTCGACTCAGCCCCATGAAGTGGCCGTACATGTCCCGGGTCGGGAGCCCGTCTCCGACCTTGTCGGTGAGCCACGCGGCTTCCGGACTCTGCAGGGCGTCGATGCCGAGCTGCTTGGCCAGTTTGAGGGCCCAGAGGAGTTTGTCCCGCTTCAGTTTGACCTTGTGGTACGGAATCACCCCGTCCAGTGTCGTGGGTATGTGGTCGAGGCTGGAGAAGGGCTCCGGTACTGGGACCGGGCGTGGTGCTCTCCGCACGGTTCCTCTCGACGACGAAGCGGCGCTGTCCGGCTTGCGACTGCGCTTGCCGCGAAGGGCGTCGAAGCGATCTTCGAACACGCCCTGGGCGGTCTGTGACAGATAGAACTCGCCTTTGGTCTCCCCTTCGTGAATCCAGCCGGCATGCACGGCTTTGTCGAACTCGCGAGTGAAGTGCGACGGAACACGATCCCGTGCGCGCTGGAAAAGCCTGCGGATGTCACCTTGTGTAAACGTCTCGTGCCCTTCCGCCTTCAGGAGGTATGCGGCAAAGGCCGTCATTCTTTCCGGAATGGTTCTCGCGCCGGAGAGTTCCAGGGCCTGACGCGGTCCCTCGATGCGCTTCCGCGGCGGAGCGCTCTCACGCGCTGGGAGCTCGGGGGGAGCTTCTTCCGCCTCCAGGGCGAGTGGAGGGGGAAGTGCAACTGGCTCGGGGCGCGAAGCTGGGAGTTCGGGCTCGGGAGAAGCCTGCAGCAGACCGATCACCCTTGCCCCTTGGGCCACGCTGATGTCCTGCTGGAACTCGATGCGTCCCGTGAGGACCAAACGGACGTCTTGTGTCAAATCAGCCATATAGGAACGGTAACTCTTCCAGCGCACTGGGCAAAGAGTGGGAGGAGGGCTCGCCTCTCGTGGACTTTGGGGGTCGCCCCTGGTGCATCTGCTGGCGTCGGGGCTCGGAGGAAGTCAGGCCCACCGCGGACGACCTGCGGGTGGCATGACCTCGCAACGTTCGCGCGCACGCCGCCTATGTCACCGCCGACACGGTACGTGCGCTGACCAGCACGGGGGAGGTGGAGTGCTCCGTCCCTGGCATCGTCCTCGCTGCCCTCTTGCTCGCGGTCATGCCGTTCCTGTCCGCTGCCCCAACGCCGCGCGGGCCGCGAACTTGACTCCGCCGACGCGGTCGCCGATTCCAGGCAGCCCCTGCTGGCGGCGCTGCGGTCGTGGTGCCGCCAGCAGGGGCTGCCTGGAGCGCGCATTCGCGCGACTTGGGGCACGCGGAGGGCACGCACCCCCCAAATTGGTCTAGACAACAAACAAACCCCAGGCCGCTGACCTGGGGTTTCATTCTGGAGCGGGTGACGAGAATCGAACTCGCGCTCTCAGCTTGGGAAGCTGATGTTCTACCATTAAACTACACCCGCGTAAGACGGCCGCTGAGCGGCGTCGAAACGCGGATTCACTGTACCTCATGCCAGGCCGGCGCTGAAGCTCTCGATGGCCTTGTCGAGCGGCGCCCCGGCGATGGCGCCCAGCGCCAGCGTGCCGATGGTCAGCGCGAGAAAGGCGTGCAGCTTGAACTTGGTGATGAGCAGGACGATGA
>NZ_JAAKZX010000160.1 GCF_011045025.1 Streptomyces ureilyticus
CCCCCGAGCCTCCGTCAGCGCCCCCGCCGACTCCGCCTCTTGGTGGGGTCGGCCAAGAAGCAAGCGCGTACCCCAGGTAATACTTGTGGGTAGCAACGTCTGGCCGCAGGTCAACGACCGCTCTACGGTGCTCACATGCCGAACCTGCCCGATGTCGTGCTGTGGTCGATACCCGCGTTTGTGTTGCTCGCCGTTGTCGAAATGGTGAGTGTCCGGATCCATCCGGCCGCCGAAGGGGCTGCCGCGGGGTACGAGGCGAAGGACGCCGTGACGAGTGTCTCCATGGGGCTGGGCAGTCTGGGTTTCGACCTGCTGTGGAAGATTCCGATCGTCGCCGTCTACACGGCCGTCTACGAACTGACGCCCCTGCGCGTGCCCGTCCTGTGGTGGACCGTCCCGCTGATGCTGCTCGCCCAGGACTTCTTCTACTACTGGTCGCATCGCGGACATCACGTCATCCGCATCCTGTGGGCCTGCCACGTGGTGCACCACTCCAGCCAGAAGTTCAACCTCACCACCGCACTCAGGCAGCCGTGGACGACCTGGACCGTCTGGCCGTTCTACGTGCCTCTCGTCGCCCTGGGGGTGCACCCGGCGGCGCTCGCGTTCTGCTCGTCCGCGAACCTCGTGTACCAGTTCTGGATCCACACCGAGCGCATCGGGAAGCTCCACCGCGCCTTCGAGTTCGTCTTCAACACGCCCTCGCACCACCGAGTCCACCACGCCTCCCAAGGGGGCTACCTGGACCGCAACTTCGGCGGGATCCTCATCGTCTGGGACCGGCTCTTCGGCTCGTTCGTCCCGGAGACCGAGCGGCCGGTGTACGGGCTGACGAAGAACATCGACACCTACAACCCCCTCCGCGTCGCCACGCACGAGTACGCCGCCATCGCCAGGGACCTGCGGGCGGCGGGCAGTTGGCGTGAGCGTGCGGGGCGGGTGTTCCGGGGGCCGGGCTGGCAACCGCCGGCGCCTGTCGGTGCCGAGGACGCCGGTGACGCGGTCTCGGAGACGGCCGCGGGGACGGTCGCGTGAGCCCAGGTCGCGCCGAGCGGCACGCGCGCGTGGCGCTCGGCGCCTTCGGTGTCGTCACCGTCGTCGATCTTGTCTGCCTGGTGGCCGGTTCCGGCCTCGGGCACGCCCTCGCCAAGCCGCTGCTGATGCCGCTGCTCGCCGCCCATGTGGGCCTGCGCGGCGGGCCTCGACTCCTTGTGGTCGCGCTCCTCTTCGGCTGGGGAGGCGACGTGCTCCTGTTGTTCGACGTGGACGCGGCGTTCCTCGCCGGGATGGGGTCTTTCGCGGCCGGGCATGTCTGCTACCTGGTGCTCTTTGAGAAACACGCCTTCATAGGGCACGACGCGGAAAACGGGGCTCCACGCGCGCGTGCCGCCTGGCCGACGGCCGGTTACGGCGTCGCCCTCGTCACGACCATGGCGCTCCTCTGGCCGGACCTGCCTCCAGAACTGCGCGTCCCCGTCGCCGGCTACAGCGTTCTGCTCACGGCCATGGCATACCGGGCAACCCGACTCGGCCTCACCGCGGGCCTCGGCGGCGCCCTCTTCTTGCTCTCGGACACGCTCATCGCGACCGGAGTCGCCGAGTGGCCGCAGCTGCCTCGGCCGGAGCTCTGGATCATGGCCACCTATCTGGCCGCGCAACTCCTGCTGGTGCGCGGGGTGATGGGAGTCGCCCAGCGCACGGCTCCCACGGCCCTGGTCACCGACTGACGCCCGTCACCAGCGAATCGGCACCGGCAGCGCCGTAAGCACGGCGGACACCGTGACCACCGCCCCCAGGGCGACGACTTCGGCACGGGCGGGGGAGTAGGCGGTCAGCGGATCGGCAGCCCTGCGCAGACGCCGGCGTGCGCACAAGGCGAGGACGGCGACGGCGGCCACGACGAGCAACTTGGCGAGCAGGACGCGCCCGTAGGCCGTCGTCGTCAGCTGTTCCAGGACCGTGCCGGCCGGCATCCGGCGCAGGGTGCTGCCCACGCCCGTCATGGTGATCGCGGCGAACAGAACGGCCGCCACGCGCGCGTAGAGCCCGAGAAGCGCGGCACCCGCCTCCGGGTCGCGCCAGCGCCGCAGCAGGCGCAGGACGTGCAGCAGGCCGCCCGTCCACAGGGCCGCACACGTCACATGAACGAGCGTCAGGCCCGAGCCGAGGAGCGGGCTGTACTCCGTGATGGGATGGGCCCGCAGCGCCTCCGCGACGGCCACCGCGGCGAGCGGCAATACCTGGTTCGCGGGTCGGCGCGACAGGGCGCACAGGCCCGCCACGACGAACGCGTTGACCTCCAGGAGCGCGAGCATGCCGTCACGGGTCTCGTAGAGGCCGCCGATGTCCATGTCGGAGAGGCGGCGCGGCACCAGGTTGCCGGTGGCCACCACCGAGGCGAGGCACAGCGCGGCCACGAAGCCGGCGGCCGCCGCGACGGGCGCCCAGCTGCGGGGCGTGTCGTCCAAAGGTGCCCCCGGCACGCGGCGGGCCAGCCGGGCGGCGAACAGTTCGCCCGCCGAGACGCACACCGCCGCGAGCAGGACCGTACGCAGCAGGGCGATCCCCCCGTCGGCGGGCACGGCTGCCTCACCTGTCCCCCGCAGGGCGAGGGGCGGCCCGAGCAGCGGGATCAACGCGGCAAGGCTCACCAGGACGAGAACGGCGACGGCCCGCCGCCCCCCGGCCACGCTCACCCGGGCGGCGCCCACCTCACCGCCCGAGTCGGCACTCGGTCTTATCGAACTCACCTCAGGATCTTCACCAGTCATCCAGATCCGGGCAAGCCCTGGAGAACAACTGACGGAACAACTTTCCGCTCCTGGATACGCCGCCGACCGCCTGCGCGACTCAGGCCGGGCCCTGCGGAATCCCGCCGCTCAGGTCCACCGCGCGGCATCCGCACCCCACGGCCCCGGCGGCCGCGACCAGTCCTCGGGTCCACCGGTGAAGGACACCGGCGATCGGGCGTACTGCAGCCGCCCAAGCCCGCTGTCCGTCTCGCCGAGCCAGGGCGCGGGGCTGTCGTACGAAGCGTCCGCGGGCCCCTCGCCTCGTGCGACCCCGTTCACCAGCCACGACGCCGTCTGCGCCAGGGCCAGGCGCACGAACCGCGTTCCGCCCTCGTCCAACTGGTCAGTGACCGCGCGCAGTACGGCGGCGGCCAGCAGATACCCCGTGCCGTGGTCGAGGGCCTGGGCGGGCAGGGCGCCGGGCTTCTCCTCGGAGCCCTCCAGTGCCGCGATGCCCGTCGCCACCTGCACCAGGCTGTCGAAGCCGCGCCGCCCGCCCCACGGCCCGTACGCGCCCCACGCGGACAGTTGTGCCACCACGATGCCGGGCCTGCGCTTGGCCAGCGCCTCCGGCGTGAGCCCGAAGCGGTCCAGGGCTCCGGGGCGGTAGCCGGTGACGACGACGTCCGCCGAGGCGAGCAGTTCCTCGAAGTCGCCCCGGCCGGCCGTCAGATCGAGCGTGGCGGACCGTTTGCCGAAGCCCGTGTCCGCGTGCTGGTCGGCGAGTTCGGGCAGCCGTGGCGGGTCGATCCGCAGGACGTCCGCGCCGAGGAGCGCGAGGGTACGGGTGGCGACGGGCCCGGCGATGACGCGCGTGAGGTCGAGCACGCGCAGCCCTGCCGCGGGCAACAGCGGATCACCGTCGAGGGGCGCGAGGACGCGTACCCCCGAGGAAGCCGCCCGGTCCCGCTCCAGCAGCCCGCGCCCCGCCACGGCCGCGCCCTGCTGGTGCGCGGCCCACTCCTGGGCCGTACGCAGCGCCACGGCGAGCCCTCCGGCCGCGTACACCGAGCTCTCCATCTCCACGGCCGACCGCGCCGCGAGGCAGGCGCCCACGGCCTCGACGGATGCGTCCGAGGACAGCCCCAGAGCCCCGAGCAACCGCGCCCGATGGTGCGGGTAGTTCGCGTGCGTGCGCACCCACCCGTCCGCCGTGCGCCAGAACCGCGACAACGGCGCGAAGGTGACCGGCGCCCGCCCGTCCACGAGCAGATGCCGCTCACTCACGAACGCGGTGGCTACGGCTCCGTCATCGACCCGCACCGCGGGGACCTCCCGCCCGGTACGGCGCGCGCCGAGCTCGGCGGCCGCGAGCGCGCACGCGCCCACACAGCTCCGCGCCAACTCCCGTACCGGCAAGCGCGCGTCGAGCGCTCCGTCCCGTACGACGGTGGAGACCCGCGAGACCAGAGCGGGATCGCCGCCCAGCGCGGACCACAGGTACTCGATACCGGTCATGAGGAGATCCTGCCGTACAAAGACAGCCGGGCCGGACGGATCTCCCGCCCGGCCCGGAGCACCTCTACAGGCGTGCTACTTCGTCACCGCGTCCAGCGCGTCCACCATCCCCGCGCCGTAGAACCCGTTGCGGTTCTTGCCGCCCTCGCAGACCGCGTCGATCTTGCCGTCGCCGTCGATGTCGTACGGGTCGGTGCACGGTACGGCGTCGGCCTCCGCGTACAGGAGGGCCTTCACCAGTGCCGGCGGGGCGTACGGATGCGTCGACTTGATGAGTGCGGCCACGCCCGCGGCGTGCGGGGAGGCCATCGACGTACCGGCCATGTAGCCCCACTTGCCGCCGGGCACCGGGCCCAGGATGAGTCCGCTGGTGGCAGGCGGGGCCGGGGTCTGGTAGGCCGTCGAGTCGCCGCCGGGTGCGGCGATGTCGATGACGCCGAGTCCGTGGTTGGAGAAGGACGACTTGATGCCCTTCGCGCCTGTCGACGCGACCGTGACGATGCCCGGCAACTGGGTCGGGATGTCAAGGCACTTGGACGGGTCGATCACACGGTCCGACGGGGTGGAGTCGTTCGGCGAGACCGGGTCGGTGATCTCGTCGGCGGCGAGGTCGTAGTTCTCGTTGCCCGCCGCGGCGAGGTTGACCGCGCCCTTCCGCTCCGCGTACCGCGAGGCCCGGGTGACGGCTTCCACCAGGGCCTTCTGGTCCGGGTCGTTCTTGCAGTTGAAGTACCACGGGTCGGTGTAATAGCTGTTGTTGGTCACCTCGACGCCGTGCTCCGCCGCCCACATGAAGCCGCAGACGACGGCCTCCGTGTAGAAGAAGCCGTCCGGGTTGGACACCTTGATGCCGGAGACCTTCACGCCCGGGGCGACGCCCGTGACGCCGACGCCGTTCTTCGCGGCCGCGATCTCGCCTGCGACATGCGTGCCGTGCGGGCTCTCGGAAGCGCTCGGCCGCCACGCCCCGTCGGCCGTGTCCGGTTTGCCCGACACGCAGTTGACCGACGCGTCGCGATCGAAGTTCGGCGCGATGTCGGGATGCGTGTCGTCCACGCCGGTGTCGATCACGGCGACCGTGACGTTCCTGCTGCCCAGCGACTTCTCGTGCGCCTTGTCCGCCTTGATGGCGGGCAGGTCCCACTGCATCGGCTCCAACGGGTCCTGCCCGGGCGCCGCTTCGGCGTCCGCGACCTGCTCCGCGGTGAGCACCTTCGGGGTGCCGAGATCCGTCGTGGACTGCGCGGGCAGTGGCGCCGTACGCGTGGAGCCCGCCGACTCCACACCGCGCACCTTGCGGATGGTCTTCGCGAAGTCGGCGTTCGCCGAGTGGGCGACGATCACGCCGATCTTGTCGTACGACGTCACGACGGTGCCGCCGGCCTTGGTGATGGCCTTCTTCACGTAGGAGGAAGTGCCGTGACCGGGGCGGACGTTGACGACATAGCTGAGCGAGGTCGCCTTCGCCGAGAGGGCCGGGGACTGGGGCGCGTCGGCCCCGGCCGCAGAGCCCTCGGAAGCCGGGGCCGCCGCGGCGCCGGCGTTCGGCAGGAAGGCGAGAGCTGTCGCCATGGCCATTCCTAGCGGGATCGCTATGACGCGACGAGAGCGCGTATGAGGCGCTGTCATGGAGTCTCCAGTTCGTTCGGTGACGTACAGGCAGGCCTACAAGTAGGCCTGCCTAACGCTTACTTGACCGCCCGCAACGCGTTGACGACACCCCAGCCGTAGAAGCCGTTCACGCGCTTGCCGCCCTCGCAGGTGGCGTCCACGACACCGTCGCCGTCACCGTCGTAGTCGGTCGGGCAGGCCTGGCTGTCCGCCTGCGCCTTCATGAGCGCCTGGAGCTGGCCCGGAGTCGCCCACGGGTACTTGGACTTGAGCAGCGCGGCGACACCGGAGGCGTGCGGCGCCGCCATCGACGTGCCCTGCAGGTAGCCGTACTGGTTGTTCGGCATGGTGGACAGGATCCGGCCGTTCTTCGACGGGGTGTCCGGGATCTGATAGCGGTCTCCGCCCGGCGCCGCGATGTCGATGACGCCCTTGCCGTACGTGGAGTAGTACGACTTGGTGTTCTTGACGCCGGTCGCGCTGACCGTGACGATGCCCGGCAGCTGGGTCGGCACGTCGAAGCACTCGTGCGGGTCGATGGTGCGGGTGACCGGGGTCGAGTCGTCGGGGCTGGAGTCGTCGACGATCGCGTCCGAGTCGAGGTCGTGGTTGGAGTTGCCCGCGGAGGCGAGGTGCAGGGTGCCCTTCTTCGTGGCGTACTGCTGGGCCCGGTTCACCGCGTCGACGATGGCCCGCTGATCCGGGTCGTCCATGCAGTTGTAGAGCCACGGGTCCACGTAGTAGCTGTTGTTGGTGATCTCCACGCCGTGGTCGGCGGCGAACACGAAGGCGCAGACGACGCTCTCCGGGTAGAACAGGCCGTTCTTCCGGTCGGTGACGTTGATGCTGGAGACCTTCACGCCGGGCGCGACACCGGCCACGCCGACGTCGTTGCGGGCCGCGGCGATCTCACCGGCCACGTGCGTGCCGTGGTAGTCCTCCGCGGTGTACGGACGCCAGGCGCCCTCGCTGGTGTCCGCCACGCCGCCGTCGCAGTTGGCCGACTGGGAGGCGGAGAAGTTCGGGGCGAGGTCCGGGTGGGTGTCGTCAACTCCCGTGTCGATCACGGCGACCGTGACCTTCTTGCTGCCCGGGTTGATCTTCGCGGCCTTGTCGGCGCCCATCGCGCGCAGATCCCACTGGTCGGCCTCGAGCGGCTCCTCGGCGGCCGCGCTCCTGGCTTCGACCTTCGCGGCCTCGGCGGCCGACAGAAGCTGCGCCGCGCCCTCGTCCGTCGTCCCCGCCGGCGTCAGCGGCGAGGTGCGCGTAGCACCCGCGGACTGCACCCCGCGTACGGCACGAATCTGCTTGCCGAACTCCGGGTTCGCCGAGTGGACGACGATGACGCCGATCTTCTTGTACGTCGCGACAACCTTGCCGTCGGCCTTGGCTATCGCCTTCTTCACCCACTCGATCGTGCCGTGGTCCGTCTTCTTGGTGTTGACCACGTACGAGAGGTTCGGGGCCTCCTCCGCGGCAGCGGCGGGGGCGTCGGCCGGGGCGGCCGAGGCGACACCCGGCAGGAAGCCGAGCGAGGCGGTGAGGGACAGCACGAGCGGCACGGCTAGCGCAAGACGGCGTCTGGAGCGCAGATGAGCCATGGGATCTCCACATCATCCGGAAAAGGAACCGGCCCGAACACAGGTGGTGCCCGGGCAGGTACATGACTTGAGTGGTGCAGGGGCGAAGCTATCTCCCGTGATCCCTGGCCAGCAACGACTTACAGGAAATGACTTCCGAAAGTACGGCCGGGTGTTGAACCGGTCTTCGCGCCGCCCCGTGACCTTGGGCAGGGGCGAGAGGAACAGTGAGCCCCTGTTGGATCACGCCCGGGAGGCCCTAGCATCGCCACTCGGCCCACGTGATCCACACGTTCCGTGAGGTCACAAAAGAACCATGTCCATTGCCTGTTCGACCCTTTATCCCCGTCCGCCCGCTTCCGATTCGGACGCCGCAACCGCAACGCGAGGAGACTCCGTGGCTACCGACGCACCGCCCCCCTCGAAATCCCAGCCTCACCTCCCCACCACCGAGGAGTTCGTCGAGGTGCAGGAGAGCGCTGAGTTCGGTGAACTACGCCGCTCCCACCGCTCCTTCGCCTTCCCGCTGACCATCGGCTTCATCAGCTGGTACCTGCTGTACGTCCTGCTGTCGAACTACGCCGGCGGCTTCATGGGCACCAAGCTGTTCGGCAACATCAACGTCGCCCTCGTCTTCGGTCTCGCCCAGTTCCTCACCACGTTCCTCATCGCCTGGTGGTACGAGCGGCACTCCTCCGCCAAGCTCGACCCCAAGGCCCACGCGATCAAGTCCCGGATGGAGGGCGGCGAATGAGCCCCGCGTTCACTCAGGTCCAGCTCGCCGCGAGCGATATGCAGCTCGCGGCGAACGAGGCCAGCGAGCACCGGCCGCTGATCATCTCTCTGTTCGCGGCCTTCGTCATCGCCACCCTCTTCATCACCGTGTGGGCAGGCCGGCAGACCAAGGACGCCGCCGACTTCTACGCGGGCGGGCGGCAGTTCAGCGCCTTCCAGAACGGACTCGCCGTCTCCGGCGACTACATGTCCGCCGCGTCCTTCCTGGGCATCGCGGGCGCGATCGCCCTCTTCGGATACGACGGCTTCCTGTACTCCATCGGCTTCCTGGTCGCCTGGCTCGTGGCCCTGCTCCTGGTCGCCGAGCCGCTGCGCAACTCCGGCCGGTACACGATGGGCGACGTCCTCGCGTACCGCATGCGCCAGCGCCCGGTGCGTACCGCGGCCGGCACCTCCACGATCGTCGTGTCGATCTTCTACCTGCTGGCCCAGATGGCCGGCGCAGGCGTCCTCGTCTCGCTGCTGCTCGGCATCACCTCCGACGCCGGCAAGATCCTCATCGTCGCCCTCGTCGGCGTCCTGATGATCGTGTACGTCTCCATCGGCGGCATGAAGGGCACCACCTGGGTCCAGATGGTCAAGGCCGTGCTGCTCATCAGCGGCACCATCCTGATCACTTTCCTGGTGCTGCTGAAGTTCAACTTCAACATCTCCGACCTGCTCGGCACGGCGGCTGAGAACAGCGGCAAGGGCGCCGCCTTCCTGGAGCCCGGCCTCCAGTACGGCGCGACCGGCACCACCAAGCTGGACTTCATCTCGCTCGGCATCGCCCTGGTGCTCGGCACCGCCGGCCTGCCGCACATCCTGATCCGCTTCTACACCGTGCCCAACGCCAAGGCCGCCCGGAAGTCCGTGAACTGGGCGATCGGCATCATCGGCGGCTTCTACCTGATGACCATCGCGCTCGGCTTCGGCGCCGCCGCGCTCATCTCGCAAGAAGAGATCATCGCGTCCAACAAGTCCGGAAACACAGCGGCGCCCCTGCTCGCTCTGCACCTGGGCGGCGTCGACTCGGCCTGGGGCGCGATCCTGCTCGCCACGATCTCCGCGGTGGCCTTCGCGACGATCCTCGCCGTGGTCGCCGGCCTCACCCTCGCCTCGTCCTCCTCGTTCGCCCACGACATCTACGCGAACGTCATCAAGAAGGGCAAGGCCACCGAGAAGGAGGAGGTCAGGGCCGCCCGTCTGGCGACCATCGGTATCGGCGCCGTCTCCATCCTCCTGGGTTCCCTCGCCCGCGACCTGAACGTCGCCGGCCTCGTCGCCCTCGCCTTCGCGGTCGCCGCCTCCGCCAACCTGCCGACGATCCTCTACAGCCTGTTCTGGAAGCGGTTCACCACCCAGGGCGCCCTGTGGTCGATCTACGGCGGTCTGATCGTGGCCGTCGGCCTGGTGCTGTTCTCGCCCGTCGTCTCCGGCGACCCCACGGCGATGTTCCCCGACGTCGACTTCGCCTGGTTCCCGCTGAAGAACCCGGGCATCATCTCCATCCCGTTCGGCTTCCTGATGGGCTGGCTCGGCACCATCCTGTCCAAGGAGGAGCCGGACACCGGCAAGTACGCCGAGCTGGAGGTGCGCTCCCTCACCGGTACCGGGGCCCACTGAGGCTCCCTGCCATCCGCGGCCGCGCCGTAGTCCCCTGGACGTTCTACGGCGCGGCCGCGCCATGTCTCGTGGTCTTGTGTGATCCGCTTGCCGATCCCCGGCCCCCGTTGTCGGTCCTGTCACGTAGGCTCGCTGGTAACGATTCATACGAATGGTTGTTCTGAGTTCTTGTTCTGAGTGCTTGTTCGTACGAGTGGAGGGGGCCCCACGTGCTCATCGACACCTATGGCCGTGTGGCCACCGATCTGCGTGTGTCGCTGACGGACCGCTGCAATCTGCGGTGCACGTACTGCATGCCCGAAGAGGGCCTGCAGTGGCTCGCCAAGCCCGACCTGCTCACGGACGACGAGATCGTCCGCCTCATCGACATAGCCGTACGGCAGTTGGGCATCACTGAGGTCCGCTTCACCGGCGGCGAGCCCCTGCTGCGCCCAGGCCTCGTCGGCATCGTGGAGCGGGTGGCCGCGCTCGAGCCGCGTCCCCAGATGTCCCTGACCACCAACGGCATCGGCCTCAAGCGCACGGCGCCTGCCCTGAAGGCGGCGGGCCTGGACCGGGTGAACGTCTCCCTGGACACACTGCGCCCCGACGTTTTCAAGACCCTCACCCGCCGCGATCGCCACAAGGACGTCATCGAGGGCCTGGAAGCCGCCCGCGAGGCGGGCCTGAACCCGGTCAAGGTCAACACCGTCCTGATGCCGGGGCTGAACGACGACGAGGCCCCGGACCTGCTGGCCTGGGCCGTGGAGCACGACTACGAACTGCGCTTCATAGAGCAGATGCCCCTGGACGCCCAGCACGGCTGGAAGCGCGAGGGCATGGTCACCGCCGGCGACATCCTCACCTCGCTGCGCACCCGCTTCGAGCTCACCGAGGAGGGCTCCCAGAAGCGGGGCTCGGCCCCCGCCGAGCGCTGGCTCGTCGACGGCGGCCCGCATGTCGTCGGCGTGATCGCCTCCGTCACCCGCCCGTTCTGCTCGGCCTGCGACCGTACGCGGCTCACGGCCGACGGCCAGGTCCGCACCTGCCTCTTCGCCCAGGAGGAGACCGACCTGCGGGCCGCCCTGCGCTCGGAGGCACCGGACGAGGAGATCGCCCGCATATGGAAGCTGGCGATGTGGGGGAAGAAGGCGGGGGCGGGCCTGGACGACCCGTCGTTCGTACAGCCGCAGCGACCGATGTCGGCGATCGGAGGCTAGGACTTCCTCTGAGCCTCCGGGGACTCCGGGGACTTCAGGGCTAAGCCTCCGGGGACTGCGGTGGCTCCTGACGTTCCAGCGGTTCCTGGGACTCCCAGTCCTCCAGGAGTACGACGTCCTTCAAGAAGCCGCGTACGCCGAGGAACTTGGACAGGTACTCGCGGTGCTCCTCGCACGCCAGCCAGGTCTTGCGTCGGTCCGGGGTGTGCAGCTTCGGGTTGTTCCAGGCGAGCACCCACACCGCGTCGGCCCGGCAGCCCTTGGCGGAGCAGATGGGCGAGGCGGGTTCGGAGCCGGGAACGTTCAGGATCACGCCCCCGACCCTAAACCCTTGTGGCATCGCCACCGTTACGGCATCTCGATGCCGGCGCCCGGTCCCAGCGGCAGGTCGAACACGTAGAAGATCCCGAGCACGGCCAGCCACGCCACCAGGAACGGCACCACATAGATCGCGAGCCGCGACATCAGCGTGCCCAGCTGCGCCCCCGGCTCGTACCTCCGCATCAGCGCGAGGGACAGGAACAGATAGGGATTCAGCGGCGTGATCATCTGCGTCGCCGAGTCGGCGATCCGGAACGCCGCCAGGGTCAGTGCCGGGGACATGCCGATCAGCATGAACGTCGGCACGAAGACGGGCGCCATCAGCGACCACAGTGCGGAACCGGACGAGATCAGCATGTTCAGCACGGTCACCACCAGCACGAACAGCACCAGTGCGAGGAAGCCGGTGAGCCCCGCCGACTCCAGCAGCGCCGCGCATTTCACCGCCAGCAGGGTGCCGACGTTCGACCAGTTGAAGACCGCGATGAACTGTGCGATGACGAGGATCAGCACGATGTAGCCGGACATCGAGGTGATCGACTCGCCCATCATCTTCGGTACGTCGTTCTTGTGCGTCACCGTGCGCGCAGCGACCCCGTACACCACGCCCGCGATCACGAACGCGCCGAACAACAGCGGCACGATGCCGCTGAGCACCGGCGACGGGATGAGCGCTCCGCCCTCGCCGCGCAGCGGGCTGCCCGGCAGCAGCCAGGCGACGAGGACCACGGCCGTGTACACACCGACCGCCGCGGCGGACAGCAGCAGCCCGCGCCGCTGCTCCTTGCTGATCTCGGCCGTCAGGGGCTCTGCGTCCCCCGAGGAGCCGTCGCCCGAGGATCCGTCACCGGTGGGCGCCGGCAGTCGCGGCTCCAGCACGCGCGCGGTCAGGAAACCGCCGATGAGTGCGAGCACCACACTGGCCGAGGCGGTGAAGAAGTAGTTGACCAGCAGATGCGTGGGCGCTTCCTGCCCCATCGGCAGCGCGGCGGCGACCTTCTCGGTGATGCCCGCGTACAGCGCGTCCAGGGCACCCACCGTGAAGCCCGCCGAATAGCCCGCGCAGACACAGGCGAAGGCGCCGACGAGCCCCGCCACCGGGTTGCGTCCGGCCGCCCTGAACGCGAGCGCGGCCAGCGGCGGAATCACCAGGATCGCGATGTCGCTCATCACATGGCCCTGGCAGGCCACGAACGCCACCACATAGGGCAGCAGCCGCGCGGGAGCCCGGGCGATGGTCGCTTTGACCGCCGTCTCCAGCAGGCCCGTTCGCTCGGCGACACCGACGGCCATCATCATCAGCAGGACCGTGCCCAGCGGCGGGAATCCCGTGAAGTTGGTGAGCGCGTTCTCCAGGAGCCAGCTGATCCCCTCCCCGGTCAACAGCCCGTTGATCGCGAGGCGTTGGTCCGAACCCGGGACCGTCACCCCGGCGTCCGTCCACGCCAGCACGGTGGACGTCACCGCGAGGACCACGAAGAGGACGCCGAACAGGTAGAAGGGGTGGGGGAGTCGGTTGCCGAGGCGCTCCAAGGCGCCCATGAGCCGGTCGAGTCTGCTGTTGCCGGGCGCGGGGGCCGGCGGAGTGAGGGTGTCCTGCACGACGGTCGCCTTTCGGAGGGTTCATTCGGTGAGCGTGTCCTTGCGTACGACGCCCTGCTGGATCACGCACCGAATGTGTGTCGGCTCGGCCAGCAGGGAGATGTCGGCCACCGGATCGCCGTCGCACACGACGATGTCGGCGGCCTTGCCGGGCTCCAACGTCCCCAACCGCTCGCCCAGACCCAGCAGTTCGGCGGCCACGCGGGTACCGGCCGCGATCGCGTCCATCGGGGACATCCCGAGCGAGACGAGGTGCGTCAGCTCGCGAAGGTTCTGGCCGTGCGGACAGATGGCGGCATCCGTCCCCATCGCGATGCGCAGCCCGTCCGCGATCGCGGCGGAGATGTTCTCCTTGGTGATCCCGGACCAGCGCATCTTCTTCGCGTAGTGGTAGGGCGCCATGGTCGACTTGTCGATGCCGTCGAAGACCGTCGACAGCGTCGGTACGACGAACACGTCCCGTTCTCCGGCCAGTTCACGCGCTTCGGGGTCGAGGCCGTACCCGTGCTCGATGCTGGTGACGCCTCCGCGGATCGCGTTGAGGATGCCGGCCGTGCCCTGCGCGTGCGCGGCCACCGGGCGTCCGCCGTGCCGGCGGACCTCGTCGACGACCGTGCGGATCTCGTCCTCGGTCAGCCCCTCGTCCTCCGGCTGGTCGTGCGGGCTGCCCATGCCGCCGGTCGCGCAGAGCTTGATGACATCGGCACCGTCCCGCAGCAGCCGCCGTACCGCCTTGCGCACCTCGTCAGCGGTGTCCGCGATCTCGCCCACACCACCGCTCACGTCGATGCCCGAGGGAGTGGTGAAGTCGGCGTGCCCGCCGGTGTGTCCGATGATGCGGACGGCGGTGTGCAGCCGGGGGCCCTCGATCAGGCCTTCGGCCACCGAGGTACGGAACCCGGCGGGCAGCCCGCCCAGGTCGCGCGCGGTGGTCACCCCGGCATGCAGCGTCCGGCGCAGCCGCTCGGCGGTCCGGAAGGTCTCCACGGTCGGATCGGCGGCGAACCGGGTGCTCAGCTCCTGGCCGCTCTCCATGCCGAAGTGCACATGGCAGTCGATAAAGCCGGGCAGCACCGTCCGGCCCGCCACATCCACGACACGGATGCCCTCGTCGGTGCCGGGAGCACCCTGTGCGGGACCCGCGTAGACGAGATCGCCCTGCTCGTCCGCTACGACCACTCCGTCGCTCAGGGGCGCCCGTCCGGTCCCGTCCACGATGCGGGCGTTGACGATCTTCAAGGGGGAGGCCACGAGTACTGCTCCTCATGCTCGGCTCTTGGAGTGGGTAGCCTTCGGCAACCGCGCAACGCCGCCGTCAATTCGCAGGAATCAGTCAGTGAGGCATCTGAAATGCAGGAATTGGGCGAGCTTGATCTCGCCATCGTCAACGCCCTGCAGATCCAGCCCCGCGCCCCCTGGGCCCTGGTCGGCCAGGCACTCGGCGTGGACGCGGTCACCGCCACCCGCCGCTGGAAGCGGCTCACGGACAGCGGCGCTGCCTGGGTGGACGGTTATCTGGTTCCGACGGCCGACGGCCGGGTCCTGGCCCAGGTCGAGATCGTCACCGAGGCGGCGCAGGCATCCCGGGTCGCCCAGCTCCTCGCGTATGACGTCCAGACGATGAGCGTGAAACAGACCTCCGGGGCCCGCGACATCCTCGCCATCGTGTGGGCGTATGACCTCGACGGCCTCGTCGACTACATCGGTGAGCGCATCGCACTCTGCCCCGGCGTGCGCTCGACGCGCTCCCACGTCGTCACCGCCGCTCCCTTCGAGGGCAGCCGCTGGCGGCTGCGCAGCCTCTCCGCCGACCAGCGCGCCCTGCTCCGCCCGCCCGAGCGGCAGCCGTCCCCCGCCGAGCCGCTGCGCCCTCTCGACCGGCGCATCGTCGTGGCCCTCGGCGAGGACGGCCGGATGCCCCTCAAGCAGCTCGCCGAGCGCACGAGCACGAGCGTCGCCACCGCACGCCGCCGTCTGAACCAGCTGCTCGCCGCCGGTCAGCTCGTCCTGCGTTGCAGCCTGGCGCGCCCGCTGACCGGCTGGCCCGTATCCGCCGTTTACTTCGCATCCGTACCGGCCGAACACCTGGAAGCGGCCTCGACCTCACTGCGTACGCTGCCGGAACTGCGACTTTGTGCGATCACGGCGGGCCCGCACAACCTGATCCTCGACGTATGGCTGCGTGGTGTCCACGACGTGCACCGGCTCGAAGCACACCTGGAGCAGGAGATGGCACATCTGCGGTTCCGGGTCGACGACCGAGCAGTGGTGCTGCGTACGGAGAAGAATGTGGGCCGCGTACTCGACCGGCGCGGCTACAGCGTGACGGCGGTGCCGATGGAGAAGAATCAGGAGAAGGACCGGGAGGAACCCCCGTGACAAAAGGCGACGCCGAGCAGCCACGGGGGGAGCTGCCCGGCGTCGGTCTGTCGCTCCGACGGGGGATGCGGAGCGCGTACGAAGTATGTCACGGGTAACCCGTCGCCCGGCACCGGAACAGCATGATTGATCTGAGCTTTTCTTGAGCTTGGTGCTGTGATGGCGTCCGGCCGCCACGGTCGGCGGTGGTCAGGTCCGCTCTTGCGGCTCGCCCTGGGCCCCGGCCGGGGAGTCGGCCGCGGCGTCTTCCGGGACGGATTCCGCCGCGTCGTCCGTACGCGGCTCCGTGAGCATCGGCCTGGTAGGCATGGTGACGAACGTCGAGGGCAGCGACGGGGCGTTCTCGCGGCCCGCGTTGGCGACCACCACGGCGATGTAGGGAAGGACGGCGCCGAGCACCAACGCGACGATGGCGACGTGCCGTTCGACGTTCCAGAGGGTGGCCGCGAGGATCACGGCGAGCGTACGGACGGACATCGAGATGACATAGCGGCGCTGCCTGGCCCGTATGTCGTCGGCGAGCCCCTGCCTGGCCCCGGTGATCCGGAAGACCTCGGCTTCGCTGTGCTTCCGCATCACGTTCCACCACCCGCCTGTATCGGACACGCACCGGCCCGTACGACCTCCACGTTACGCCGCGCGTGCGCCGCGTTCGAGACCGGGGCCCGTCCCGTCCGGGCGGTAGCCACTGCGCCGTACCGCGTATGGCCCCGCCCGGCATGCGTCGTACGACGGCCAGGCACAAGCTGGGCGAAATGCTCACGTAGAGCCGTACAGGAGGCAGCCATGGGCTGGTTGTGGGCGATCATCGTCGGGTTCGTGCTGGGTCTGCTGGCCAAGGCGATCATTCCGGGCAAGCAGCACAGCCCGCTCTGGCTGACCACGATCTTCGGGATGATCGGCGCCATCGTGGGCAACTCGATCGCCCGCGGCATCGGCATCGACGAGACCCGTGGCATCGACTGGGGCCGCCACGGCCTCCAACTGGCCGCCGCCGTCGTCATCGTCCTGTTCGGCGACATGCTGTACACGGCCGTACGGGGCGGCAAGGAGCGCAAGCAACGAGCGTGACGGGACGACGAAGGCTCGTACGACGAAGACGAAGACCGTACGACGAAGGGGGCGGCCGGTGGCCGCCCCCTTCACCGATGCATCGTGCTCAGCCGGGCTGCTCAGCCGCCCGTGACCTCCACGGCCGCGAGGTTCTTCTTGCCGCGCCGCAGCACCAGCCACCGCCCGTGCAGCAGGTCCTCCTTGGCGGGGACGGCGTCCTCGCCGGCGACCTTGGCGTTGTTCACGTACGCCCCGCCCTCCTTGACCGTCCGGCGTGCGGCCGACTTGCTGGCCACCAGGCCGACCTCGGCGAAGAGGTCCACCACCGGGCCCAGCTCGGTGACCTGGATGTGCGGCACCTCGGAGAGCGCCGCACTCAGCGTCGCCTCGTCCAGCTCAGCCAGCTCACCCTGGCCGAAGAGGGCGCGCGACGCGGCGATCACGGCGGCCGTCTGCTCGGCGCCGTGCACCAGCGTCGTCAGCTCCTCGGCCAGCGCCCGCTGGGCCGTACGGGCCTGCGGACGCTCCTCGGTGACCTTCTCCAGCTCCTCCAGCTCCTCGCGGGACTTGAAGGACAGGATGCGCATGTACGCCGAGATGTCCCGGTCGTCCGCGTTCAGCCAGAACTGGTAGAACGCGTACGGCGTCGTCATCTCGGGGTCCAGCCAGACGGCACCGCCCTCGGTCTTGCCGAACTTCGTGCCGTCCGCCTTGGTCATCAGCGGTGTCGCCATCGCGTGGGCCTCGGCATGCGGCTCCAGGCGGTGGATCAGGTCCAGGCCCGCCGTGAGGTTGCCCCACTGGTCACTGCCGCCCTGCTGGAGCGTGCAGCCGTACCTGCGGTAGAGCTCCAGGAAGTCCATGCCCTGGAGCAGCTGGTAGCTGAACTCCGTGTAACTGATGCCCTCCTCGGACTCCAGGCGCCGGGCGACCGAGTCCTTCGTGAGCATCTTGTTGACGCGGAAGTGCTTGCCGATGTCCCGCAGGAACTCGATGGCCGACATCCCGGCCGTCCAGTCCAGGTTGTTCACCATCACCGCGGCGTTCTCACCCTCGAAGGACAGGAACGGCTCGATCTGGCCGCGCAGCCGGTTGACCCAGTTCGCGACCGTCTCCGGATCGTTCAGCGTGCGCTCCGCCGTCGGGCGCGGGTCGCCGATCTGGCCGGTCGCCCCGCCCACCAGGGCCAGCGGGCGCAGGCCCGCCAGCTGAAGGCGGCGCATGGTGAGGACCTGCACCAGGTGGCCGACGTGCAGACTGGCCGCCGTCGGGTCGAAGCCGCAATAGAACGTGACGGGACCGTCCGCGAGCGCCTTGCGCAAAGCGTCCTCGTCAGTGGACAGGGCGATCAGCCCGCGCCACTTCAGCTCGTCGACGATGTCCGTCACGGTTCTCGTATCTCCTTGGATGATCTTCGGGCGGTCGAGTGACAGCCGACTACGAGGTTATACGTCCCGACTGACAGAGCCCACGGCATCAAGCGCCCCGGCCCCCAGGCCCTGACCGACGGACGTCATACGCCCTGACTGACGGAGCTCATATTGAAGTCGGGGATGCGCAGGGCGGGCATCGCGGCCCGGGTGAACCAGTCACTCCACTCCCTCGGCAGCGTCTTCTCCGTGCGCCCCGCCTCGGCCGCCCGGCCCAGCAGATCCACCGGCGACTCGTTGAACCTGAAGTTGTTCACCTCGCCCGTGACCTCGCCGTTCTCGACCAGGTAGACGCCGTCCCGGGTCAGCCCGGTCAGCAGCAGGGTGGCCGGGTCGACCTCGCGGATGTACCAGAGGCAGGTCAGCAGCAAGCCGCGCTCCGTCGCGGCCACCATCTCCTCGAGGGACTTCTCTTCCCCGCCGTCGAGGATCAGGTTGCCGATGGCGGGAGCCACCGGCAGTCCGGTCAGGCCCGCGCTGTGCCGGGAGCTGATCAGATGCGCCAGCTCGCCGGCCCGGATCCACTCGGTGGCCTGGAGGGGCAGCCCGTTGTCGAACACCGAGGAGTCGCCCCCGGAGGAGTGCGCGAGCTCGAAGGGCGTGCACTCCAGGCCCGGCTCGTTCGGGTCGCTGCGCAGCGTCAGGGGCAGCTCGGTGAGCTTCTCGCCGATGCGCGTACCGCCGCCGGGCTTGCTGAACACCGTCCGGCCCTCGGCCGCGTCCCGGGCCGACGACGACCACATCTGGTAGATCAGCAGATCCGCGACGGCGGTCGGCGGCAGCAGCGTCTCGTACCGCCCGGCCGGCAGCTCGACGCGCCGCTCCGCCCACCTCAGCCGTGTGGCCAGCTCCGCGTCAAGCGCCGCCGGGTCCACGTCCTTGAAGTCCCGCGTCGACCGCCCGGCCCACGCGGAGCGCGTACGGTCCGGCGACTTGGCGTTCAACTCCAGCGTTCCGTTCGGCTGGTCGTGCCGCAGACGCAGCCCCGTGGACGTACCGAGGTAGCTGGAGACGAGCTCGTGGTTGGCGAAGCCGTACAGCTCGCGTCCGCCCTCACGCGCGCGGGCGAACGATTCGCCGAGCGCCGGGGCGAAGTCCGCGAAGACGCCCGACGAGGTCTCGGCGGGCGCCTCCGTGAACTCGGGCGACTCGGCGACCCCCGTCACCAGCGGCTGAGCGTCCTCGGCCGGGCCCGCGCCCCGCGCCGCCGCCTCGGCGGCCCGGACCAGCGGCTCCAGCTCGTCCGCCGTCACCGCAGAGCGCGAGACGACCCCGGAGGCGGTGCCCTCCTTGCCGTCGACGGTCGCGATGACGGTCAGCGTGCGCCCGCGCGTGACCCCGTTCGTGGTGAGCGCGTTGCCCGCCCAGCGCAGATTGGCCGTCGAGTATTCGTCGGCGATCACGACGCAGCCGTCGGCCCGGGACAGCTCGAGGGCGCGCTCGACGATCTCGTGCGGCTTGTTCGTACGCGCGCTCATCGACCGGCCTCCTGCGTGGTGTTAAGGATGTTGACGCCCTTGAAGAGGGCCGACGGGCAGCCGTGCGAGACCGCAGCGACCTGGCCCGGCTGGGCCTTGCCGCAGTTGAAGGCACCGCCCAGGACGTACGTCTGCGGGCCGCCGACCGCGGCCATCGAGCCCCAGAAGTCGGTGGTCGTCGCCTGGTACGCGACATCCCGCAACTGGCCCGTGAGCCGCCCGTTCTCGATCTTGAAGAAGCGCTGTCCGGTGAACTGGAAGTTGTAGCGCTGCATGTCGATGGACCACGAGCGGTCGCCGACGACATAGATCCCGCGGTCGACACCGCTGATCAGATCCTCGGTGGAGAGCCCGCCGGGATCCGGCTGGAGCGACACGTTCGCCATGCGCTGCACCGGCACATGGCCGGGGGAGTCGGCGTACGCGCAGCCGTTGGACCGCTCGAAGCCGGTCAACTTCGCGATTCTGCGGTCGAGTTGATAGCCGACCAGCGTCCCGTCCTTGACCAGGTCCCAGGACTGCCCCGCGACGCCCTCGTCGTCGTACCCGATCGTCGCGAGCCCGTGCTCGGCGGTCCGGTCGCCCGTGACGTTCATCAGCTCGGAGCCGTACCGCAGCTTGCCCAGCTGGTCGAAGGTGGCGAAGGACGTCCCGGCGTACGCGGCCTCGTAGCCGAGCGCGCGGTCCAGTTCGGTGGCGTGTCCGATGGACTCGTGGATCGTCAGCCACAGGTTGGACGGGTCGACGACCAGGTCGTACACCCCCGCCTCGACGCTCGGCGCCCGCATCTTCTCGGCGAGCAGCTCCGGGATCCGCTCCAGCTCGGACTCCCAGTCCCAGCCGGTGCCCGTGAGGTACTCCCAGCCGCGCCCCACCGGCGGCGCGATCGTCCGCATGGAGTCGAACTCGCCGCTCGACTCGTCGACCGCGACGGCGGTGAGCTGCGGATGCAGCCGCACGCGCTGCTGTGTGGTGACGGTCCCCGTCGTATCGGCATAGAACTTGTTCTCGTGCACCGTCAGCAGCGAGGCGTCCACATGGCTGACCCCGTCGGCCGCGAGCAGCCGCGCACTCCAGTCCGTGAGCAGCCCCACCTTCTCGTCGTCCGGTACGGAGAAGGGGTCGATCTCGTACGAGGAGACCCAGGTCTTCTCGGCGTGCACGGGCTCATCGGCCAGCTCGACTCGCTCGTCCGAACCCGCCGCCTTGATCACCTGAGCCGACAGCTTCGCCATCGCCACGGCCTGCGAGGCGACCTTCGCGGCGGCGTCCATCGTCATGTCGACACCGGAAGCGAACCCCCAGGTCCCGCCGTGCACCACCCGCACCGCGAACCCCAGATCGGTCGTGTCCGACGACCCGGACGGCTTGCCATCCCTGAGCCGCCAGGCCGCGCTGCGCACCCGCTCGAACCGGAAGTCGGCATGCTCGGCGCCGAGCGCCCGGGCGCGGGCGAGCGCGGCATCGGCCAAGGACCTGAGCGGTAGTGCCGTAAAGGCTTCGTCGATGGAATGAGGCACGGAGGTCTCCCTGCTGTCGTCGCCCTGTCAGGTCCGATCATGTCGCGCCGAGGGGCCCGCGGCCACACGTTTCTGTAGGGATCCGACAGTGAGTCCCGTACGCCACTGTCGGTGCTCGATTCTCCGTAGGGGGAGCGGCAACGATAGGTTTTCGAGGTACCAGACCGGCTATCGAAAGGGTGATCCGTTGAGCCGCTCGGTTCTCGTCACCGGAGGAAACCGGGGCATCGGCCTCGCCATCGCCCGCGCTTTCGCCGACGCGGGCGACAAGGTCGCGATCACGTACCGCTCGGGGGAGCCACCGGAGGGGTTCCTCGCCGTCAAGTGCGACATCACCGACACCGAGCAGGTGGAGCAGGCCTACAAGGAGATCGAGGCCGAGCACGGTCCGGTCGAGGTGCTGATCGCCAACGCCGGCGTCACCAAGGACCAGCTGCTGATGCGTATGTCCGAGGAGGACTTCACGTCCGTCCTGGACACCAACCTGACCGGCACCTTCCGCGTCGTGAAGCGCGCCAACCGCGGCATGCTGCGCGCCAGGAAGGGCCGCGTCGTGCTGATCTCGTCGGTCGTCGGGCTGTACGGCGGTCCGGGCCAGGCCAACTACGCCGCCTCCAAGGCGGGCCTGGTCGGATTCGCGCGCTCCCTCGCCCGCGAACTGGGCTCGCGCAACATCACCTTCAACGTCGTCGCGCCCGGCTTCGTCGACACCGACATGACCAAGGTGCTCAGCGACGAACAGCGCGAGGGCATCGTGAAGCAGGTGCCGCTCGGCCGGTACGCGCAGCCCGAGGAGGTCGCCGCGACGGTGCGGTTCCTCGCCTCGGACGACGCCTCGTACATCACTGGAGCCGTCATCCCCGTAGACGGCGGACTGGGAATGGGTCACTGAACCATGAGCGGAATCCTCGAGGGCAAGCGCGTCCTGATCACCGGTGTGCTGATGGAGTCCTCCATCGCCTTCCACACCGCCAAGGTGGCCCAGGAGCAGGGCGCCGAGATCATCCTGACCGCGTTCCCGCGGCCCACGCTGACCGAGCGCATCGCCAAGAAGCTCCCCAAGCCGACCAAGGTCATCGAGCTCGACGTCACCAATGACGAGCACATGGGGCGCCTGGCCGACATCGTCGGCGAGGAGCTGGGCGGTCTCGACGGTGTCGTGCACTCCATCGGCTTCGCCCCGCAGGACGCCCTCGGCGGCAACTTCCTCAACACGCCGTTCGAGTCCGTCGCCACCGCGATGCACGTCTCGGCGTACTCCCTGAAGTCGCTGACCATGGCCTGCCTGCCGCTGATGCAGAACGGCGGCTCGGTCGTCGGCCTCACCTTCGACGCTCAGTACGCCTGGCCGCAGTACGACTGGATGGGCCCGGCCAAGGCCGCCCTGGAGGCCACCAGCCGCTATATGGCCCGTGACCTGGGCAAGCAGAACATCCGCTGCAACCTCATCTCCGCCGGCCCGCTCGCCTCCATGGCGGCCAAGTCCATCCCGGGCTTCAGCGAGCTGGCCTCCGTGTGGGACAACCGCTCGCCCCTGGAGTGGGACCTCAAGGACCCCGAGCCTGCCGGGCGCGGCGTCGTCGCGCTGCTCAGCGACTGGTTCCCGAAGACCACAGGCGAGATCATCCACGTGGACGGCGGTCTGCACGCGATCGGTGCGTGACGCTGCCGCTGTGGCTTGAGTGATGGTGACGGGTGAGGGCCCGCGCCCTGCCGGACAGTCGGCAGG
>NZ_JAAKZX010000161.1 GCF_011045025.1 Streptomyces ureilyticus
CTCCGTGAATGTATTCCCGACTGCGCCTAATTAAAGACTGCGGGATGACACCACGAGAGCGGAACCCCCCGCGGAATGAACGGAAGGGTTCACAGCGTCCTCGCTGTGTTTTCTTCAAAGGAACCTCGTCCCGACCGAATGGCCGGAGACGGGGTATCAACATATCTGGCGTTGATTTTTGGCACGCTGTTGAGTTCTCAAGGAACGGACGCTTCCTTTGTACTCACCCTCGCGGGCTTTCCTCCGGGCTTCCCTTCGGTGTTTCCAACTTTACCAGATCCTTTCGGATCCGATTCCCCGCTGGAGGGGATTTGCCATTAGGCTCCGGGGTCTCCCTGGCGGCCTTTCGACATTCACCACGCTAACCGATCCTCCCCGGCAACTCATAATCGAGTCCTGCGAGTTCGAACTACGGCACGCAGGCGTGACGAAGTCGCCCTCGCTGAGAGGAAGTCGTAGGTAGTGGGTTGGCCGCTTCCGGCTGCTGGCTGAACGCCGTACCCGGTTCAAGCGGCTCGGGCTACATTACGGATCGCCCACGAACGCGTCAAGTTCGGCGACGACGGGGCGTATGGGCCCGGTAAGGGCTCACCGTTGGGTCGTCGGCGATCCAGAAGCGCCAGGGGTGGACGCCTCCGTCGCCGGCCACGCCGGTGCGTGGACCGTTGCGCACCTGGTCGGGACGCACGGGTATGCCGGTGAGCAGCGTCAACGGGGAGCCCTCGGGGGCGCAGGCGTCCGTACCGTCCAGAGCTCTGTCGACGCCAAGAGCCGTGGCCAGGCGGGCGGGGCCTTTGGCCAGTTCCTTGTCGTATCGGGCTGAAAGTCGACGTTTGCGGGCGAGTTCTACACCCTCGGTGATCTCTCCGGCGCGGAGCAGGACCGCGCTTGCCCTGCCCTCCGGGCCGCACACCAGGTTCATGCAGTGCCACATGCCATAGGTGAAGTAGACGTACACATGGCCGGGCGGACCGAACATCACGTCGTTGCGGGCGGTGCGACCGCGATACGCGTGTGAGCCGGGGTCGTTGGGGCCGTCGTAGGCCTCGACCTCTGTGAGGCGGAGCGCGATCAGTCCGTCCGGGGTGGTGCGCACGAGGATGCGTCCCAGGAGGTCGGGGGCGACGTCCAGGACGGGGCGGTCGAAGAACTCCCGGGGCAGGGGCGTACGGTCGGGGGCCGCGATCATGGCGTACGAGCGTAGTGGAAACGTGTGACGGTGAGCGGGGTGGTCAGGGAACTGCCGTCTTGCCAGGGTGGGGCTTGCCAGGGTGAGAGGGTGCGGAACCGGACACGGCCGGATCGCGTGTGTAGGGATCAAGAACCGGACAGAGACAGGCGTTGCCTGAGGAGGAAAAGACATGGGGTTCAAGCGGCTGCTTGCGAGCCTTGGGGCCGGTGGGGCTTCGGTCGAGACGGAACTGACCGAGGTGAATGTCGTTCCCGGTGGCGTCGTTCAGGGTGAGGTGCGGATCCAGGGTGGGTCCGTTAAGCAGGAGATCGAGGGGCTTTCCGTCGGGCTGCAGGCCCGGGTCGAGGTGGAGGGGCACGACGACCAGGAGCTCCAGCAGAACATGGAGTTCGCGAAGCTGCGGCTCGGTGGTGCCTTCGAGCTGCAGGCGAATGCGGTGCACGCGGTGCCGTTCGGGCTGGAGATCCCGTGGGAGACGCCGATCACGATCATTGACGGTCAGCCGCTGCGCGGGATGAACATCGGTGTGACCACGGAGCTCGAGATCGCGCGTGCCGTGGACTCAGGTGACCTGGACCCGATCAAGGTGCATCCGCTGCCGGCTCAGCAGGCGATTCTGGACGCCTTCATTCAGCTGGGCTTCCGGTTCAAGAGCGCGGACATGGAGCGCGGTCACATCCGTGGTACGCGGCAGAAGCTGCCGTTCTACCAGGAGATCGAGTTCTTCCCGCCGCAGCAGTACCGCGGTCTCAACCAGGTCGAGTTGAGCTTCGTCGCGGATCAGCGCGAGATGGACGTCGTCCTGGAGATGGACAAGAAGCCGGGTCTGTTCAGTGAGAGCAGCGACACGTTCCGGTCGTTCAAGGTGGGGCTGAACGACTTCCAGGGAACCGACTGGGCGGCGTACCTCAACCAGTGGATGTCCGAGGTCGGCTCGAAGCGCAACTGGTTCTAGGCTCGGGATCAACTGAAGGAACCGATCAGGAGGTGCCGAGGTGACCGAGTCCAAGAGGCCGCCGCTTCCCCATGACTTCCATCCGACGGTGCCGTCGTTCGCGGTGACGAGCGAGGACGTCGAGCCGGGCGCGGTGCTGAAGGACGCTCAGGTCTACGCGGCCGGGAACACCTCGCCGCAGCTGCGCTGGGAGGGCTTCCCGCCGGAGACCAAGAGCTTCGCCGTGACGTGCTTCGACCCCGATGCCCCTACGGGGAGCGGGTTCTGGCACTGGGTCGTGTTCGACATCCCGGCCTCGGTCACCGAGCTGCCGGCGGGTGCGGGCAGCGGCAAGTTCGAGGGGTTGCCGGAAGGCGCGGTGCAGGCGCGTAACGACTACGGGACGAAGGACTTCGGTGGTGCCGCGCCGCCGCCCGGAGACCCGGCGCACCGTTACGTATTCACCGTGTACGCCGTGGATCAGGAGAAGCTCGGTCCTGACGCGGACGCCACTCCGGCTTTCGTGGGCTTCAACTTGCGTTTCCATACGCTGGCGAGGGCGCAGCTCATCGCCGAGTACGCGGCGCCTGCGGAGAGCTGAGCGTTCACGGAACGTTTGCCCGCCTCTGGTCTTGGAATTGATCAGAGGCGGGCATTTTTTATTGCGTTGTCCATCTCGGCGTGCCCGGCCAGAGTTGATCCAAGCCCGCCAGGGGGTGGGCCGGTGCGCATAGGAGGTGGGCTGGATGCGGGACACGCTGGTACTGAACGCGAGCTTCGAGCCGCTGTCGACGGTGACGTTGAATCGAGCCGTCGTTCTGGTGCTGCAGGACAAGGCTGTCGTCGAGCAGGCCCACCCCGAACTGCGTATGCGCGGAGCCGTGGTCGACATACCGGCGCCCCGGGTGATCAGGCTGTGCCGCTATGTGAGGGTGCCCTTTCGAAGACAAGCTCCTTGGTCCAGGCGGGGTGTTCTGGTGCGTGACCGGCACAGGTGTGCGTACTGCGGCAGGCGGGCGACGACCGTGGACCATGTGGTGCCGCGGGCGCAGGGTGGTACGGACTCCTGGCTGAACACCGTGGCTTCCTGTGCGGAGGACAACCACCGCAAGGCGAACCGGACTCCGGAGCAGGCGGGTATGCCGCTGCTGCGGCAGCCGTTCGAGCCGACGCCGGCGGACGCGATGCTGCTGGCGCTGGGCCGGGATGAGTTCGACGCGCTGCCGGAGTGGCTGGCTCAGCCGGCCGCATAGGCCGTACGTGACTGGGGCCCGCCTCCCGAGGGAGGCGGGCCCCTTCCACATGCGTACGACTGCGTACGACGTCAGTCGGTGACCGCCGGCTTTTCGAGGCGCTCTGTGCCTCCGCCGCCCGAGTTGCCGCCCATCGGGCCGAAGTTGCCCATCGCGCCGCTCAAGCCCTTGAGGGCGTCGCCGATTTCGCTGGGGACGATCCAGAGCTTGTTGGCGTCGCCCTCGGCGATCTTGGGGAGCATCTGGAGGTACTGGTAGGCGAGGAGCTTCTGGTCCGCGTCGCCGGCGTGGATGGACTCGAAGACCGTACGGATCGCCTGGGCCTCGCCCTCGGCGCGCAGTGCGGCGGCCCTGGCCTCACCTTCGGCGCGCAGGATCGCGGACTGCTTCTCACCTTCGGCGGTGAGGATCTGCGACTGGCGGATACCTTCGGCGGTGAGGATCGCGGCGCGCTTGTCGCGGTCGGCGCGCATCTGCTTCTCCATCGAGTCCTGGATGGAGGTGGGCGGTTCGATGGCCTTGAGCTCAACACGGTTGACGCGGATGCCCCATTTGCCGGTGGCCTCGTCGAGGACGCCGCGCAGCGCCGCGTTGATCTCCTCGCGGGAGGTCAGGGTCCGCTCCAGGTCCATGCCGCCGATGATGTTGCGGAGGGTGGTGACGGTGAGCTGCTCGATCGCCTGGATGTAGCTGGCGACTTCGTACGTGGCCGCTCGGGCGTCGGTGACCTGGTAGTAGATGACCGTGTCGATGTTGACGACCAGGTTGTCCTGGGTGATCACCGGTTGCGGCGGGAAGGGGACGACCTGTTCGCGGAGGTCGATGCGGTTGCGGATCGAGTCGATGAACGGGACGACGATGTTCAGGCCCGCGTTGAGTGTGCGCGTGTAGCGGCCGAAGCGCTCGACGATGGCGGCGCTGGCCTGTGGGATGACTTGGATGGTTTTGATCAGCGCGATGAAGACCAACACCACCAGAATGATCAGGACGATGATGATCGGTTCCATCGTGGCTCCCCGTACCCTTCTCCGCCTCGGCGTTCCGGAAGATCTTGCGATTGTTGAAGATCTTGCTGGACGAGTGTGTCAGACCACAACTCTCCACGTGCAGCGTTCCGGCCATGCGACTCCGTGCGACGTCATATGACGATCGCCGTGGCACCTTCGATGTCCACGACATCGACCTCCTGGCCGACTTCGTAGGCCCGTCCTGTGTCGAGGGCGCGCGCGGACCAGACTTCTCCGCCGAGCTTGACCCGCCCTCCGGAGCTGTCGACCCGCTCCAGGACGACGGCCTGTTTACCCTTCAACGCGTCTATGCCCGTGGCGAGTTGGGGCATCTGGGCGCGATGTCGGGCCGCGATGGGGCGTACGACGGCGAGGAGCGCGACCGAGACCGCGATGAAGACCAGGACCTGGAGGACCACACCGCCCCCGAGTCCCGCGGTCAGGGCGCCCGCCACAGCGCCGACGGCGAGCATTCCGAACTCCGGCATCGCGGTTACGACGAGCGGGATTCCGAGCCCGGCCGCGCCGATCAACCACCACACCCATGCGTCGATGTCGTCCACATGGTCATGGTAGGACCGCAGGTCGGGTCGCCGACAGGGCGCCGATCAACTTGGCACAGGCGTTCGAGCTCGTTACGACAGGGGCAGGCCCTGTGCTGTCCAGCGGTCGCCGACCTGCTCGACGACGAGGGGGAGGCCGAAGCACAACGACAGGTTGCGGGAGGTGAGTTCGAGCTCCAGCGGGCCCGCGGCGAGCACCTTGCCCTGACGGATCATCAGGACGTGGGTGAAGCCCGGGGCGATCTCCTCGACATGGTGGGTGACCATGATCATCGAGGGGGCGATCGGGTCGCGGGCCAGACGGCCGAGACGGCGTACGAGGTCCTCGCGGCCGCCGAGGTCGAGGCCCGCGGCGGGCTCGTCGAGGAGCAGCAGTTCGGGGTCGGTCATCAGGGCACGGGCGATCAGGGTGCGCTTGCGTTCGCCCTCGGAGAGCGTGCCGAACTTGCGGTCCACGTATTCGGTCATGCCGAGGCGGTCGAGGAAGGCGCGGGCACGCTGTTCGTCGATGTCCTCGTAGTCCTCGTGCCAGCCGGCGGTCATGCCGTACGCGGCGGTCAGTACGGTCTGCAGGACCGTCTGGCGCTTGGGGAGCTTCTCCGCCATGGCGATGCCGGCCATGCCGATGCGGGGGCGCAGTTCGAAGACGTCGACCTTGCCGAGGGTGTCGCCGAGGATGGTCGCGGTGCCACTGCTGGGGAAGAGATAGCTGGACGCGATGTTCAGAAGGGTCGTTTTTCCGGCACCATTGGGACCGAGGATGACCCAGCGCTCTCCTTCTTTGACCGACCAGGAGACCTGGTCCACCAGAGCCCGGCCCTCCCGGACCACGGATACGTCCTCCAGCTCCAGAACATCGCTCATGAGCGCGCTGTCTCCCATTGCAGTCTCGGCCGTCGCTTACGTCTGTGGACGCAGCCCCCAGGGAAAACCTACGCCACCGGTCCACCGCACCCTTCCATCGGCCGGTCCTTAGGGTGGGGGCATGCTCTCGGAACCACGCTCAGGTCGGCTGGCCGCATGGGGAAATGCCCTGTTGGCCGGGTTTGTTTCGCCGGACGACGCGGTCGTCGCCGTCGTCGGTGAGGACGCCGTGCACCGGGTCGAGGGGCTGCCCGGCGAGACGGGGCCCGTCGGGCTCGCGCTTGCGCTGGGGCGGCTGCGCGGGCTCGGGGTGACCGGTCTTCGGGTCGCGCTGCCCGCGCCGGGGCATCCGCTCGGGCTGAGCGGGCCGCCGGAGTTCAACGCGCGGGCGTTGGACGCCGGGGAGGCGGTCGTCTGTCACGGCGCCGCGTTGGGCCTGGTGCCCGAGGTGTTCGAGGCCGGTCCTGAAGGCGACGTACATGTGGAGGTCGTCTGGCACTGTCTGGCGGTGCGCGAGGCGCCGCCTGCCGATGTGCCGTCTCTCGGCGAGGCCGAGCGGGAGCTCGCGGAGGCGTTGCGCGAGGCCACGGATGTGCTGGCGCGGCTGGATGTGGCCGGTTCGGGGCCCGTTGCGGAGGCGGCGATCGACGCGTATCGGGCTCGAGCCGAGCGAGGTGGCGAGGTGCTGGCTCCTGGGTATCCACCGCGGGCGGTACGGGTGTTGGAGCTGGCGCGGCGGGTGGGGCTGCTCATTTCGGTGGCGTACGAGAACGGCCACGGTGGTGCGGTGAGTGCCTCGGAGATGGCGGCTCGGTCTGAAGTTCTGCGGCCGGTTGAGCGGACGGCTCGGCGGGCGCAAGTTGCGGCTTATAACGCGTTCGTTGAGGAACGCGAGCGGTGACGCTCCGCTGGGGGTGCGGTTTGAAGCTGCGGGTTCGTTGTGGCTTGTCGCTCCCCCACTCTCGGCTTCTCCCCCACTCTCGGCTTCGCTCGAGCGGGGGGACCCCCATGCGGGGGGGGCCCATCGCGGCGGAGCCGCGCATTGATACAGCCCCGCACCCCTGCGGGGCGCGGAAGCGGAGGCCAACACAGACCGGCCCCCCAGAGGCGTCTGGGAGGCCGGTGGTCACTGCTGCCCCGGGAGGGTGTGTCAGCCGTTGATGGCGGCGTTGTTGAACGCCGGGTTCAGGAGGCCGACGACGTTCACCGTGTTGCCGGACACGTTCGAGTCGACGTCGACCGGGGCCTGGACGACGTTGCCCGAGGCGATGCCCGGCGAGCCGATGGCCTCGCCGGAGGCGTGCGCGTCGGTGGCGGACGCGAAGCCGGCACCGGCGGCGACCAGGCCGCCGGCCATCATCGTGACGGCTGCGGCCTTCTTCAGGTTCTTCACTTTTCTCAAGCCCTCCTTGTGGTCACTGCGGCAAGCGCCGCAGCACGCACTGGAGAACGCATCCGATCCCCGGAGGATGCGCCATCTGGGGGACATTCCCACGACGGTATGAATCTCAGCCCGGAACGGAACGCTCCATATTGTCGTCAGGGAGTCGTCAAGTAAGCGTGCCGGCGCGAGGATCAGCCGGTCACGCCATGTCGTACGGCCCACAGGGCGGCCTGGGTGCGGTCGGCGAGGTCGAGTTTCATCAGGATGTTCGAGACGTGTGTCTTGACCGTCTTCTCGGAGAGGACGAGGGCCCGGGCTATCTCGCGGTTGGAGCGGCCGTCGGCGATCAGGCCGAGTACCTCCCGCTCCCGCTCGGTGAGTGAACCGCCTCTGCCCTGGCCGAGGTTGGAGTCCTCCTGGGACAGCAGCGCGTCGGCCACCTCGGGTTGCAAAAGGATGTGTCCCGCGTGGACGGAGCGGATGGCTCCGGCCAGGGCGTCGGGGTCCACGTCCTTGTAGACGTATCCGGCGGCGCCCGCGCGCAGGGCGGGGACGACCGTGCGCTGCTCGGTGAAGCTGGTGACGATGAGCACGCGCGCGGGGTTGTCGAGTTCGCGCAGCCTGCGCAGGGCCGCGACGCCGTCCATGCCCGGCATCTTGACGTCCATGAGGACGATGTCGGGCTTCAACTCCTCGGCCCGGGCCACTCCTTCTTCGCCGTCGGACGCCTCTCCCACGACCTCGATGTCGTCCTGTATCTCCAGAAAGGTGCGCAGTCCGCGGCGGACCACTTGGTGATCGTCGACGAGCAGCACCTTGATTGCGTCAGCCACCGGGGACCTCCATCTCGATCGTGGTGCCCTTTCCGGGCGCCGATTCCACGGTCAGCCGGCCGCCGACTCCGCTCGCCCTGTCGCGCATGGACACCAGGCCCAGGTGGCGTCCCGCGCGTCGTATCGCCTGGGGGTCGAAGCCGCTGCCGTCGTCGGTGACGCGAAGGACCGCCTCGGGGCCGCGCTTGTCGAGGGTGACGTCGACGTGGGCCGCCCCGGAGTGCCGCAGCGCGTTGTGCAGGGCCTCCTGGGCGACGCGCAGGATGGCCTCCTCCTGGGCGGAGGGCAGGGCGCGTACACCGCGGCCGGTGAAGGTCACGTGTGCGGCGTGGGCGCGGTCGAGGACCTGGATCTGGGTGCGCAGCGTGGCCACCAGGCCGTCCTCGTCAAGGGCCGCGGGGCGCAACTCGATGACTGCGGCGCGCAGTTCGTCGGCGGCCTCCGCGGCGAGGGCGGCCACCTGCTGGAGTTCGCCCTTGGCCCGGCCCGGGTCGCGGTCGACGAGGGTGGCCGCGGCCTGGGCGGTGAGGCGCAGGGAGAAAAGCTTCTGGCTGACGGCGTCGTGCAGTTCGTGCGCGAGCCGGGAGCGCTCCTCGGCGATGGTGAGCTCGCGGCTGCGCTCGTACAGGCGGGCGTTGGTCAGCGCGATCGCGGCGTGCTGGGCGAGGATCGCCAGGAGTTCCTCGTCCTCCTCGGTGAAGCCGCAACCGCCCTCAGGTTTCGGGCACTGCTTGTTGGCGAGGAAGAGGATGCCGATGACCTCGTCGTCGTCTCGGATGGGCAGGCCCAGGAAGTCGGCAAGCTCCGGATGGGCGCTCGGCCAGCCCTCGAAGCGGGGGTCCTTGCGCACATCGGCGAGGCGCTCGGGCCTGGCCTCGTGGAGCATCGACGCCAGGATGCCGTGCTGGCGCGGCAGCGGGCCGATGGCCTTCCACTGGGCGTCGCTGACGCCGTCCACCACGAACTGGGCGAAGCCGCCGTGGTCGTCGGGGACTCCGAGCGCCGCGTACTCGGCGTCGAGCAGTTCGCGGGCCGAGGCGACGATCGTCTTGAGGACGTCGCGCACCTCGAGATGCCTGCTCATGGCCAGCAGCGCGGAACTCACCGCGGCCAGGCCCGACCTGGGTCCTTGACTCATGACTTCAACGTACCCGCCGGGTGTGACAGCCCGTATCGGACCTGTGGCGGCCCCCGACTAGGGCGGTGGAACTAGGCCGAAGGGCCCCGGATCATTGCGGCTCGCGTCCGAGGCGGCGGGGGCGGTCCCGTTCCTACGTTGAAGACAGCCGTTGAAGGCAGCCGCCGGACGTGGCGGTCATGGGACGAGGGGACGGTTGGCATGCCGGTAGCGATCATCACGGGGGCTTCGAAGGGGCTGGGGCATGCGCTCGCCGAAGCTCTGGCGGAGCGCGGCTGGGATCTGGTGCTCGACGCCAGGACGGCTCAGGTCCTCCAGGAGACGGCCGCGGCGCTCGGCAAGCACGGGACACGGGTGGAGGCGCTGCCCGGGGACGTCACGATCGCGGAGCACCGGATCGCGCTGGTGGCGGCGGCAGCCCGGCTCGGTGGTGTCGATCTGCTGGTGAACAACGCGAGCGCGCTCGGCGCCGAACCGCTCGTACCCCTGGAAGACCTGGCGCTGGACGGGCTGAGGCGGGCGCTGGAGGTCAACGTGGTGGCGGCGCTCGGCCTTATCCAGGAGGCGCTGCCGCTGCTGCGGGCCTCGACGGCGGGCACGGTCATCGACATCAGCTCGGACGCGGCGGCCGAGGCGTACGAGACCTGGGGCGGCTACGGGGCGTCGAAGGCGGCCCTCGACCATCTGTCGGCGGTGCTCGCCGAGGAGGAGCCCGGGCTGCGGGTCTGGGCGGTCGACCCGGGCGACATGAACACGGATCTGTACGCGGCGGCCGTTCCGGGCGACGAGGATCCGCGGCCTGCGCCGTCGAGCGTCGTCCCGGGGTTCCTGCGGCTGCTCGATGAGCGGCCGGCCAGTGGCCGCTATGCGGCGCCCTCGTTGGTGGGGGCGCGATGACGATCGCCGCTGTGCAGATTCCGGAGGAGTTGCTGGCCCGGGTGCCGGTCGAGCAGCGAGGGCTCGGGGGCGACCGGGACGGGGTGCGGTTGCTTGTCTCGTGCGGGGCTCAGGAGGTGTCCCATCACGCGTTCGTGGAGTTGCCGGGGCTGTTGCGGGCCGGGGATCTGCTGATCGTGAACACGTCGTCGACGCTGGCGGCGGCAGTGGACGGCCGGCTCGGGCACGCGCGCGTGGTGGTGCATTTCTCCACGCTGGGCGAGGACGGGCGGTGGGCCGTTGAGCTGCGGGATCCCGACGGAAGAGGCACCACGCGCGCGCGTGCCGGAGGTCCCGCGGGTACGGAGGTGCGCCTCCCAGGGGACGTACGACTCGTCCTGGAGGAGCCCCTCACCACGCGGAGCCCCCGGCTGTGGTGGGCGCGGGTGTCGGAACCGGACGTCCCTGGGTTACTGCGGCGGCACGGGCGGCCCATTCGGTACTCCTACACGGAGCAGGACCAGCCCCTGTCGGTGTACCAGACGGTGTTCGCGCTGCCGTCCGCGGACGGTGTGGGCAGCGCGGAGATGCCGAGTGCCGCGCGGCCCTTCACGCCGCGTCTGGTGGCGGAGCTGGTGAGCCGGGGTGTGCAGTTCGCCCCGGTCACGCTGCACACCGGAGTCGCGTCGGCCGAGGCGCACGAGCCGCCGTATCCGGAACGGTTCGCGGTGCCCGAGGCTTCGGCGCGGCTGATCAACGCGGCCAAGGCAAAACAAATAAGGCGCGAAGCGCTTCCTTGGAAGGGTGGTGGTGGGCGACGGGAGGGCGGCAGGGTCATCGCGGTCGGTACGACGGCCGTACGGGCCGTGGAGTCCGCGGTCGGCCCCGACGGGGTGGTACGGGCAGCGGAGGGCTGGACCGATCTCGTAGTGACCCCGGAGCGCGGGGTGCAGGTCGTCGACGGGCTCCTCACCGGGCTGCACGAACCGGAGGCCTCGCATCTTCTGATGCTGGAGGCGATCGCCGGACCGGCGGCGATCCGGCGCAGCTACGACGAGGCGCTGCGTGGCCGCTACCTGTGGCACGAGTTCGGCGACATGCATCTGGTTCTGCCGTCCGAGAGCTCTGAGGGGTGCGAGAGGTCTGAGAACCCTCACACAGAGCATTGCGCCAGCAACTGCTGGTGAGACCACTAGGGGCTCGATGTGAGCCCTCGCATAGGACGCACGTCACGTACGAAGGCCGCTAGGAGTTACAAACACCCCATACGAGCGGGGAAGACATGCCAGTCTGCCCCGTTTTGCCCTTTAGGGGTCCACTATCCAGGTTCGTACGTCACACCTTTGCCACAGCATTTTGCGGCCGCTAAGAATGGCTGCCGTCGCTCGACGCCGCGGGTTTCCCCCCGCGGCGTTCTGCCGGAACCAGCAATGTCCCCTCCGGCTCGAGAGCGGCCTCCGCGCCATTCGAGAGGTCCTTCAGTCATGCCCAAGTACACCGACGGTTCCGGCCATCGCCCCGCCCGCGCCAAGCTGACCGAGCTCACCCAGCAGACCAGGACGAAGCTGACCCACACCGGGCAGAAGCTGAACACCACGAGGCAGAAGCTGCCCAAGAAACATCAGCTCGGGATCGCCGGTGTCGCCGGTCTCGGCGCCGCGGCCGTGGCCCTGTCGCTCATACCCGGCGGCGGCTCCGAGGCCGGCACCACCGAGTCCGTCTCCGCCTCCTCCGTCGCCTTCAGCTCCCGGCAGGTCGAGGACGTGAAGGGCGGCGTCGAGAAGCAGCTGAACGACGCCCTCACGCAGGCCAAGACCGCCGCCGAGAAGAAGCAGGCCGACGCCTCGGCCGCCGCGAAGAAGGCCGCCGAGGACGCCAAGGCGAAGGCCGCCGCGGAAGCCGCCAAGCAGAAGGCCGAGCAGGCGCGCAAGGCGAAGGAGGCCGCCAGCCGTGCCGCCCAGCGCGCCAAGGCCAAGCCGGTCGCGAAGACCTACCCCAACAACCTCGACGGCTGGATCCGCGAGTCGCTCGACGTCATGAAGAAGAACGGCATCCCGGGCTCGTACGACGGCATCAAGCGCAACATCCTGCGTGAGTCCTCGGGCAACCCGAACGCCATCAACAACTGGGACATCAACGCCATCAACGGCGTCCCGTCCAAGGGCCTGCTGCAGGTGATCCCGCCGACCTTCCAGGCGTACCACGTCGCCGGCACGTCCTGGAACATCTACGACCCGGTCGCCAACATCACCGCCGCCTGCAACTACGCGGCCGACCGCTACGGCACCATGGACAACGTCAACGGCGCCTACTGAGACCCGTACTGAGTCCCGCGCGGACCTCTGGTCTCAGTACGACGGCGAGGCGCGGCATCCCCTATGGGGTGCCGCGCCTCGTTCGTGCACGTACGCAGTTACCGCACGGGCGTCGTCACTTGCGCATGACCTCGGGCTCGTGGCGGCGCAGGAAACGGGCCACGAAGAAGCCGCAGATGACGCCGAGGACGATCAGCGCGGCCATGTCCATGCCCCAGGCCGAGGCCGTGTGCTCCCACAGCGGGTCCGTGTTGCCCGGGTCATCCGTGTTCGGGCTGATCCGGTTGAAGTCCAGCGTCGTACCGGCGGCGGCGACCGCCCAGCGCGAGGGCATCAGGTACGAGAACTCGTTGACTCCGAGCGTGCCGTTCAGGATGAACAGGCAGCCGGTGAACACGACCTGGACGATCGCGAACATCACCAGCAGCGGCATCGTCTTCTCGGAGGTCTTCACCAGCGAGGAGATGACCAGGCCGAACATCATGCAGGTGAAGCCGAGCGCCATGATCGGAATGGAGAGCTCGAGCATCACGGCGAGCTTGCCGGTGCCGAAGATCAGGCCCTCGTCGGGGATCGTCCGGCTGGAGAAGCCGATCGCGCCGACCATGGCGCCCTGCAGCACCGTGATCACACCGAGGACGATCACCTTGGACATCAGATACGCGGAGCGCGACAGACCGGTCGCCCGCTCCCGCTCGTAGATGACCCGTTCCTTGATCAGCTCACGGACGGAGTTGGCGGCGCCCGCAAAGCACGCGCCGACTGCGAGGATCAGCAGGACGGTGGTGGCCGTGCCGTTCGGGATGATTCTGCCGGTCTTCGGGTTCTCGTTGACCAGCAGCGTCTTGTCCGGGTCGATGAGCAGGCTCACCGCGCCGAGCACCGCCGGCAGGATCACCGTCAGCGCCAGGAAGCCCTTGTCGGACGCGATCACCGACACATAGCGGCGGACCAGGGTGAACAACTGCGAGCCCCAGCCCTGGGGCTTCGGTGGACGCATCGACTGGGCGGGCGGCATCTGCGTCGACTGCGCGGCGACGGCGTCGATGTCCGCTGCGTACATCTGGTAGTGCTGCGAGCCCTTCCAGCGGCCCGCCCAGTCGTAGTCGCGGTAGTTCTCGAAGGCGGAGAAGACATCGGCCCAAGTGTCGTAGCCGAAGAAGTTCAGGGCCTCCTCGGGCGGGCCGAAGTAAGCCACCGAACCGCCGGGCGCCATGACCAGAAGCTTGTCGCAGATCGCCAGTTCGGCCACGGAGTGCGTGACGACCAGGACCGTACGGCCGTCGTCGGCGAGGCCGCGCAGCAGCTGCATGACGTCGCGGTCCATGCCCGGGTCGAGGCCGGAGGTCGGCTCGTCCAGGAAGATCAGCGAGGGCTTGGTCAGCAGCTCAAGGGCCACGGACACACGCTTGCGCTGGCCACCGGAGAGGGAGGTGACCTTCTTCTCCTTGTGGATGTCCAGCTTGAGTTCGCGCAGCACCTCGTCGATGCGGGCCTCGCGCTCCTTGCCCGTGGTGTCCGCGGGAAAGCGCAGCTTGGCCGCGTACTTGAGGGCCTTCTTGACGGTCAGCTCCTTGTGCAGGATGTCGTCCTGCGGGACCAGACCGATGCGCTGGCGCAGCTCGGCGAACTGCTTGTAGAGGTTCCGGTTGTCGTAGAGGACGTCGCCCTCGTTGGCGGGGCGGTAGCCCGTGAGTGCCTTCAGGAGCGTCGACTTGCCGGAGCCGGACGGGCCGATGACCGCGATGAGCGACTTCTCCGGTACGCCGAAGGAGACGTCCTTGAGGATCTGCTTGCCGCCGTCGACCGTCACCGTCAGATGGCGGGCCGAGAAGGAGACTTCACCGGTGTCGACGAACTCCTCGAGGCGGTCGCCGACCAGGCGGAACGTCGAGTGGCCGACACCGACGATGTCGTTCGGGCCGAGCAGTGCGGAGCCGCCCTTGGCGATCGGCATGCCGTTGACGTACGTGCCGTTGTGCGACCCGAGGTCGCGGATCTCGTAGCGGCCGTCGGGCGACGAGTGGAACTCGGCGTGATGACGGGAGACTTGCAGGTCGGAGACGACCAGCTCGTTCTCCAGCGCACGGCCGATGCGCATCACGCGGCCGAGGGCCAGCTGGTGGAACGTGGTGGGGCTGCGGTCGCCGTAGACCGGCGGCGCCCCCGCGCCACCACCGGGGACCTTCTGCGCGTACGGCTCCGACTGGCCCTGTTGCGGGACCTGCGGCGGCTGCTGCCAGCCCTGCTGCGGGGACTGCTGCCCCGGCGGCGCCTGCTGGGCCGCCCAGCCGGCCGCCCCCGCACCCTGCGCGGCGTACGGCTGCTGCTGGGGCTGCGCCTGCGGTGCGGCCGAGGCCGCACCTGCGCTCGAGACGTCCACGCGCGGGCCGTCGGTCGCGTTGCCGAGGTTCACGGACGAGCCCGGGCCGATCTCCATGTGGTGGATCCGCTGGCCCTGCACAAAGGTGCCGTTGGTGCTGCCGTGGTCCTCTATGACCCAAATGCGGCCGTTGAAGCTGATCGTGGCGTGACGCCAGGACACCCTGGCGTCGTCGAGCACGATGTCCCCCTGCGGATCGCGTCCGAGGGCGTAGGGCCTGGACGCATCGAGCGTCCAGGTCCGTCCATTCAATTCCAGTACGAGTTCCGGCACTCCATGCCCCACGTGAGTTGTCCCCCGAGTTACCCCCATCACAGGGAGTCTAGGGATGTCGAACATCGGGGGGAACTATTTCAGGACGACCCCTCTGACCGAAAGTCGGGCCTTGTGATGACCGTGTACGGGCGGCTTGTCCGTTTGCGTTGACTGTGTTCAAACCAACCCGGAGAGTGGTAATCCCACGCGAGGGGGACATCCACGGTGGAGACATCGCGGCGCGCAGTCGGGGGGCTGACGATGAGCTACGAGACCGCGAGGGACGGCAGTCGACTGCCGGTGGGCGATGTGCTGTTGTCCGCGATCGCCGCTGTGAGCTGGGCGTTGATCGGGATGGCGGGCGCGGCCGCGCTGGGGCTGCATCTGCTGGAGGCGGACGCGTCGGGCTCGCTCGGGACGATGACCGCGGCTGTGGTGGCGCTCGGGGCGGGTGGTTCGGTGACGCCGTCCGGTGATGTGTCGGCCTTCGGCCTCGAGGGCGCCGAGGCGGAGACCGCCCTACAGATCACGCCACTGGGAGTGAGCCTTGTGGGTGCGCTTCTGCTGGCCTGGTTCTTCCTACGCTCCTTGCGCGCGGCGGGAGTTGTCGTCTCACCCGGTGAACTCGCGGCGCGCGCGGGCGCGGTCGTGGTGCTCTTCGTGGCGATGCTGGGCGGGCTCGCATGGGCGGGTCACGACGTGATCACGATTGACGGCGGCTCGCTCGGACTCGACCAACTGCCGGGCGGCGGACTGCCGGACGACGTCGAGGTGCCCGGACTCGGTGACATCGGCGGGCTGCTGCCCGACCGCCTCGGGGACCTCGCGGACGCGAACGCCGAGGTCGGCTTCACCGTCGACACCGTGCCGACGCTGCTCGGCGGTACGGGATGGGTGATCGGCGTGCTGCTGATCGCGCTGCTGGCCTCGCGCCGTACGCCATTGCCGCACGGCTGGGACGCCGTGCACCGGCTGGTGCGGCCGGCCGCGTCCGCGCTGGTCACGGTGTTGCTGGTGGCGGTCCTCGCGGGGTTCGCAGCGGCGGCGTACGCGGCGATCGGGGACGACCATCCGAAACGGATCGCGGGCGCCGCCCTGCTCGGAGCACCCAACGGGGTGTGGCTGGGCGTCCCGATCGGGCTCTTCGTGCCGTGGGACGGCTCGGCCTCGGGCGGGCTCGTGCAGTTCCTGCCCGCCCCGCTGGACGAGTTGCTGAGCCTGTCCTCCGACCAGCCCGTCACCCTGGGGCGGCTGGCCGAACTGGACAGCAGGGTCTGGCTGTTGGGGGTCGCGACCGCGCTGATGATGCTGTACGCGGGCGTGCTGACCGCAGTGCGTACGCCGTTCGTACGTGAGCGGGGGGCCGCCCTCGGTTTCGCGGGCCGCTGTGCGCTGCGGCTGGCGATCGTGACGGCGCTCGCGCTGCCTCTGCTGGCCTGGCTGACGGAGGTGTCCGTGGACGCCTCGCTGTCCGTTCTCGGTGTGGACGCGTTCGACGCCGGGATCGAGTTGCACGGGCAGTTGGGCATGGCACTGCTGCTCGGCGCCCTGTGGGGCGCGGGGGCGGGGGCGGCCGGGGCGCTGCTCGCCTGTGCCAGCGGGGCCGCGGGACGGCGCGCGGCGGCGCTGGCTCGGGGGGATGCGGAGGGGCCGACGGAGTCGGCCGGGCACACCAGGCCGGTCGAGCCGGTCGCACCGCCGTATGCCGAGAGCCCTGAACAGCCGGGCCCCTACAGCCCCGCCCCCTCGTACCGCTCACCGAATCCCGATACCAACCCCTATCTGAACCTCCCGGACGAT
This sequence comes from Streptomyces ureilyticus, assembly GCF_011045025.1. Classification (GTDB taxonomy): domain Bacteria; phylum Actinomycetota; class Actinomycetes; order Streptomycetales; family Streptomycetaceae; genus Streptomyces; species Streptomyces ureilyticus. The sequence continues at coordinate 16,798 of NZ_JAAKZX010000161.1, forward strand.
GTACGGGAGCCAGAGGACGGACGGCGGCACCCCGGACCCCGGCCTCCCGGGACCCAAGCACCCGGCGCCCGGTCTCCCGCTGCCCCGCCTCCCGGCTCACGGCCTCCCGGCGCACAGCCTCCCGGCGCACAGAGCCCCGAGAACGGGCGCCCTCCCGATGTGTACCGCGCCCCTACGGTCGCGGGTCCCCACACCCCACCACCCGCCCCGAAGCCGCGCCCCAAGCACGGGCCGTCCCAGGACGGGCCGCCTCCGCCACCGGAGGAGCCGCCGCCTCCGCCCAGGCGGCCTCGCGGACGGCCGTGAGGGGAGGGCTTCGGCGTACCTCGACTGGTGGGGTCTCGTGGGCGTCATGGCTCGGGAATGACGAGGTCACCGAGATGACACCCAGTGTTTCCCGTCCGCTGGGCGGACCGCGGAAGCCGTGGGCAGTGAGTGCCGGTTACTGTGGGAAAACCATGAGCGCTTCGCAGACCACCGACGCCCCCACTCTCCTCGTCAAGATCTTCGGCAAGGACCGGCCCGGCATCACGGCCGGGCTTTTCGACACCCTCGCCGGCTACTCGGTCGACGTGGTCGACATCGAGCAGGTCGTCACCCGAGGCCGGATCGTGCTGTGCGCGCTCGTGAGCCAGCCGCCGGCCGGCGTCGAAGGAGAGCTGCGGGCCACGGTGCACAGCTGGGCGGATGCCCTGAAGCTCCAGGCGGAGATCATCTCCGGCCACGGCGACAACCGGCCGCGCGGCCACGGCCGGTCGCTCGTCACCGTGCTCGGGCACCCGCTCACGGCACAGTCGACGGCCGCGATCGCCGCCCGGATCACGGCGACGGGCGGGAACATCGACCGTATCTTCCGGCTCGCCAAGTACCCCGTGACGGCGGTCGAGTTCGCCGTGTCCGGTACGGAGCCCGAAAAGCTGCGGACCGCCCTGGTGACCGAGGCCGCGGCCCTCGGTGTCGATGTCGCGGTCGTCGCGGCCGGGCTGCACCGGCGTGCCCAGCGACTGATCGTCATGGACGTCGACTCGACGCTGATCCAGGACGAGGTGATCGAGCTCTTCGCCGCCCACGCCGGCTGCGAGGACAAGGTCGCCGAGGTGACGGCGGCGGCGATGCGGGGCGAGCTGGACTTCGAGCAGTCACTGCACGCGCGCGTGGCGCTCCTCGCGGGGCTCGACGCCTCGGTGGTGGACAAGGTGCGCAGCGAGGTGCGGCTGACGCCGGGGGCGCGCACGCTGATCCGTACGCTGAAGCGGCTGGGCTACCAAGTAGGTGTCGTCTCGGGCGGATTCACGCAGGTGACGGACGACCTCATGGAGCGGCTCGGGCTCGACTTCGCCCAGGCCAACACGCTGGAGATCGTCGACGGGAAGCTGACGGGCAAGGTCACCGGCGAGATCGTTGACCGGGCGGGCAAGGCGCGGCTGCTGCGCCGGTTCGCCGCCGAGGCGGGCGTACCGCTGGCTCAGACCGTGGCGATCGGTGACGGGGCGAACGATCTTGACATGCTGAACGCGGCCGGGCTTGGCGTTGCCTTCAATGCCAAGCCGGTTGTTCGAGAGGCCGCGCACACCGCCGTGAACTTTCCGTTCCTCGACACCGTGCTGTACCTGCTCGGGGTCACCCGGGAAGAGGTCGAGGCGGCGGACATGCACGTCGATTGACGGTGCGGGTTCGTTGTGGCTGGTCGCTCCTCCACTCTCGGCTGCTCCCCCACTCTCGACTTCGCTCGAGCGGGGGGACCCCATCGCGGCGAAGCCGCAAATTGACACAGCCCCGGACACAGACGGGCCCGGCACCCTCGCGGTGCCGGGCCCTCCACGTCGTAGAGGCGGGCTACTCGGTCGGTGCCCAATAGGCGAGCAGTGTGCCCAGGCCGGGCTCCAGGGCTTTCCAGGAGCTGGAGAAGTTGAGTACGGCGAACGCTGCTGTGGGGAAGTCGCGGCTGCTCATCCGCTCGCGGGCGTCGCCCTCGGACTGGCCGGCCAGGATGTCGGCCAGGGCCTGTACTCCGGGGTTGTGGCCGATCAGGAGTACGTTCCGCACGTCGTCCGGGGTTTCGTTGAGCACGGCGATCAGCTCGCCTGGCGAGGCCTCGTACAGCCGCTCCTCGTAGACCGTTTTCGGCCGCTGTGGGAACTCCTGAACGGCGAGTTTCCATGTCTCACGGGTGCGGGTCGCGGTGGAGCAGAGGGCCAGATCGAAGGGGATGCCGGTGTCGGCCAGTTTGCGTCCGGCGACGGCGGCGTCCATGCGGCCCCGCTCAGCGAGCGGCCGCTCATGGTCGGATACCTGGGGCCAGTCGGCCTTCGCATGCCGGAAGAGGACAATCTTGCGGGGTTCTGCGACGCTCATGGAACCCAGCTTCGCATGAAACACGCCATGGGGCGCAGGGAGTTGGCACGCTGCCCCGACATGGCGGATCCTCCAGCTCAGGAGCTCTGCTGCAGCACCGTCTGCTGGATGCGCTCGATGAGCTCGCCGACCGCGGGGTCGCTGCTCGCCGCGTGGGCGTCCGCGGGGTTGAGTATCAGCAACAGCAGCGCGACGAAGGCGAGCGCGGGCAGGGCGAGGGCCCACCAGGGCAGCCGAACCTCGACGCCGCCCCTGGTCGCCGAGCTGGGCCGGGTGTGCGTACGGGCCGACATACCGCCTCCGTGGTCTTCGACTGGTCCGTGGAACCGCGTCCTCGCGGCCACACTTCGAAGTTACGGAATGAAGAGCCCTCAACCCATCCGGTGATCCACCCACTTGACCCTGACACTCGCCCCCTAGGGGATGGTGGTGCTAGCCCCACCATCGGCGGCAGATGCGCGCACGGGGGCACTCGCGCCCCCAGAGTCACCGATTCACGGCGAAGCGATCGACGCGATGACGCCGATGATCACGAAGATGGCGAAGAAGGCGCCGAAGACGAGCAGCATCTTCTTCTGGCCGTTCTTGGGGTTCGGGTCGAGCACGGGCATACGGCCAGTCTCGCACCCTTCGTCCGCCCCCTCAGCAGTGGGGTCGCTCGCCTCACCAGAGGGATCGCTCGCCGGAGCAGGCCGGTCATCACCGGGCCCGGCGCGCGGCCTCCTCCTCGACGGTGCGGTCGCGCCCGGCCAGGAAGCCCACCACGATCTGCGGGATCATCAGGGCCGTCATGAGCGCGAGCGGCAGCCCCCAGCCGCCGCTGTGCTGGTAGAGCACGCCCACCAGGAGCGGTCCTGGGATCGAGATCAGGTAGCCGGTGCTCTGCGCGAAGGCCGAGAGCTTCGCGACCCCGGCGCTGGACCGGGTCCGCATGCCGATCAGGGTGAGAGCCAGCGGAAAGGCGCAGTTGGCGATGCCGAGCAGCAGCGCCCAGGCCCAGGCGCCGCCTGCCGGGGCGAAGTAGAGGCCCGCGTATCCGGTGAGGCCGCACAGGCCGAGGGCGATCGCGATCGGGCCCTGATGGGGCAGGCGCGTGGCCACCCGAGGGATGACGAACGACAGCGGCACGCCCATCACCATCGTGACCGCGAGGAGCAGTCCGGCCGTGCCCGCCGGGACGCCCGCGTCACGGAAGATCTGCGGCATCCACCCCATCGTGATGTACGCGGCGGTGGCCTGGAGCCCGAAGAAGACGGCGAGCGCCCAGGCGGTACGGCTCCGGGTGATCCGCACGGCATCCGGCTCTCGGCGCGCCTCGGAAGCCGAAGCCACACCAGAAGCCGAGGCCGTGTCGGAAGCCGAAGCCGCACCAGGTGCCGAACCCGAGCCGGAAGCCAGGCCCGCACCGGGAACCGGAGCCGCACCCCGGCCGCGTACGAGAAGAACCCACGGCACCACGGCCAGGGCCGCGACGCCCGCCCACACGGCGAGCCCCCACTGCCAACTGCCGCCCAGGGCCCCGGTCATGGGCACCGTCACAGCGGCCGGGGCGGCGGTGCCGAGGGCCATGGCCATGGAGTACAGGCCGGTCATGGAGCCGACCCGGTCCGGGAACCAGCGCTTGACGATCACCGGCATCAGGATGTTGCTGACCGCGATGCCCATGAGTGCGAGGGCGCTGGCCGCGAGGAAGCCCGCCGTGTTCCCGAGGAAGGGCCGGATCGCCAGGCCCGCGGTGATGGCCACCATGCCGGCGCACACCACGGTGCCGGGTCCGAAGCGGCGGGCGAGGCGCGGTGCCATGACACCGAAGACGGCGAAGCAGAGCGTCGGTACGGACGTGAGCAGTCCGGCGACGCTGCCGCTCATGCCGAGTCCGGCACGCACCTCTTCGAGGAGGGCACCGAGACTGGTGATCGCGGGCCGCAGGTTGAGGGCCGTGAGGACGAGGCCGACGATCACCAGGCCTGTCCCCCACGCGCGCGGGGCGGGCTTCGGGGATTCGCCGGCGGTTCCGGAGGAACTGCGTAGAGCCATGGGCTGGGATGTGGACGTCGTCGTCCGGGTCTCCGTACGGGTTTCCTCGCTCGCCATGCCGCCCATCATAGAATCATGGGATGATTGGTTGTCCACCTGGAGTCAGCTGCGTTCTGCGCGAAGGAATGCCATGCCCCTGAGCCACCCCCGACGATCGGCTCTCTCCGAGCAGGTCATCGCCGCGCTGCGCGGCCAGATCGCCTCGGGCGAATGGCCCGTCGGCTCCCGCATCCCCACCGAGCCGGAGCTGGTCGAGCAGCTGGGCGTGGCCCGCAACACGGTGCGCGAGGCCGTGCGCGCGCTCGCGCACAACGGCCTGCTCGACATCCGCCAGGGCTCGGGCACCTACGTCGTGGCGACCAGCGAGCTGGCGGGCGTGATGCACCGCCGCTTCGCGGACGCCGATCCCCGGCACATCGCCGAACTGCGCTCCGCCCTGGAGTCGAGCGCCGCGAAGCTGGCCGCCGAGCGCCGCACCGAACGCGACCTGAAGCAGTTGCACGCGCTCCTGGTACGCCGGGAGGAGGCCTGGGAGTCGGGCGACATAGAGGCCTTCGTCGTCGCCGACACGTCATTCCACATGGCGGTGGTGGCCGCGTCCCACAACGACGTCATGACGGCCATGTACGCGGATCTCGGCGAGGTCGTGCGCGACTGGCTGCGCGAGGACGTGGGCGAGGAGCTGACGCCCGAGACGTACATGGACCACACGCGCCTGCTGGACGCGATCCGCGCGGGCGACGCGCAAACGGCCTTCACGGAGGCCGCGAGCTACCCGTTCCTGTGCCGCCCGAGGGGTCTTGTCGCCTCCGGAGACTGAACGCGTCACCTCTGGTGCGTCACTTCTTGTGCGTGACCCACGCCGAGCGGACCTCCTTCCAGCACCGGCCGGTGAGCCGCACGGTCTGCGTGGGCCCCACCGCCACCGGGGTCCCGTCGCTGTCGAGGTCCCACCACCGGTCGCACTCGATGTGCAGGGCGAGCCGGTCGACCTCCGGGTACGGGTTATGGCAGTACGTGATCACATACGAGCCCTCGATCCTGATGCGGCACTCGGCCCCGAAGGGCCTGTCGACGGGCACGCGCGCGTGGGGGCCCGTTTTCACGAGGTTCGCGAGGTGTGGGGTGTCGCCATAGGCCGGAGTGAGCGGGAGGATCAGTGCGGCCAGCAGCGGAGCGAAGCGCGGGAAAAGGCGCACAAGGGAGACCTCCTCCGGGCCGGGGAGGGACGTATGTGATGAACGCCTAGTCCAGAGTGCGCAGTTGCCGCCCTTGACCGCCCGGCCGGTTAGGCCGAACGAGTGACGGGTGAGGGCCCGCGCCCTGCCGACTGTCCGGCAGGGCGCGGGCC
>NZ_JAAKZX010000162.1 GCF_011045025.1 Streptomyces ureilyticus
CCCCCAGCCCCTCCACACAAGCGAGCGCCACCCGCCGATACGGATCATGCGCGCGAAACCGCCGCGCCAACGTGGTGATGAGCGCAGGCACAGCCTCAGGAGCCCGCAACTCCACCAACAACCGCACCGGATGAAGCGCATAAGCAACCCGCAACTCATTGGTGGCGAGAGCAGCCGCAGCCCGAGCGGTACGCGGATCCCCCAGCCGCGCAAGCGCATACGCAGCGGAAGCACACCGCTGCGGATCCCGATGATTCAGCAGCAGCACCAGCGTCTCAAAGGCCCGCCTATCCCCCGCAACCCCCAGCCGAAACGCCGCCAACTCCCGCGCCCACAACGGCTGCTGCGGCGCGGTAAGCACACCGGCCAACTCATCGAGATCACCGGTCGCGACAAGTCGTTCGTACGCGTATGCCTCCCCGGCCCCCACCTCACGCCGTAAGCGCCCAGTGAGCGACCGCAACTCTTCGTCCATGGCGCGAGCCTATCCGCGACGTACGTCACATAACCTCGACTCTTCCGCACACTGGCGCGCTCGTTACCCGCGAGTTAAGCTCAATCGAGCGAGTTACCCACTCGCACACCTGCTTGCGGTGGCCTGGTGACGCAGCCGCCGTGAGTGTCGGTCGGTTCGGTACTTCGAGTACCGCAGTACGACTCGGCTCCGGGACAGGGCCGGTCGGTCTTTCACCGCCTCGCGGGCTTGCATGTTTCGCCCGCGGACGGCACCGGGCGTGTGCGCTTCGCAGCCCGGCCCCACACCCGCACAACTCCCGCACTGTGTGCGCCTGTCGGCGTATCCGGATGCGTCCCTCAGTCGTCACTCATCCCTGGAGTCCCGTGATGGCCTCTCCCCAGTCCGACACCCCTCTGTCCCAGATCAAGACCGTCGCCGTGGTCGGCCTCGGCACGATGGGGACCGGCATCGCCGAGGTCCTCGCCCGGGCCGGCCGCGAGGTCGTCGGCATCGACATCAGCGAGGCCGCCACCGCCCGCGCCCACACCGCGCTGGAGGCCGCGACCGCCCGTGCCGTTGAGCGCGAGCGGATCAGCGAGCAGGAGCGCGAGGAGGTGCTCGGCCGCCTGCGCACCTCCACCGATCTGCGCGCGGCGGCCGACGCCGACCTGGTGATCGAGGTGGCCCCGGAGTCGTACGAGATCAAGCGGCAGATCTTCCGTGAGCTCGACGGCATCGTGCGCCCGGAGACGGTCCTGGCGACCGGCACCAACGCCCTCTCGGTCACCCGGCTCGCCGCCGACTCAGCCCGTCCCGAGCGCGTTCTCGGGCTGCATTTCTTCAACCCGGCGCCCGCGATGAAGCTGGTCGAGGTCGTCTCGTCCGTGCTGACTTCGCCGGCTGCCGTCGCCGCCGTCACGGATCTCGCCGTCGAACTGGGCAAGGAGCCCGTCGCCGTCGGCGACCGTCCCGGTTTCGTCGCGGACGGGCTGCTGTTCGGCTACCTGAACCAGGCGGCCGCGATGTACGAGGCGAAGTACGCGAGCCGCGAGGACATCGATGCCGCGATGAAGCTGGGCTGCGGACTGCCCATGGGCCCGCTGGAACTGCTCGACCTGATCGGCGTCGACACCGCGCGTACGGTCCTGGAGGCCATGTACGCCGCCTCGCACGACCGGCTGCACGCACCCGCGCCGATCCTCAGGCAGCTCAGCGAGGCGGGCCTGACCGGCCGCAAGTCGGGCCGCGGCTTCTACACGTACGAGGCTCCGGGCAGCGGGACCGTCGTGCGGGACGCGCTGACGCCGCTCGCCTCGGGCCCCGAGGCCCCTGGCCGCTCCGTCCGCTCGGTCGGCGTCGCGGGTTCCGGCACCATGGCGTCCGGGATCGCCGAGGTCTTCGCGAAGGCCGGGTACGAGGTCGTGCTCGCCGCGCGCAGCGAGGAGAAGGCGCAGTCCGCGAAGTCCCGTATCGGCAAGTCGCTTTCGCGCTCTGTCGACAAGGGACGGATGACCGCCGAGGCCGCCGCCGAGACGCTGGAGCGCATCACTCCGGCGGGTTCGTACGACGCCTTCGCCGAGGTCGATCTGGCGCTGGAGGCGGTCGCCGAGGACCTGGAGATCAAGCAGCAGTTGTTCGCCGTGTTCGACAAGGTCTGCAAGCCGGGCGCGATCCTGGCCACCACGACCTCCTCGCTGCCCGTCGTCGCCTGCGCCCGTGCCACCTCGCGCCCGCAGGACGTGATCGGCATGCACTTCTTCAACCCGGCCCCGGCGATGAAGCTGGTCGAGGTCGTGCGGACCGTTCTGACGGCGGACGATGTGCACGCCACGGTCCGCGAACTGTGCACGAAGATCAGGAAGCACCCGGTGGACTGCGGCGACCGCGCGGGCTTCATCGTGAACGCGCTGCTGTTCCCGTACCTGAACAACGCGATCAAGATGGTCCAGGAGCACTACGCCTCGCTCGACGACATCGACGCGGCGATGAAGCTCGGCGGCGGCTACCCGATGGGGCCCTTCGAGCTCCTCGACGTGGTCGGCCTCGATGTCTCGCTGGCCATTGAAAAGGTGCTGCACCGCGAGTTCCGCGACCCGGGTCTCGCCCCGGCGTCGCTGCTCGAGCACCTGGTGGCCGCGGGCTGCCTCGGCCGCAAGACCGGCCGCGGCTTCCGCGAATATGCGCGACGCTGAGCGGCGGCCCGGCGACTGGTTCACGGACCGCGCGGACTGGGGCGGACTGCTCGACCGGGCCGGCTCCTCTCCCCCCGCCGAGGGCGGGGGGAGAGGGGATCTTGAGCGCCCCGCTCCACGAATGCAGTACGTTCGGGGCATGTCCCAGCCGGTCAAGTCCTCCCGTACACCAGCCACGCCCGACGCTCCGGAGAGTGCCGCGGGCAACCGTGCCGCCGCCCAACGGCTCAAGATGCGCCGGGAGTTGGCGGCCGCGGCGATGGAACTGTTCGCGACCAAGGGCTACGAGGCGACGACCGTCGACGAGATCGCCGCGGCGGCCGGGGTCGCCCGGCGCACCTTCTTCCGGCACTTCCGTTCCAAGGAAGAGGCGATCTTTCCCGATCACGACGACACGCTGATCCGGGCTGAGGCGGTACTGAATGCCGCTCCGGCGCACGAGCATCCGCTCGACACCGTGTGCCGCGGCATCAAGGAAGTCATGAAGATGTACGCGGCCCGGCCGGAGATCTCGGTGTCGCGGTACAAGCTCACGCGTGAGGTGCCGACGCTGCGGGAGGCGGAGATCGCGTCCGTGGCGCGGTACGAGCGGCTGTTCACGCGCTATCTGCTGGGGCACTTCGACGAGCACGCGCACGACGACGACGCGAACGACGATCCGCTGCTCGCGGAGGTCGCCGCCTCGGCCGTCGTCACGGCGCACAACCACGTACTGCGGCGCTGGCTGCGGGCCGGCGGACAGGGCGACGTCGAGGCGCAGCTGGACCACGCGTTCGCCATAGTCCGGAAGACCTTCGGCTCGGGGATCGGGGCGGGGCGTGACAGCGGGCCCCGCCCGGGCGCGGCCTCGGTCGCCTCGCAGGGCGAGGTGCTGGTCACGGTGGCCAGGACGGACGCCCCGCTCGACGAGGTCATGAAGACGATCGAGCAAGCGCTTCGGGAACGGTCGTAAGCACTCAACGATCGTAAGCACTCAACGGTCGTAAGCACTCAATGGTCGTAAGCGCGCGACCGTCGTCCGCACGCTCAACGAAGCCCACACGCTCGGCGACAGCGAGCAATCCAAACTGATCGATCATCGCTCATTTGTTAACGCCCAATTTCAAATGAGGGAAATTCTTGGCACTGCGTGCCTTGCACGGTGACACGCCGTGCCATACGTTGGAGTAAGTCGGGCGGCCGGCGTGCAGAGCTCTTTCGTACGTCGGCTGTCCCCGCAAACCTCCCCGGGTTTGCGCGCCCGACGCCTGCGTCACAGGCAACCTTCCGCGCCACAAAGCGCTGCCAGCACCACCTTCGCCGAACCGACGGCACGCCTCACAAAAGCAGCAACCACCCCGACGTAACCCTCAAGCGCTCGCCCGAGCGCTCGCTTCGCCGGAGGCAACACCGTGAAGGAAATCCTGGACGCGATTCAGTCGCAGACCGCCACGTCCGCCGACTTCGCCGCCCTGCCGCTCCCCGAGTCGTACCGCGCGATCACCGTGCACAAGGACGAAACGGAGATGTTCGCGGACCTCACCACCCGCGACAAGGACCCCCGCAAGTCGATCCACCTGGACGACGTGCCGGTGCCCGAACTCGGCCCGGGCGAGGCCCTGGTGGCCGTGATGGCCTCCTCGGTCAACTACAACTCGGTGTGGACCTCGATCTTCGAGCCGCTGTCGACCTTCGGGTTCCTGGAGCGCTACGGCCGGCTCAGCGAGCTCACCAAGCGCCATGACCTGCCGTACCACATCATCGGCTCCGACCTCGCGGGCGTCGTCCTGCGCACTGGTCCGGGCGTGAACGCCTGGAACCCCGGTGACGAGGTCGTCGCGCACTGCCTGTCGGTCGAACTGGAGTCGTCCGACGGCCACAACGACACGATGCTCGACCCCGAGCAGCGCATCTGGGGCTTCGAGACCAACTTCGGCGGTCTCGCCGAGATCGCCCTCGTCAAGTCCAACCAGCTGATGCCCAAGCCGGACCACCTCAGCTGGGAGGAGGCCGCCGCTCCGGGGCTCGTGAACTCGACCGCGTACCGGCAGCTGGTGTCCCGCAACGGCGCCGACATGAAGCAGGGCGACAACGTCCTCATCTGGGGCGCGAGCGGTGGACTCGGCTCGTACGCCACGCAGTTCGCGCTCGCGGGCGGCGCCAACCCCATCTGTGTCGTGTCCTCGCCCCAGAAGGCGGAGATCTGCCGCTCGATGGGCGCCGAGGCGATCATCGACCGCACCGCCGAGGACTACAAGTTCTGGAAGGACGAGCACCACCAGGACCCGCGCGAGTGGAAGCGCTTCGGCAAGCGCATCCGGGAGCTCACCGGCGGCGAGGACGTCGACATCGTCTTCGAGCACCCGGGCCGCGAGACCTTCGGCGCAAGCGTGTACGTCACGCGCAAGGGCGGCACGATCGTCACCTGTGCCTCGACCTCGGGCTACAACCACGAGTACGACAACCGCTACCTGTGGATGTCCCTGAAGCGCATCATCGGCTCGCACTTCGCCAACTACCGCGAGGCCTGGGAGGCCAACCGGCTCATCGCGAAGGGCAAGATCCACCCGACGCTCTCCAAGGTGTACGCGCTGGAGGAGACCGGGCAGGCCGCATACGACGTGCACCGCAACCTCCACCAGGGCAAGGTGGGCGTGCTGGCCCTGGCGCCCCGCGAGGGCCTGGGCGTGCGCGACGAGGAGAAGCGCGCCAAGCACATCGACGCCATCAACCGCTTCCGGAACGTGTGACATGACAGAGCCGCGCAAGACCGCGCCTGCGGCACAGGGCGCGCCGCAGGCGCCCAAAGAACGGGACCGGCCTTGGCTCATGCGGACGTACGCCGGTCACTCCACAGCCGAGGCGTCCAACGAGCTGTACCGGCGCAACCTGGCCAAGGGCCAGACCGGTCTGTCCGTCGCCTTCGACCTGCCGACGCAGACCGGCTACGACCCCGACCACATCCTCGCCCGCGGCGAGGTCGGCCGGGTCGGGGTCCCCGTCTCGCACGTCGGTGACATGCGCCGGCTGCTCCAGGACATCCCCCTGGAGCAGATGAACACCTCGATGACGATCAACGCCACGGCCATGTGGCTGCTGGCGCTCTACCAGGTCGTCGCCGAGGATCAGGGCTCGGACATCACCAAGCTTCAGGGGACGACGCAGAACGACATCGTGAAGGAGTACCTGTCGCGGGGCACGCATGTGTTCCCGCCGGTGCCTTCGCTGCGTCTGACGACGGACATGATCGCGTACACGGTGTCCCGCATCCCCAAGTGGAACCCGATCAACATCTGCAGCTACCACCTCCAGGAAGCCGGAGCCACCCCGGTCCAGGAGATCGCGTACGCGATGTCGACGGCGATCGCGGTCCTCGACGCCGTCCGTGACTCGGGCCAGGTGCCGCGGGAGCGCATGGGCGACGTCGTCGCGCGCATCTCCTTCTTCGTGAACGCGGGCGTCCGCTTCATCGAGGAGATGTGCAAGATGCGAGCGTTCGGGCGGATCTGGGACCAGATCACGCGCGAGCGGTACGGCATCGAGAACCCCAAGCAGCGCCGCTTCCGGTACGGCGTCCAGGTCAACTCCCTCGGTCTGACCGAGGCCCAGCCGGAGAACAACGTCCAGCGGATCGTGTTCGAGATGCTGGCCGTGACCCTCTCGAAGGACGCACGCGCGCGTGCCGTGCAACTCCCCGCCTGGAACGAGGCCTTGGGCCTCCCCCGCCCGTGGGACCAGCAGTGGTCGCTACGCATGCAGCAGGTGCTCGCGTACGAGAGCGACCTGCTCGAGTACGAGGACATCTTCGAGGGCTCGCACGTCATCGAGGCGAAGGTCGCCAAGCTCGTCGAGGAATCGCTCGCCGAGATCGACCATATTCAGGAGCTGGGCGGCGCGATGACGGCCGTCGAGTCGGGCTACCTGAAGTCCCAGCTCGTCGCCTCGCATGCCGAGCGCAGGGCCCGTATCGAGTCCGGTCAAGAGAAGATCATCGGCGTCAACATCTTCGAGACGACCGAGCCGAACCCGCTGACGGCCGACCTGGACACGGCGATCCACACGGCCGACCCGACGGTCGAGGAGCGGGTCGTACGGGCCCTGGGTGAGTGGCGTGACGCACGCGATCAAGCGCGCGCGGGAACGGCGCTGGAGCGGCTCAAGGAGACGGCGGCCGGGACCGGCAACCTGATGGAGGCCACGCTGGAGTGCGCCCGTGCGGGGGCCACCACCGGCGAGTGGGCGGGCGCCCTGCGGGAGGTGTTCGGCGAGTTCCGGGCGCCGACCGGCGTCTCGTCCGCGCCCGTCGCGGTCGCCGGGCAGGAGGGCACCGCGCTCGCCGAGGTGCGCCGCAGGGTCGATGTGACCGCCCGTGACCTGGGCGTCGGCAAGCTGCGCTTCCTCGTGGGCAAGCCGGGCCTGGACGGGCATTCCAACGGCGCCGAGCAGATCGCCGTACGGGCCCGGGACGCCGGCTTCGAGGTGGTCTACCAGGGCATCCGGCTCACGCCCGAGGAGATCGTGGACGCGGCCCTCGCGGAGGACGTGCACGCGGTCGGCCTGTCCATCCTGTCCGGCTCGCACGCGCAGCTCGTACCGGACGTGCTGGAGCGGCTGCGTGTGGCAGGAGCCACAGACATCCCGGTGATCGCGGGTGGCATCATCCCGAACGGAGACGCCGATCAGCTGCGTGCCGCCGGAGTGGCCGCGGTCTTCACCCCGAAGGACTTCGACATCACCGGAATCATCGGCCGCATCGTCGACGAGATCCGGACCGCGAACAAGCTCGACCCCCTGGAGGTCCCCGCATGACCAGCCCCGTCAACCGTCTGCGTCCGCGGCGCTCCTGCCTCGCCGTGCCGGGAAGCAACCCCCGCTTCCTGGAGAAGGCACAGGGCCTCCCCGCGGACCAGGTCTTCCTGGACCTGGAGGACGCGTGCGCGCCGCTCGCCAAGCCCGAGGCGCGGCACACCATCGTCAAGTTCCTCAACGAAGGCGACTGGACGGGCAAGACGCGGGTCGTGCGCGTCAACGACTGGACGACGGAGTGGACGTACCGCGATGTCGTGACGGTGGTCGAGGGTGCGGGCCCGAACCTTGACTGCATCATGCTGCCGAAGGTCCAGGACGCCCAGCAGGTGGTGGCCCTGGACCTCCTCCTCACCCAGATCGAGAAGACGATGGGCTTCGAGGTCGGCAAGATCGGCATTGAGGCGCAGATCGAGAACGCCCAGGGTCTCAACAACGTCAACGAGATCGCCCAGGCGTCCCCGCGCGTCGAGACGATCATCTTCGGCCCGGCCGACTTCATGGCATCGATCAACATGAAGTCGCTGGTCGTGGGCGAGCAGCCGCCCGGCTACCCGGCGGACGCCTACCACTACATCCTGATGAAGATCCTGATGGCCGCCCGCGCCAACAACCTCCAGGCGATCGACGGCCCTTACCTGCAGATCCGCAACGTCGACGGCTACCGCGAGGTCGCGCAGCGAGCCGCCGCGCTCGGCTTCGACGGCAAGTGGGTGCTGCACCCGGGCCAGGTCGAGGCGTCCAACGAGATCTTCTCGCCGTCCCAGGAGGACTTCGACCACGCCGAGCTGATCCTGGACGCGTACGAGTACTACACGTCCGAGGCGGGCGGCAAGAAGGGCTCCGCGATGATCGGTGACGAGATGATCGACGAGGCCAGCCGCAAGATGGCGCTCGTGATCTCGGGCAAGGGCCGGGCGGCCGGCATGACCCGCACGTCCAAGTTCGAGGCCCCGGAGGCGTAAGACACCATGCAGTTCGGCCGCACCTACGAAGAGTTCACCGTCGGGGACGTCTACAAGCACTGGCCCGGAAAGACGGTCACGGAGTACGACGACCACCTCTTCTGTCTCCTGACGATGAATCACCACCCCCTCCACATGGACACCAACTATGCGGAGAACACGACGGACTTCGGGAAGAACGTCGTCGTAGGGAACTACATTTACTCGCTCCTGCTCGGCATGTCGGTCCCCGACGTGTCCGGCAAGGCGATCGCGAACCTGGAGATCGAGTCGCTGCGCCACGTCGCGCCGACCTTCCACGGCGACACGATCTACGGCGAGACGACCGTCCTCGACAAGACGCCCTCCAAGTCGAAGAACGACCGCGGAATCGTTTACGTCGAGACCAAGGGCTACAAGCAGGACGGCACGCTGGTCTGCGTGTTCCGCCGCAAGGTGATGGTCCCCACCGAGACGTACATCAAGGAGCGCGGCGGCGAGCAGCCCGGCCGGCCCCAGCTCAAGGAGCAGGAGAAGTAGCCATGGCGCGACTCGCCCAGACCGCCGGTCTGACCGACATTCAGCAGGAGATCCTGTCCACCGTCCGGGACTTCGTGGACAAGGAGATCATCCCGGTCGCGACCGAGCTGGAGCACCGCGACGAGTACCCGCAGCAGATCGTCGACGGCCTCAAGGAGTTGGGCCTCTTCGGGCTGATGATTCCCGAGGAGTACGGGGGCCTGGGTGAGTCGCTCCTCACCTACGCGCTGTGCGTGGAGGAGATCGCGCGCGGCTGGATGTCGGTCTCCGGCATCATCAACACCCACTTCATCGTGGCGTACATGCTCAAGCAGCACGGCACCGAGGAGCAGAAGGAGTACTTCCTGCCGCGGATGGCGGCGGGCGAGATCCGCGGCGCGTTCTCCATGTCGGAGCCGGCGCTCGGCTCGGACGTGTCGGCGATCACGTCGAAGGCGGTCAAGGACGGCGAGGAGTACGTCCTGAACGGCCAGAAGATGTGGCTGACGAACGGCGGCACGTCGACGCTCGTGGCCGTCCTCGTGAAAAGTGACGAAGGACACCCGGAGGGCACCGCGCCCCACAAGTCGATGACGACCTTCCTGGTCGAGAAGGAGCCCGGCTTCGGTGAGGTCCGGCCCGGCCTCACCATCCCCGGGAAGATCGACAAGATGGGCTACAAGGGTGTCGACACCACCGAGCTGATCATGGATGGCCTGCGCATTCCGGCCAATCGCGTGCTCGGCGGAGTCACCGGCCGCGGCTTTTACCAAATGATGGACGGGGTCGAGGTCGGCCGCGTCAATGTGGCGGCGCGTGGCTGTGGTGTCGCTCAGCGTGCGTTCGAGCTCGGCGTCTCGTATGCCCAGCAACGTCACACTTTCGGCAAGGCGATCGCCCAGCACCAGGCGATTCAGTTCAAGCTGGCCGAGATGGCCACCAAGGTCGAGGCCGCGCATGCGATGATGGTGAACGCAGCTCGCAAAAAGGACTCAGGGGAGCGAAACGACCTCGAGGCAGGGATGGCGAAGTACCTCGCCTCCGAATACTGCAAGGAAGTCGTGGAGGACGCGTTCCGGATCCATGGCGGCTACGGCTTCTCGAAGGAGTACGAGATCGAGCGCCTCTACCGTGAGGCTCCGATGCTGCTGATCGGCGAAGGTACGGCCGAGATCCAGAAAATGATCATCGGGCGCCGGCTGCTCGAAGAGTATCGATTCCAGGGTTAGACGT
The DNA here is from genome assembly GCF_011045025.1 of Streptomyces ureilyticus. Taxonomy (GTDB): domain Bacteria; phylum Actinomycetota; class Actinomycetes; order Streptomycetales; family Streptomycetaceae; genus Streptomyces; species Streptomyces ureilyticus. Next base: position 10,131 of record NZ_JAAKZX010000162.1, read on the forward strand.
GCCGATTGGGGTGTTTTGCTCGAGGTGAACATCACACCCCGTCAACACTCTTCGGCCGTTGACTCGGCTTCCTGGCTTGCCCAGTTGTGGCCCGCGACCGGTACGATCCCAGGAAGCCGCCGTCCCCCTCCTGCAGCGCGGCATCATCCGCTACGAAGGTCATCCATGCCCCACAGCCCAAACTCTGCACCTCGCGACAGCCTGGTCGGCGCACGCCTCGCGCGCGGAGCATCGCCGTGGCTCCTCCCGACCGTCGCCACCGCAGCCCTCAGCCTGGTACGCGCGCGCAAGTCCGGCGCCGCCAAGGCCGTGGCCGTACCCGCCACCGCGCTCGCGGCGGGCATGCTGTGGTTCTTCCGCGACCCCGAGCGCGAGATCACCCCGGGCCGGGTCATCTCGCCCGCCGACGGAGTGGTGCAGAGCATCATGCCGTGGAAGGACGGCCGCACCCGCGTCGCCATCTTCATGAGCCCGCTGAACGTCCATGTGAACCGCGCCCCGCTCTCCGGCACGGTCACGTCGGTCGAGCACATCCCCGGCGGCTTCGTTCCGGCGTTCAACAAGGAGAGCGAGAACAACGAGCGCGTCGTCTGGCACTTCGACACCGAGCTCGGCGACATCGAGATGATCCAGATCGCCGGTGCGGTCGCGCGACGCATCGTCCCGTACGTTCCGCAGGGCACCAAGGTCGAGCAGGGGGACCGCATCGGTCTGATCCGCTTCGGCTCGCGCGTCGACATCTACCTCCCCGAGGGCGTCGAGGTCGCGGTGGAGGTCGGTCAGAAGACGGTGGCTGGGGTGACTCGCATTGACCGTGATTGATCCAGAGGCTCAGGCCGGCACCGGCTGGGTGCCCGAGGCTGATGAGGTGGACGAAGAGGAGGAGATGCCCCTCTCTCTCCGCCTCTCAATAGCGGACACCCTCACCCTCGGTAACGCCACCTGCGGCTTCATGGCCGTGTACTTCACCACCACCGGCATCCTGATCCCGCACCTCACGGGCAGCCAGGAATCGGGTATGGCCCGGAACAGCGCGGCCACGGCCGTGATCCTGATGCTGTGCGCGGCGGTCTTCGACCTCTTCGACGGACTGGTGGCCCGCAAGCTGCGCTCCTCCCCCATGGGCGCGGAGCTCGACAACCTCTCGGACCTGATCAGCTTCGGTCTGGCACCCGCGTACTTCGTCCTCGTCTACGGCATGGTCGCGGACGACGCCCAGCAGCGAGTGGCGGCGGTGGGGGCCATCGTGGTCCTGCTGGCGGTCGTCCTGCGGCTCGCCAGATTCTCGTGCGTGACGGTGAAGGACGGCACGTTCCAGGGCATGCCGTCCCCGTTCGGCGCGCTGACCGTGGTGTCCATCGTGCTCCTTGAGCTGCCCTTCGTCGCCACGCTCATGGCGATCCTGGGCACGGCCTGGCTGATGGTGAGCCGCGTCGAGTACCCGAAGCCGCGGGGGCGCCTCGCGGTGGCGATGCTCTCCTGGATCGTCCTCAGCATGGGCCTGCTGACGTCCTGGGCCTTCGACGCCCCCGGCGGCCAGCTCCTCCTGCAGACGGGCTGCGCCCTCCAGCTGGTCACGGGCGCGGTGATCCCCCTCTTCGCCACGGCGCGGAGGGTGAACAACTTCCGCGACAACCGGCGTGAGGCGCGGGCTGCGCAGTTGCCTTAGGCGGCAGGCAAAACGGACAGACGGGTGGGCCCGGGCCATGTGGCTCGGGCCCACACCCGTTCTTCCGGGGCACCGAAGCGGACGTGCGGCTCCACATCGTGGGTGCGACCAGCCACAACGGAGCCGCAGCTTCGAACTGCCTGACCAGCGGAGCGCTGACGCTTCAGACCAGGAAGTCCCGTGCGATCCGTTCCGCCACGTCCTCCAGGAGCGGGCCTGCCTCCGCGATGCAGCGCGCCACGTCGGGCTCCACGTCCGTCAGGGCGTACGCGCGGCGGATGCCCGCTCGGCCTAGGGACTCTGGAGGCAGGGCCAGGCGGCCGCAGACCGCGATGACCTCCTTGTTGGCGGCGCGGGCGACCGCGGCGACTCCGGCGGGAGCCTTGCCGTGGAGGGTCTGCTCGTCCAGGGAGCCCTCGCCGGTGATGACGAGCGTGGCCCGTTCCAGGGCGGTGGCGAAGCCGAGGACGTCGAGCATGACCTCGATGCCGGGCCGGAAGCTCGCGCCGAGGCCGACGAGAGCGCCGTAGCCGATACCACCGGCGGCCCCCGCACCGGGCGCGACGGCGTACTCCGCGGCCCTGTCCCCGATCGCCTTCTCCAGAACCGCGGCGAAGTGCGTGAGGGAGGCGTCCAGGGCCGCAACGTCATCCGGAGAGGCCCCCTTCTGCGGGCCGTACACCGCGGGCGCCCCCTTCGGCCCGGTCAGGGGATTGTCCACGTCGCTCGCGAGGACGACGTCGACCGAGGCGAGACGGGGATCGAGGCCGGACAGGTCCGCCGTGGCGAGCTCCCGCAGGGGTCCGCCGCCGGGAGGCAGCGGCTCGCCGTCCTTGTCCAGGAGGCGGGCGCCGAGTGCGGCCAGCATCCCCGCGCCGCCGTCCGTCGTGGCGCTGCCGCCCACGCCGAAGACGATGGTGCGTGCGCCGGCGTCCAGGGCGGCCCGCAGCAGCTCTCCAGACCCGTACGTGGACGCCGTGAGCGGGGCGAGGACGCCGAGTGGCAGCCGCTGCAGGCCGCTGGCCTCGGCCATCTCCACCACCGCCGTGCCGCCGCGCAGCGCGTACGCGGCGGTGACCTCGTCGCCGAGCGGTCCGGCGACCCGTACTTCACGCCGCTCGAACCCGGCCGCGACCGCGGCGTCGACCGTGCCGTCGCCGCCGTCGGCCACCGGCAGTGCCTCGACCTCGACGCGCGGCGCGACCCGGTGCAGCCCGGCCGTCACCCGCTGCGCGACCTCCACGGCCGTGAGCGAGCCCTTGAACTTGTCCGCGGCGATGAGCACCCGCTGGGTACGCCCCCGGGTCCGGTTCACTGCCGAGTCCGCCACCTGTACTCCCCTTGCTCTCCGGGCCTTGACCTGTCAAGGCAGTCGCGCCGCTGTGACCCTAACCGGCTCAGGCGGCGCTGCCCAGGCGGAATCCCGCACCCCGGACAGCGCCTGCGTGAACAACGGTCACTCGGCCGTCGCGGCGCCCGGGGAGTCGTACATCTGGTGCGTCAGTGCCCCCTTGCTGCCGGGCGCGATGGTGATGTGCTCCAGCACGTCCTCCAGGGTGTCGTTGCTGCCCATCCGGACGTTGCCGACGTCGCCGGTCGTGACCAGCGGATCGCCGGGCGCGGCGTGGGCGGGCGCCGCCGCGGTGGCGGCCAGGGCGGCGACGGCGGCGGCGACCGCCAGGACGGTCGTACGGCTCGTCGGCTGCATGGAACGCATGGACTGAACGGAACGCGCGGAACGCATAAGACTCCCAAACCGCAATACGAATAAAACCCGACGAGACTCTCATGTGGTGCGGGGACGGGATCGGCACAAAACCAGGCAGGACGGGCGGGAATTCGGTAGACCGGACGTATGACCTCTTCCGGTGTTGACGTCGCGGACCGCGTTCTCGGGGGCTGGCTGGGCCGGATCGCGGGCAACATGCTCGGCAAACCGGTCGAGCAGGGCGACCACTGGACGCGGGACCGCATCGACCGCTATCTGCGGCAGGCCGATGCCCTGCCGCTCACCGACTATCTGCCCGAGCCCGTCGAGCCGGGCGTCGAGCTGGAGCTGCGTCCCGAGTGGCGTGAGTGCGTACGCGGCCGGATCCACGGCAGTTGCCGGGACGACGACGTGGACTACGCGATCCTCGGCCTGGATCTCCTGGAGACGTACGGCTTCGGCTTCAGCACGGAGCAGGTCGGCGAGCTGTGGCTGCTGCGGCTGCCGTATCTGCAGACGTTCACGGCGGAGCGCGCCGCGTACCGCAACCTCGCGGACGGACTGAAACCGCCGCTGACGGCGACGCACGACAACCCGTACCAGGAGTGGATCGGCGCCCTCATCCGCGCCGACATCTACGGCTGGACGAGCCCGGGCGACCCCCGCCGCGCGGCCTCCCTCGCCCGCCGGGACGCCGTCCTGTCGCACAGCTCCAACGGCGTGTACGGGGCGATGTGGGCGGCGGCGCTGGTGGCCGCCGCGTTCACCGCGCCGACCGTACGGTCCGCCCTGGACACCGCGCTGACGGTGATCCCGGCGAGCAGCCGGCTGTCCCGCACCGTGCGCCGCGTGCTCTCGCTCCACGAGTCCCGGCTGTCCTGGGAGGACACGCTCAGCACCCTCGCCGAGGAGACGTCCGGGCTCGGCTGGATCCACACCATCCCGAACGCGGCGGTGCTGACCGCCGGACTCCTGTACGGGGACGGCGACTTCACGCGGACGATCGCGCTCACCGTCCGAGGCGGCCTCGACACGGACTCGAACGGCGCGACCGCGGGCTCGGTCGCGGGTGTGCTGGGCGGCGCCGCCGCGATCCCCCCGCAGTGGACAGATCCCTTGGAAGACAAGGTCCGCAGCGCGGTGTTCGGCTTCGACGGCGTACGGATCAGTGAACTGGCTGAGCGGACGGTGCGGTTGGCGGACCTGGGTGCGTGAACGCCTCGTTACGCTGCCTCAATGACCCTTCCTCCTGACTACGCCACGTACATCGCCGGTCTCCCCCGTGTCCTCGCCGGTGCCGCCGCCCTCATCCGCGACACCGAGGGCCGTGTGCTGCTCGTCGAGCCCAACTACCGCGAGGGGTGGGCGCTGCCCGGCGGGACCGTCGAGTCCGACGACGGGGAGACTCCGCGGCAGGGCGCCCGCCGGGAGACGGCGGAGGAGATCGGACTGGACCTGGAGATCGGCCGGCTGCTCGCGGTGGACTGGGTACCGGGGCCCGGGCGCCCGCCGATCGTGGCGTATCTGTACGACGGCGGCGTGCTGCGCGAGGACCAGTTCAAGGCGATCCGGCTCCAGGAGGAGGAACTGCTGTCCTGGCGTCTCGTAGCGCGCGATGAAGTCGGCGAGTACCTGCCGAGCGCCACGGGGCGGCGGGCACTGGCCGCCCTCGACGCCCTCGCGGATGGATCGGGGACTGCCGAGCTGGAGAACGGCCATCGGGTGGCCTGACCGACGGGTGCTGACCGTTCCTGGCCAACAACTTCCTGAAAATGGTCCCCAGTTGTCACTCCGGCCCCTATTCTAACTTTCAAGTGTGCGGGCGATTCGCTTCCGCACACCTCGTCCCGGAGCTGGGGCACCCCTGCGCATGCCCCGAGAACAGGCAGCTGAGGTCATGGAACCACTGGGCCCAGACGATCCCGAGGAGCTTGGTCCCTACCAACTTCAGGCGCGGCTCGGCGCGGGAGGCATGGGACAGGTCTATCTGGCCACCTCCTCGCACGGGCAAGCGGTTGCGGTCAAGGTCATCCGGCCCGAGAAGCTCGCGGACCGAACCTTCCGTATCCGCTTCCGTCGTGAGGTGGCCGCCGCGCAGGCGGTCAGCGGCAGATACACGGTGCCCTTGGTGGACGCCGATCCGGATGCGGCCACGCCCTGGCTGGCCACCCCCTACATTCCCGGTCCGACCCTGGAAGAGGCGGTCGCCGAGCACGGGCCGCTACCGGTGCCGTCGGTACTGGCGCTGGGAGCCTGCGCCGCGGAGGCACTGCTCGACGTGCACTCGGCGGGCCTGGTGCACCGCGACCTCAAACCGTCCAACGTGCTGCTCGCCGCCGACGGTCCGCGCGTCATCGACTTCGGCATCGTCCGGGCCAGCGACGGCTACGACCTCACCCACTCCGGAGTGTTCTTCGGATCCCTCGAGTACATGTGCCCCGAGCAGGCGACGGGCGCTCCGATAGGGCCGTCGGCGGACGTCTTCTCCCTCGGCTCGGTTCTCACGTACGCAGCCTCCGGACACGCGCCGTTCAGCGGCTCCGCGGCGGCCACGCTGCTCTACCAGGTGGTGCACAACGCGCCCGACCTGACGGGCGTACCCAAACCGCTGGACGAGATCATCAGCCTGTGTCTCGCCAAGGATCCGCATCTTCGGATCGGTCCGGACCGGCTGTACGCGGCCTGCGCGCCCGGCGGAGTGGAGCAGACGCTGGAGCGCGGCTGGCTGCCCGCGCCGGTGGCGTCGTCGATCGCCCGGCGTACGGCGGCTCTGAGTGCGCTCGACACCCCAGCGCGCACCCGGTCGCGCAACCACTCGCGCGAGCGGATCGCGGTCTCCGCCGTCGGCAACAGCCCGGCGCCGCGCGCGTACGACCGGTATGGCGGGACTTCCACCCCGGCGACGCCGACTCCTCTCCCCTCCTACGACTCCGGCCACGTGTCGGAGGCACCCGGCATACCCCGGCCCCGGGATCCGGAACCCGCCGCCTCCCCCTCGCATCGCCAAGCCCCTGCACGGCGTGGTCTCTCCCGGCGCGCGATTCTCGCCGCGTCGACGGGCGCCACGGCCGCCGTCGTCAGCACCGCCCTGCTGATCACCCGGGGAAACAAGGCGGACGGGCAGCAGCAGGCCGCGGAACCGCTCGGGCCGGCTCCGCGTCCGCTCTGGACGTATCGCAGCGATCCGCTGCTTCAAGCACCGCCGGTGTTCCGGGACGGTACGGCGCTGGTGAAGACCCGCCCGGGGAACATGGTCTGCCTCGATCTCAAGGACGGAACGCGGCCCAAGTGGGTCTACCGGGGCATCAGCCAGTCGCCCACCCCGGTCGTTCAGGTCCTCGGCGCCGCGGTCGCGCTGGGCGAGGGCTCGACGGTGATCGGTGTAGACCCGGACAAGGGCACGGAGCGTTTCACGTACGACTTCGGAGCGGAATTCCGGTTCGACACGCTGTCCGGCAAGGTCAGTGAACGCGATGTCGTCGTCTTCGGTCTGCGGTTCCAGCGACGGTCCGACGAGCAGGGGGTCGCGACGTCCACGGACACGGTCTTCGGCATCGACCTCGAGGCGGGCCGGACCCTCATCACGCCCATCAGCCCCGAGGACGTCGGCATCCCGCTGGAACCGGTCGTCTTCCCCGGCAACTTCATCTATGCCGACGGGTTTCGCAATGTGACGGCCCGGGACACCGGCGCCGCCGACAGCCGTGTCCGGTGGAGGCATCCGGTCGGCTACGACCTCCGGCCGGGTCTGGCGGTCCTTGACCGAACGGTCTTCGCCGTCGGGCGCGAACTTATGGCACTGCACCTCGCCACCGGCCGGACCCGCTGGAATGTGCGCGCCGAACGCGGCCAGTTCGCCTCCCTCGGCGTCGCCGGCAACACGGTCTACGCCACCGGCACGGACCCCTCCGGGGTGTACGCCTTCAACGCGGCGAACGGCTCCAAGCGCTGGTTCTGCCGGACTCCGCGCCTCAACACCGAGCACCCGATCGTCGCGGGCCCCCGGGAGGTCTACGTCCCGGCCTTCCGCAACGGCAACGGCTTCTACGCGATCGACGCCGCCCGGGGCAAGCTCCTGTGGAACTTCACTGACGGCCTGGAGACCGGCGTCCACGACTGGCAGCTCGCCTGCGACGGCGCCGGGCACCTGGTGGCCCACCATTACGACCGGACGTACGGCGTGCCGACTCCCTGACAGCGCCACGGCGAAATCCGTTGGCTCCGCTCGGACAGGGCTGCTTACGCTCGCCTCATGGACAAACCTCTCGTCGCGATTCTCAGCGGGGCCGGTATCAGCACCGACTCCGGCATCCCCGACTACCGCGGCCCGAACGGGCTGTGGCAGCGGGATCCGGAGGCCCAGAAGCTCGTGACGTACGAGTACTACATGGGCGCCCCAGAGATCCGGCGCCGGTCGTGGCAGATGCGGCGCAGGAACCGCACGCTCCAGGCCGAGCCGAACGCCGCGCACCGGGCGGTGGCCGGTCTTGAGCGGGCCGGGGTACCGGTGCGGGTGATCACGCAAAACGTGGACGGGCTGCATCAGCTGGCCGGGATGCCCGCCCGGAAGGTACTCGAACTGCACGGGACCGCACGGGCCGTGGTGTGTACGGGCTGTCAGGCGAAGGCGCCCATGGAGGACGCCCTCGCGCGGGTCGCGGCGGGCGAGGAGGATCCGCCGTGCCTGGAGTGCGGCGGAATTCTGAAGTCGGCGACGGTGATGTTCGGCGAGCGGCTCGACCCCGCTGTCCTCGGCGAGGCGATCGCCATCACCAAGGCCTGCCAGGTGTTCATCGCCGTCGGAACCAGCCTCCAGGTGCAGCCCGCGGCGGGACTCGCCGGCCTCGCCGCCGACCACGGGGCGCGGCTGATCATCGTCAACGCCGAACCGACCCCGTACGACGACCAGGCCGATGAGGTCGTACGGGAGCCGATCGGGACGGCGCTGCCGGAGCTGCTTGGCAAGATCGCTGGTTAGAAGAGGGCCGTACCCCGTTCGAAGTCCAGCAGGCGCTTCTTGCGGTCCAGGCCGCCGCCGTAGCCCGTGAGGCTTCCGTTCGCGCCGACCACTCGGTGGCAGGGGACGATGATGCCGAGTGGGTTCCTGCCGTTGGCGAGGCCTACCGCGCGGGAGGCCTTCGGGTTGCCGATGGCGTCGGCGAGTTCGCCGTACGAGCGGGTCTCGCCGTAGGGGATGCGGCGGAGTTGGTCCCAGACCGTGCGCTGGAACGGTGTGCCGTCGAGGCGCAGGGGCAGGTCGAACTCCTTCAGCTCGCCCGCGAAATAGGCCTTCAGCTGGTCGATCGTCTCGCCGAAGGGCGTGTCGTCGGGTGTGCCGAAGGTCTCCTCCGGTGGGCGGTGGCGCTGGTCGGTCATGTAGAGGCCGGACAGGGCGCCGTCGGTGGCTACGAGGGTGAGGGGGCCGTAGGGGCTGTCGATCACGGTGTGCTGTTTCACTGAAGGTCCTTTGGTGACTTGTACGGGCTGACCGCGGGCACGGACATCCGTACTGGCTTATACGGGAAGGAAGTTGATCGGGTGGTCGCCGGTCGCCCAGAGGTACTGGACGGCGTACGCCCGCCAGGGCCGCCAGGCCGCGGCGCGGGCCGTGAGCGCGGCGGGCGTGGACGGCAGGCCCAACTCCCGGGCGGCGTACCGGACTCCGAGGTCGGTGGGCAGGAAGGCGTCGGGGTCGCCGAGGGCGCGCATCGCGATGACGTCGACGGTCCACGGCCCGAAGCCGGGCAGGGCGAGCAGCCGGGCGCGGGTCTCCTCCCAGTCGCTCTCGACGCCCAAGTGGAGGGATCCGTCGGCGAGTTGGCGTACGAGCGTGGTGAGGGTGGTGCGCCGGCCGGCCGGCATCGCGAGTGCGGCGGGGTCGAGCTCGGCCAGTGCCTGGGCGGAGGGGAACAGGTGGGTGAGGCCGCCTTCGGGGTCGTCGACCGTCTCGCCGTGTGCCGTGACCAGGCGTGCGGCGTGCGTGCGGGCGGCGGCCGTGGACACCTGCTGGCCGAGTACGGCGCGGATCGCGAACTCGGCCTCGTCGACGGTACGCGGCACCCGGCGGCCCGGCGCCTTGTCGACGAGCGGGGCGAGCAGGGGATCCGTACGCAACTGGTCGTCGACCGCGACCGGGTCGGCGTCGAGGTCCAGCATGCGGCGGCAGCGGCTGATGGCGACGGTCAGGTCGCGCATGTCGCTGAGGCTGAGCCGGCAGCCGATGTGGTCGGACTTCGGGGTGAGTGCGACGACGCCGTGGCCGTACGGCAGGCGCAGGGTGCGGCGGTAGGCGCCGTCGCGCCATTCCTCGACGCCGGGTACGGCGGTGGCGGCGAGGTGGCCGAAGAGGTTGTCGGGGTTGAGCGGGGACCGGAAGGGGAGTCGTAGCGCCAACACCCCTGGCGTACCTGGTGAGTTGGCACGGTTCTTGGGTGCCCGGGCGCGTAGTTCGCTCGGGGAGAGGGCGAAGACCTCGCGGACCGTGTCGTTGAAGGTGCGGATGGAGGAGAAGCCCGCCGCGAAGGCGATGTCGGCCATCGGGACCGGGGTCGTCTCGATGAGGATGCGGGCGGTCTGGGCGCGTTGGGCGCGGGCCAGGGCGAGCGGTCCGGCGCCGAGTTCGGCGAGGAGCTGGCGTTCGATCTGCCGCGTGCTGTAGCCGAGCCGCGTCGCGAGTCCGGGGACGCCCTCGCGGTCCACGACTCCGTCGCCGATCAGCCGCATCGCGCGGGCGACCACGTCGGCGCGCTGGTTCCATTCGGGCGAGCCCGGGGTGGTGTCGGGGCGGCACCGCTTGCAGGCCCGGAACCCGGCCTGCTGGCAGGCCGCCGCGCTCGGGTAGAACGTCATGTTCTCCGGCTTCGGCGGCACGACCGGGCAGCTGGGCCGGCAGTAGATCCGGGTCGTCAGCACCGCCGTGTAGAACCAGCCGTCGAATCGTGCGTCCTTCGACTGGACGGCGCGGACACAGCGCTCGGTGTCGGTGTGCATGGCGTGCAGCGTCCCGCTGTACGTCTCGTTGTGCGTCCCGTTCTGCATGCCTTCCAGCATCGGCCATGGTCATGGCGGTGGCTGGCGAAAATGCGACATGTAGCTGGGGCTGCCGTCGGCCGCGATGCCTGCCGCGACGCCTGTCGGACGTACGTAGCGCCGCGGCTTCCTCGTCATCCAGGACTACGAGCAGGTGGCCGCGTACTGCGTTCTCAGTACGCGGCATTGTCGGCAGGCGCACGACGACAGGAAGGGTCGCAACCCAGGAGCCTGGGAGACCAGATGTGGAGACCGTTCCTAAAGACTGAGCGGGAGTGAGTCCTGGTGCCAGGACTCATGCTCAGCCGCGCGTCCCGAACGGTGTTGGGCACGCTGGTTCCCCGCTTTCGCTCCACCGCCGGGCGGCGCGCATCTAGTGCGCGGTCCGGGCAGGTGGGGGCGGGGTTCCTCACGCCGTCGGGTCTCCGGTCGGGCCTGGACGGTCCGATGCCCCGCAACATCGCTCTGGTGCTGCGGGGGCGGTGCCGTCCGTCGCCTGATCGGATGCCCGAGGGCGCGTCGCCCGACCGCGATGCTCGCCGCATCGTGCCGGGAAACCTTGCGCGTCGTGGTGGTCAGCGGTTTCTGCCAGTGCTGAGCACCCCACCGGCTGGTATACGCCGGGTCCACCGCGACGACGGCGATGTTCTGCTCGGCGGCCATGGAGATCAGCCGGGCCTTGAGTTTCGCGGTGGGGAAGCGGGAGAGCAGGCGGCGGAAGCGTTTGTTGCGGCCGTGCTTCTCCCGGCTGGTGCCGTCGGTGAAGTCGAGGTCCTCGAGGGCGATCGCGGCGGCCCCGCACCGTTGGGTGTGGTGCAGCAGCCGGGTCAGCGCGTGCCGGATCTGCGCGTCCCGGTGTTCCGCGCTGCCCGAGAGGTCATAGAAGAAGCGCCGCGGCTCACCCACCGGGTTGCCGTGCACATCCAGGTACCAGGCAGCGAGATGGTCGTCGTTCATGTCCACCCCCACCACCCCCCGGGCCAGCGCCGCCTCAAGCGGCAGGACCGGGGCGGCGGCGCGCTGCCAGGACGCGGTCACATACCAACGGTCGCGGAGAACGTCGTGGTGGATGCGGTAGGCCACCGCCCGGTTCGTGGTGATCCGGTCGCGCCACTCCGCACCCCGGTGCTGGAAGCGTACGGTCGCGTCGAGGATGTACCGGCCATGCGGGGCGTTGGCCCGGTGGGCCAGCGGGGCGGGGAGCTTGAGGGAGAGCTGTCCGGTGTCGGTGACGCGGATCGTTTCGTTGCCGAACCGTTTGCCGGACTCCCCGTCGGCGGCCAGGAACATCCGCGCTGCCTGCCAGCGTGCCCGCCACACCTGTTCGCTCAGCCCGGCAGCCTGCAGGTGGTGGCGGGTGTGGGCGAGGTGTTTGCCGCCGCGCACCACGTGCACCCGGCCCGCCGCCCAGTCCGCCTCCACCACCGCCAGCCGGTCCTCGAGGGCATGCTTGCGGCGGCACTTGGCATGCCACTCGGCACGGGAGGCATACCCGCGCGCCAGGCCCTCCCGCTTGTCCGCCTTGGCGCCCAGCGGGCGGGCCAGCCGCGCCTCGATGGCGGCGATCTGCCCGCGCAGCCAGGCAAGGTGGGCGGCCTGGCCGCGCCTCGCCAGTGCCCACTGGTCGTGGGTGGCCTTGGTGATGCTGCCCGCCCAGCGCGCCGACGACTTGCCCGTCAGTTCCCGCTTGCGCACCGCCCACGAGGCGGCGTCGTGCGCCAGGCCCTGCCGGGAGCGTTCCGCGAGATCACCCGCGGCCAGCGAACCCAGGAACATCCCGACCTCACGCAGCACGACCGCATCCGACTCGCTCACCCGCAGCCGATCCCGGATGGCCACCCCGGCGGGGCCGGGCACCACGAACGACGCCGCCAACTCCCGCAGCCCGCCCACGCAGGTTTAGTG
>NZ_JAAKZX010000163.1 GCF_011045025.1 Streptomyces ureilyticus
CCCGGGAGGCGGGCTGGGCCCAATGCCGTGACTCTCAACTTCGGCTGGACATACGGGCGTTCACCGATGCCCGTAGACTCATGGGTGTCGCGGCTGCGGGTGCGTCGTGGCTGGTCGCCACGACGCACCCGCAGCATCAAACTGCACAACCTGCGGAGCTAGAGCGCGGGATGCGCGTTCCGCATCAGCTCCTGGAACTGCGCCGAGAACCAGTGCCCGGAGATCGGCGCGTCCGGCAGCGCACCCGACATGTTGAAGTTGTTCCGAGGATTGCCCTCGTACGTCGGGTCACACATCCGGTCGAAGCCCTTGCCCTCGTCGTTGTCGATGGCCTCACTCGAACCATCGGACTCCCCCGGCGGCTTCATCCACACGTACGCGTCGATGCCGGAGGCAGGCGCGGCCTGCGGGCGCTCACCGAGGCCGGCGCCCGACTGGTTGCACCAGTTGCCCGGGTTGAGGCGGCGGTCGTAACGGCCCCCGTCGACGTACGTGTCGACGCTGGTCGTCGCGCCGGGGCCGGTGGGCCGTTCGGCCCCGCCCCACCCGTTTCGCGACGTATCGATCAGCATGCCGATACCGGAGTCGAAGCCCACCGAGACCAGCTTCTCCCGGAAGGCCTGCGCGAACGACAGCTCGTCGAGGTAGCGGTTCCAGTCGACCCACTTCGACTCACGGACCGACTTGCCGGCCACGGTGTCGTTGATCGTGAAGTGGTCTTCCTTCAGCGCGCTGTAGTTGGCGGTGTTGGTGATGAAGCCGTGGACGTCGTTCACCGTGGCGCCCTCGGCGGTCGCCGCCTGCTTGAACACATCGGCCGACGGGCCGAAGTTGTCGTCCCAGCCGATCCAGCCGTGGTGCCCGGCGTCCACGTAGTTGTAGACGTTCTCCGTGTCGCCGAACTTGTTGAGCGCGTAGCCGACGCCCTTGACGTAGTTGCCGTTGGCCTTCATCACGTCGCACTCGGGCGTGGCCGTGGGCCGGCTGCCGGTGTTGGTGACGAGGTTCGGCAGCGAGTCGATCTCGACCGTGGTGACGATGCGCAGGTCGGCGTACTTCGGGTCGGCGAGGATCGCCGCGATCGGGTCGATGTACTGCGTCTTGTACTTGTCGATCTCGTCGGGCTTGAGCTCGCCGTTGGAGGCGAGGGCCGCGCAGTCACGCCCGGGCAGGTTGTAGATGACGAGCTGGACGACCATCTCGTCCGAGCCCTTCTGCTCCAGGGCCTCGTCGAGGTGGGCGCGGAGACCCATCTTGCCGCCCGCACCGTTGATGGCGGCGATCCGGTCCAGCCACACGCCGGTGGGCTGGTTGGCGATGCGGCTGCCGCCTGTCTCGGCGCGCGCATTCGCGGACCACTCCGGGTTCACGTACACCTTGGCGCCCGCGTACGGGTTGTCGACCTTGGGACCCGTCGGGTCGGGCGGGTCGGTGGGGCCGCCCCCACCGTCGACGTTGCAGGTCACACCGTCGAGCGTGAAGGAGGTGGGCATCGCGTTGGTGCCGCTGTACGAGGCGTTGAAGCCGAAGCTGAGCGAACTGCCCGTCGACAGCGTCCCGTTGTAGCTCTCGTTGGCGGCGGTGACCGCGTTGCCGCTCTGGCTGAGGTTGGCGTTCCAGCCGTTGGTGATCTTCTGGTTTCCGGCGTACGACCACTTCACGGCCCAACTCGACTTGGCAGCCGTGTGGTTGGTGACCGTGACCGCGGCGGTGAAGCCGGAGTCCCACTGGTTCTGCACCTTGTAGTCGACGGTGCAGGGGACGGCGGCCGTGCCGGCGTCCGGGGGCATCGCCGCGACAGCGGTGCCCGTTCCTGAGGCGAGCAGCGCGAACGCCGCCAGTAACGCGGTTCTGGTACGGCTCATGATGTGCGGGTTCCTATCCGTCGAGGGAGCGCAGGTGATCGCGCAGCCCGATGCCGAACGACGTCGGTGTGCCGTCGTAGTGGGAGATCAGGGCCGGACCCGAGGTGCAGTTCCAGGTGTTCCAGGTCCAGCCGAGGTACGACTGGTCGTGCTCGTCGAACCACGCCATGACGCGGTCGATGAAGGAGTGCGCGCAGGTGTTCTCGCCGATCTCGCCCGCCACGAGCGGGACTTGGGCGGCGACCGGGCCCAGCGTGGAGTCCCAGCAGCTCTCGTTGGAGCAGGTGTTGAAGTTGTAGACGTGCCAGGCCGCGGCGAGATTGCCCGCCGGATCTGTCGGCTTGTGCGTCAGCCACTGGCTCAGGTCGTTCGAGTACGCGAGCCCGCCCGCCAGGATCACGTTGGTGGCGCCGGTCTCGCGGATCGTGTCGATCAGGTCCTGCATCCCGGCGACCTCGTAGCCGATGCCGGGGCAGGTGCCGCCGTCCCGCCAACAGGTCCACGCCTGGGCGGCGTTGGAGGTAGCGCGGTCCGGGTAGGGCTCGTTGAACAGGTCGAAGACGACGGTCGGGTCGTCCTTGAAGGTGTTCGCCACCGAGGCCCAGAACGACGGTGTGTACTGCGCGTTGGGCATCGGCTTCTGGCAGCTGGCGTGCACATCCGCGCAGCCCGCCGAGTTGCCCGTGTACTGGCCGTACGACCAGTGCAGTTCGAGCATCGGCGTCATGCCGTGCGCCTTGACCTTGTTCACCAGGTCCTTGACGGCGGCGATGTAGTTGACGCCGGCGTACTCGGGCTTGATGTTGGACAGGCCCAGCCAGCACTCCTCGTTGAGCGGAATGCGGACCGTGTTGACCTTCCAGTCGGCGATCGCCTTCACCGAGGCGTCGTCCACCGGCCCGTCCCAGATGCCGTAACCCTGCACGCATGCGAACTCACCGCCGGAGCGGTTGACGCCGAGCAGTCGCCGGGTGGCGCCGCTCTCGTCGACGAGCTTGTTGCCGGAGACCTTCAGCACGGGCGGACCGTCGGCAGCACGAGCCGGCGGATCCGCGAGTTCGGGCGAGGGCTCGGCGGCCGCGTACGCGGGCGCCGCTCCGGAAGCCGTGCCGACCGGCGCGATGGCGCCCGCCACGAGGGCGAGTGCCGCACCGGCCACTAAAAGAGGTAAACGCGGGGGGTGTCGCATGAGCGACTCCTTGCAGCTCTGACGCGCCGTCACGGACGCGCCGACTGATGGAATCGCTCCCACTGGTGCGGACGAAGGTAGCGCCAAGTGATGGCAAAGAACAGAGGAGTAACCAAGGAGTTGACATGTTGCCTACAGATGTCTCCATCGAATCTTTTCGACTCTTCAAGCACCTTGACCCTTGACACCCCTCTCCCCAAGATGGGAGCGCTCCCACTGGTTCAAGGCTTGTTGCTCCTCCCCCACGTCTCCGAGCCGCAAGGAGAGGAACCAGGACATGGCAGGCAGACAGAGACGCCGTGCGCGTCGGTTGTGGACCGCTGTCGTGGCGGCCCTCGCACTCCCGCTCACGACGCTGGCAACGGGCTCGACTCCCGCACAGGCGGCGGCAGTTGAGTGCAGCGTGGACTACAAGACCAATGACTGGGGCTCCGGTTTCACCGCGGAACTGACCCTCACCAACCGCGGCTCGGAGGCCATCGACGACTGGACACTGACGTACGACTACGCGGGCAACCAGAAGCTCGGCAATGGGTGGAGCGGCGCCTGGTCGCAGTCCGGCAAGACGGTGACCGTGAAGAGCGCCTCCTTCAACGCGAAGATCGCCTCCGGGGCCGCCGTCACCACCGGCGCGCAGTTCACGTACAGCGGGACCAACGCCGCGCCGACCAACTTCACCGTGA
The DNA here is from genome assembly GCF_011045025.1 of Streptomyces ureilyticus. Taxonomy (GTDB): domain Bacteria; phylum Actinomycetota; class Actinomycetes; order Streptomycetales; family Streptomycetaceae; genus Streptomyces; species Streptomyces ureilyticus. The sequence continues at coordinate 3,738 of NZ_JAAKZX010000163.1, forward strand.
ACGGCACCCGTTGCGCCGGCGCGCACCAGCCGCCGATCACCGTGCTGACCAGCCCCGCCGCGGGCGCCGTCTACACGCGGGGCGACGAGGTGCCGCTGGCCGCCACCGCCGCGGCGGCCGACGACGCGACGATCAGCAAGGTCGAGTTCTACGACGACACCAAGCTGCTCGGCACCGACACGACGTCCCCGTACACGCTGTCGGTCAACTCCCTTGCCGTGGGCAGCCATTCGCTGGTGGCCAAGGCGCACGACAGCCTGGGCGCTTCGGCGGACTCCACCCCGGTCGGCATCACGGTCGCCTCGGGTCCCGCCGTGGTGGCGACGCCCGCCCAACTCGGCGTCCGGCAGGGCAAGACGGGCACGTTCGACGTGAAGCTCTCGACCCAGCCGAGCGCGAACGTGACGGTCTCCACCGCCCGTACGGACGGCAATACGGGCCTGTCGGTCACCGGCGGATCGTCGCTCACCTTCACGCCGTCGAACTGGAACACGGCCCAGAAGGTGACCATCGCGGCCGACGGCTCCGGTACCGGATCGGCGACGTTCGAGTCGACGGCCACCGGGCACGCCAAGGCCACGGTCACCGCCACCCAGCTCGCCGCGACCAAGGCGTACGACGAGCGCTTCCTGGAGCTCTACGGCAAGATCACGGACCCGGCGAACGGCTACTTCTCCCCCGAGGGCATCCCGTACCACTCGGTCGAGACGCTGATCGTCGAGGCTCCGGACCACGGCCATGAGACGACGTCGGAGGCGTACAGCTATCTGATCTGGCTGCAGGCGATGTACGGCAAGGTCACCGGCGACTGGACCAGGTTCAACGCCGCGTGGGAGACCATGGAGAAGTTCATGATCCCCACGAAGGCGGACCAGCCGACGAACTCCTTCTACAACGCCTCCAAGCCCGGCACGTACGCGCCCGAGCTGGACAGTCCCAGCGAGTACCCGGCGAAGCTCGACCCCGGCGTCTCGGTCGGTCAGGACCCGATCGCCTCGGAGCTGAAGAGCGCGTACGGCACGGACGACATCTACGGCATGCACTGGCTGCAGGACGTCGACAACGTCTACGGCTACGGCAACTCGCCCGGCAAGTGCGAGGCGGGCCCGAGCGACACCGGCCCTTCGTATATCAACACCTTCCAGCGCGGCTCGCAGGAGTCGGTGTGGGAGACGGTGCCGCAGCCGACCTGCGACGCCTTCAAGTACGGCGGCAAGAACGGGTACTTGGACCTGTTCACCGGTGACGCCTCGTACGCCAAGCAGTGGAAGTTCACCAACGCGCCGGACGCCGACGCGCGTGCCGTGCAGGCCGCCTACTGGGCCGACATCTGGGCCGAGGAGCAGGGCAAGGGCTCCGAGGTCTCGGCGACGCTCGGCAAGGCCGCGAAGATGGGCGACTATCTGCGCTACGCCATGTACGACAAGTACTTCAAGAAAATCGGCAACTGCGTGGGCCCGTCGACATGTGCACCCGGGACCGGCAAGGACGCCTCGCACTATCTGCTGAACTGGTACTACGCCTGGGGCGGCGCCACCGACACCTCGGCGGGCTGGTCCTGGCGCATCGGCTCCAGCCACGCCCACGGCGGCTACCAGAACCCGCTGGCCGCGTACGCGCTCAGCTCCTACGCCGATCTGAAGCCCAAGTCGGCCACCGGGCAAGCGGATTGGGCCAAGTCGCTCGACCGGCAGCTGGAGTTCTACCGCTGGCTGCAGTCGGACGAGGGGGCCATCGCGGGCGGTGCCACCAACAGCTGGAAGGGTCACTACGCGACCCCGCCGGCCGGCACGCCCACCTTCTACGGCATGTACTACGACGAGAAGCCGGTGTACCACGACCCGCCGTCCAACCAGTGGTTCGGCTTCCAGGCGTGGTCCATGGAGCGGGTCGCCGAGTACTACCAGCAGACGGGTGACGCGGACGCCAAGGTCGTCCTCGACAAGTGGGTCGACTGGGCGCTGGCCAACACCACGGTCAACCCGGACGGCAGCTTCCGCATCCCGAACACCCTCCAGTGGTCGGGCGCACCCGACACCTGGAACGCGTCAAGTCCCGGTTCCAACAGCGGACTTCACGTCACCATCGCCGACTACACGAACGATGTCGGTGTGGCGGCCGCGTACGCCAAGACCCTGACGTACTACGCCGACAAGTCCGGGGACACCGAGGCCGCGTCGACCGCGAAGGCGCTGCTCGACGGCATGTGGGCGAACAACCAGGACGCGCTGGGCATCGCGGTCCCGGAGACCCGCGCCGACTACAACCGCTTCGACGACGCCGTGTACATCCCCAGCGGCTGGACCGGCACGATGCCGAACGGCGATGCGATCAACTCCTCGTCCACCTTCGACTCCATCCGCTCCTTCTACGAAGACGACCCGGCGTGGTCGAAGATCGAGAGCTATCTCGCGGGCGGCGCCGCGCCCACGTTCACGTACCACCGGTTCTGGGCCCAGGCGGACATAGCACTCGCCATGGGCTCGTACGCGGAGCTCCTCGAATAGCCCCCGTCGCTCCGTGTACAGGGCCCTACAGATGGGGCCCACAGGCCGGGCGGGCCCCTTCTCCTCCTAGGGGTCCGCCCGGCTCCGCCGCGCACTTCCTCCTCCCCCCATCCCCCGTTCCAGGAGAGGACCCCCACCGTGCGAAGAACCGGAAGAACCGTCAGAAGGGGCCGCGTTCTCACGGCCGTACTCGCGCTCGCGGCCGGTCTCCTCGCGGGCAGTCCGTCCGCGATGGCGGCCCAGCCGGTCGAGAGGCCGGTGAACGTCGCCGCCGACCCGTACACCTGGAAGAACGCCCGGATCGACGGCGGCGGCTTCGTGCCCGGCATCGTCTTCAACCGGACTGAGAAGAACCTCGCGTACGCCCGCACCGACATCGGCGGCGCCTACCGCTGGCAGGAGTCGACGAAGACCTGGAGCCCGCTGCTCGACTCCATCGGCTGGGACGACTGGGGCCACACCGGCGTCGCCGGCCTCGCCTCGGACTCCGTCGACCCTGACCGGGTGTACGCGGCCGTCGGCACGTACACGAACAGCTGGGACCCGGGGAACGGTGCCGTGCTCAGGTCCACCGACCGGGGCGCGAGCTGGCAGAAGGCCGACCTGCCGTTCAAGCTCGGCGGCAACATGCCCGGACGCGGCATGGGCGAGCGGCTCGCGGTCGACCCGCACAAGAACAGCGTGCTGTATCTGGGAGCCCCGAGCGGCAAGGGCCTGTGGCGGTCCACGGACTCGGGTGCCTCCTGGTCGCAGGTGACGAACTTCCCCAACGTGGGCAACTACGTGCAGGACCCGAGCGACACCAGCGGCTACGCCTCCGACAACCAGGGCATCGTCTGGGTCACCTTCGACGAGTCGACAGGCACTTCCGGCAACGCCACGAAGACCATCTACGTCGGGGTCGCCGACAAGGACAACTCCGTCTACCGCTCGACCGACGCGGGCGCCACCTGGTCCCGGCTGCCCGGCCAGCCCACCGGATACCTCGCCCACAAGGGCGTGCTCGACGCCGAGAACGGCTACCTCTATCTCGCGTACAGCGACAAGGGCGGCCCGTACGACGGCGGCAAGGGACAGTTGTGGCGGTACGCGACCGGGACCGGGACCTGGACGGACATCAGCCCGGTGGCCGAGGCCGACACGTACTACGGCTTCAGCGGGCTGACCGTGGACCGGCAGAACCCGGGCACGGTGATGGCGACCGCGTACAGCTCCTGGTGGCCGGACACCCAGATCTTCCGCTCCACGGACAGCGGCGGCACCTGGACGAAGGCCTGGGACTACAGCTCGTATCCCACCCGCGCGAACCGCTACACGATGGACGTATCGTCCTCGCCCTGGCTGACCTGGGGCGCGAACCCCTCACCGCCCGAGCAGACCCCCAAACTCGGCTGGATGACCGAGGCGTTGGAGATCGACCCGTTCAACTCGGACCGGATGATGTACGGGACGGGCGCCACGATCTACGGCACCGAGGACCTCGGCAAGTGGGACAGCGGGGGCCAGTTCACCATCAAGCCGATGGTGCGGGGCCTTGAGGAGACGGCCGTCAACGACCTCGCCGCTCCCCCGTCCGGCGGGGCGCAACTCTTCAGCGCACTCGGTGACATCGGCGGCTTCCGGCACACGGACCTCACCGAAGTGCCCTCGATGATGTCCACTTCGCCGAACTTCACCACGACCACGAGCCTCGACTTCGCCGAGACGAATCCCGGGACCGTGGTGCGGGCCGGGAATCTCGACTCGGGTCCGCATATCGCCTTCTCCACCGACAACGGTGCCAACTGGTTCGCGGGGACGGATCCTTCGGGAGTCTCGGGCGGTGGAACGGTCGCCGCGGCCTCCGACGGCAGCCGCTTCGTGTGGAGTCCGGAGGGTGCGGGCGTGCACTACGCGACCGGGTTCGGCTCGTCGTGGTCCGCGTCGAGCGGGATCCCGGCGGGCGCGATCGTGGAGTCCGACCGGGTCGATCCGAAGACCTTCTACGGCTTCAAGTACGGGAAGTTCTACGTCAGTTCGGACGGCGGCGCGACCTTCACGGCATCCCCGGCCAGTGGTCTGCCGAGCGGGGACAGCGTGCGCTTCAAGGCGCTGCCCGGCACAAAGGGCGAGATCTGGCTGGCGGGCGGCGCGAGCGACGGCGCGTACGGGCTGTGGCACTCGACGGACGGCGGCGCGAGCTTCACCAAGCTGTCGGGGGTCGAGCAGGCCGACACCATCGGCTTCGGCAAGGCCGCGCCCGGCGCCTCATACCAGACGCTCTACACCAGCGCCAAGATCGACGGCGTACGCGGCATCTTCCGCTCCACGGACCAGGGTTCGACCTGGACGCGCATCAACGACGACGCGCACCAGTGGGGTTGGACGGGTGCGGCGATCACCGGGGATCCGCGGGTGTACGGGCGGGTGTACGTGTCGACGAACGGGCGCGGGGTCGTTTACGGGGACACGGCGGGATAGTGGCCCCGTGGATGCCCCGGCCCGGCCTGGCCTGCGCGGTGTGCGCGGGTCGGGCCGGGCGGTGAGCCGGTGGTGGTCCCGCTACTCCGCGGCCTGGGACAGGTGGGCCTTGGCCTCCTCGTATCCGGCGTCGCCGGTGGACTCGGCCCGGGTGTAGACCAGGTGCAGTACGCCCGACCCGAAGGTCTTCGAGGAGAGCAGGCGCAGCGGGATCGTGGTCTCGGCCTCGTCGAAGAGCCGCATTCCGTGGCGTACGGCGATGGGGTGTACCAGCAGGTGCAGCTCGTCCAGGAGGCCGGCGGCCAGCAGTTGGCGGACGACGGAGATCGAGCCGCTCAGGGAGATGACCCCGCCCGGCTCGTTCTTCAGCGCGGTGACGGTTTCGATGAGGTCTCCCTGGAGCTGCTCGGAGTTCCGCCAGGTGAACTCGAGTTTCTGATGCGAGGCCACGATCTTGCGTACGTCACCGAGGATCTTCGCGAAGCCGGCGTCCTCCCCGCCCTCCGCCTCACGCTCGGGCCACGCCCCCGCGAAACTGTCGTACGTCTTACGACCGAACAGGATGGTGTCGACCCCGTCGAACAGTGAGCCGACGGCGGCCCCCATGTCGTCATCGAAGTACGGGAAGTGCCACTGGTCGGGGGCCTCCACGACGCCGTCGAGCGAGATGAACAGGCTTGCGGTGATCTTCCTCATGATGTTCCTTCCGAGGAGGCGGTCGCTGGTAGTCGGTGATGTTCAGTTGTCTCTTGGACCGCTGGAGCCGGAGGAATTCATCGGTGCTCGGCGGGCCGATGCCAGGCGATGGGCGCCGGAGCCCAGCTCACGGCGCGATGGTGACCGGCTCCGTCAGTGCGCCAGTCAGATGGGCAGCGGATCGAAAGTCCAGACAGAGCAACGTCCAGCGTGGGCCGTAAGCGTCAGACGGTGCTGTGCACCCAGAGTCTGCGCCAGCATTGACAGAATTTCGTCTCGGGCGGATCGGGGATGCGCCTTTCCGTGCAAAGGATCGCGTTCCAAGGACGACGCCAACTGTGATAGCAACGTCATGGGGTGACGCTCACCCAGAGTGAGCCCTGCACGTTCCGCGGTGTCCTCCAGCAGGGCAGAGGATTCTTGCGGAAGATCACCCATTCGTAGATCAATGGCGAGATTGTAAGTGACGCCCAGTGTCCAGGGGTGATTTTCCCCCAGAGAGTTGATCAGGACCGCTCGGGATTCTTCGTTTAGTTCACGCGCCTGCGAGAGGGAGTTTTTGAGCCGGTAAGCCATCGCCAAATTCGCCATCGTTCCTGCGGTGTAGGGGTGGCTAGTACCCAGCAGCTCACTGCACGTGTTCAGTACCTCCTCTCATTGAGCCGTTCCTTCCTCCAGGTCGCCGTGCGACCGCTCGGCTGCCGCCAGGCTTATCCTTGCGGCCAGAGCGAGCGGAGAATTGAGCCCCACCAGATTTTCTGCCATTTCCCTCACTTCCCGGAGCCTGACAAGCCCCTCGCCCACCGAATCATTGCGTAACTCGCATAGCGCAAGGTTGTGCTCGGCGCTCAGCGTGAATAGGTTCTCGTACCCCAGGAGCTCTCGATGAGCTTGAGTGGTCTGGAGCTGTTGGGCAAGCGCACTGTCGTAACGGCCCAGCAATCGAAGGTCCACGGCGTGCCGTCCTTCCGCCATGAGCCTTCCCAGATCCTGGGGTTCGTTGAGTTCCAAATAATAGATCACCGTCTGGCGATCCTGGCTCAGAGCCTCTGAATACCGCCCAAGAAGGCGTAGAGAATCCGTCAGGGAGCACGCGGCCTCCAAAGTGGAGGGGGAACCAGGACCGTAAACAGTTTGCTGGTACTCAAATTCACGGCGTGCCACGTCGAGGGACTCCTCGTAGCGCCCAAGCCCACGAAGATCCATCGCCAGAGAATGCCTCATACTGAATTCTGATGTTCCACCGTTTTCGATTCCGCCCTTGGTTTGTTGCTCGAGGTCGGCGTGCAGCGCCCGCCCGTAGTGCCCCAGAGCCCTGAGGACCTCGCTACGGTGGAGACTGAGAGCGTATTCTTTTGAGAGGTCTACATGTACCTGGCTACGCCAGGCTCGTTCGATCCGCTCCATGAGCCGCATGGCGAACTGAGGGTCGCCCGACAGAGTCAAATATCGCACGCAGTTGAGAATGAGGTCCAAGCCCTCTGCCGTGGCCTCGCCAGGAATTCCTGCCGACTCCAGATGCGGAACGATCTGTGCATACTGAGGCCATACGCGGATGTTTGCCGGATCACAGGGATCCGCTGTTGCCAGGGCATGGTGAACTCGCTGCAGGAGAGTGGATTTGTAGCCGCCGGCCATGCTGTCACGTATGACCCGGCGAACCAGAGGATGTATTCGAAGTGTTGGACCTGTTTGGCCGTGCGCGTCGCTTCTTTCCTCGTCCGGATCCATTTCCACCAGCGAGTGAGCCGTCATCGCGCTGACTATCTTTTGCCATCCCGAAACGTCCAGAGAAAGTCCTCGTAAAGGCTCCGGAAGACTCAACCGCAAGAGATTCAACGGAGCCCCGTCAACGGAAAAAAGCGCACAGACGTTGATCAGGTCGACAACCTCTGGGGATGACTCACGGAGTCGCCTGACAACCTCCATCAGAGCGCTGGAAAAAGTTGTCGGGTAATCTCCGGTAGCGTGCAGAGGAGCCCTGTCCCAAGATGTATTCCTCAAACGGTCCAGGTACTCCGAAACGGCGATCGGCGTGCCTTCGAGATAAGCTACCGCCTGCGCAAGCGCAAGCGGGTGGTCTCCAAGATCACTCGCCAACTCCTCAGCCTGCCGAGCTTTCACTCTCGGCGTCCTGCGCCTTATGAATGAAATACTTTCTGCACGCTCCAAGGGATGGAGTATCACAGTCTCCACCCCGTACTCCGACCAGTCGCTGTTCTGCGAAGTGATCAGTACGTGTCCGGGACCGTCCGGAATGATCTCCGCTATATTCGTCTGCTCGTCGGCACGGTCGAATATGAGGAGCCAGCGTGCGTACGGGGAGCCACGACGCAATGCAGAAAGAGCAGCCTCGGGCGACTCGTCGGCGTCTGCGCGTGCGAGACGACAGGCCAGCTCCGCGAGACACCTATGGATGGTCTCAGCTGTTTCTGAATCCACCCACCAGACCAGGTCGTACTGGGTTGCAAAACGATGTGCGTACTCCACGGCCAACTGGGTCTTCCCGATCGCCGGCATCCCTACCAGAGCAAATACTGCGGCACCGGCCGGTGCTTCATCCAGTGCATGACGTAACTTAGCGAGCTCCTTGTCACGTCCGGTGAAGTGAGGGTTTCGCACAGGGACATTCCCCCAGACGGGAGGATGCTTCTCCGGATAGCGAGAAGCCCTGGTCCCGGTCTTTAAAGTGCCATATTCCAGTTCCATGGCAAGATGGGCCAGAATTTCACGCTCATCTTCTTCGGCGCCATTACCCAGGCTGCCGACGCACGGGAGCGTGGTAGTAAGTTCCGTAAGGCTTTCGTCGTCGAGAGTGAAAACAACCAGTCGCCGACTCTGCTCCGTGCCGGCGAACCGCCTTATCAGCTGGGCCCAATCTTCCTCGGTGTGGGATCCGGCAAACAGGAAATCCCTACTGAAGAGCACAATATGTATGCCCTCGACGAGCAGGAGCGACTCCACATTCTCTTGGAGAGTTTCGGTGGCCGCTGGGTTCCAGCGCTGAATTATCGCTTCGTGCCCCATGGCTTCCAGGCGGTGCCTGATCCATATGGCCCAAGAGCGATCCGGTCCTGCATAGCTCAGGATGAACCGACCTGGAATTATATCTTGTTGCGGCTCCACTGAAGCAGATTCTTCTGCTGTCAGCAGCCGGCTCTCCAGAATCTCGCAGCGCCTCTCCGCTTCTACCGCCTGTCGCTGCGCTTGGCCCAGTGCCGCTTGAAGATGTGAGATCTCTTCCAGCAGAAGATCACGCTCGGCTTGCAGTGTGAGATAGTCCGCCGTGTCGATCTCCAAGGGGCTCGACACGGGAAATATCCTGCGGTGCTCGTTCGAACGCATCTGTGCAATGCTGCGCCTCTTTTGGATGAGCGCTTCGGTCAATGCCTCGACGTTCGCTTCGGCTGCTCGCAATCGCCGGTCTGCCTCCGCCAGCTGGTCTCGAAGCACCTGCAACTGGTACCCAGTCTTGTTGGTGGCTTGCAGCGCAGTGCGTTGCATCGATGTCACACGCTGGGCAACCTCAACCGAAATGGGTCGTCCAAGTGCCTCAGCCGCATCGACGAGCAGCCGGTCCACGAACTCGGCGGGGGCGACGGCCGTGCCATTGAGATATCGCGACACCGTTCCGGGGTCGTAGTGCTGACGAACGGCATAGCGGCGCACTGAAATACGAACGGCACCAAAGAGACTGCGCAGGGCTTTGGCCAACTCTCTGCACTCAGGCCCGACATGGGCAGGAATCGGCTTCAGACCGCTCGCACCGCTTACCGCTTCGAGCTGTTCGGACACCAGTTCCCCCTGGGCGTGGCTTTCAGACCGTTCAGCGCCAGTGTCCATTGACCGCTCCCCCATCGGTACCTTGCCGCGTTGCAGAGGTCCGCAACGTGTGCGAGCTCCCGCAACACCCTGATCAGCTCGGATGGTGATGTCCAGGAAACATCGCCCACCACCAAAGGGGTCTCAAGAATGCCACGCAAGAGCCGCAAGCACCCCCTCGATGAACCGGTGACCTTGGAAGAGTTGGTCTCAAACTTCCCCGAAGCGCTCTCCCGTCTCCTTAGTGCACTCGTCCTCTGGCTGGTCGACCAATTCTAGGCTGATCCAGCAGTTTGGGCAGGTGGAGATGAGCTGGTGGGTATTTTCGGGTGGTGCCCACCAGCTCAGCACGTCAGGGAACTTGTCGCGTGAAAATGGACACCTGCTGGTGCGGTTGAATGCACACGCGACGGCGCCCCCGCCCGGTCGACTCCGGGCGGGGGCGCCGCGTTTCCCTTTCCAGCCTTTGGGCCAGTCGCTCTCGCAGGTCAGGGTGCGTAGACGGTCGGACGGGGAGCCGTCGCCATGCCGCTGCCGATGGGGAAGCTGGGGTGCGGCGGCTGGTTGTAGGCCGTGTTCTGCCAGGCGAGTGCGACGCGGTACATCGGGTCGTGCAGGAGGGTGGTGATCTTCGTGCTGGTCTGGTGGGGGGTCGAGTAGATGCGCAGCGCCGTGTTGTTCGCGGTGCGCCAGACGACCTCCTCGCGCCAGTCGCCGAGGATGTCGCCGGAGAGCGCCGGGGTCGCCTTGGTGCCGTTGTTGGACGCGACGGAGGCTCCGGTCAGCAGCCGGGTGTCACCGCTCGTGCCGTACTTGTCGATGCGGGTGCCGTCGAGGAGTTCGCGGGTGGTGTCGCCGTCCCACCAGTTCACGAAGTTGATGCTGGACGGCTCGCGGCCGACCGAGGATCCGCCGGCCGAGCGGAGCGTGGTATCGGCCGCGGACCAGGACTCGGCACCGGCCGAACCGGCGTGGATGTCGGCGGAGACCCCGCGGCCGTTGTCGGAGCCGGAGGCGGTCTGCCACAGGATCTGTCCGGTGCGGGCATCCGCCATCCAGGAACCGGGCTTGGAGCTGTCCTCGGACACCTTGAAGTACTCGAGTCCCGCACGCGACGGGTTGAGGTCGCCGACGTGACCGGCGTCTCCGTGACCGAGCTTGGTTGTCCACAGGCCGTGCCCGTTGTCGTCCACGGTCATCGCGCCGTACACGATCTCGTCCTTGCCGTCGGCGTCCACGTCCGCGATGGACAGGCTGTGGTTGCCCTGGCCGTCGTAACCCTTGCCTGCGTTGGTCGAGGAGTTGGTGTCGAAGGTCCAGCGGCGCGTGAACTGGCCGTTGCGCCAGTCCCAGGCCGCGATCACCGAGCGCGTGTAGTAGCCGCGCGCCATGATCATCGAGGGCCGCTCGCCGTCCAGGTAGGCCGTACCGGCGAGGAAGCGGTCGACGCGGTTGCCGTACGAGTCGCCCCACGACGCGACGTTGCCGCGCCCCGGGACGTAGTCGACCGTCTGCATCGCCTTGCCGGTCTGGCCGTTGAACATGGTCAGGAACTCAGGCCCGGACAGCACGTACCCGCCGGAGTTGCGGTGGTCGGCGGACGCGCTGCCGATCACCGCGCCGGTGCCGTCCCGTGTGCCGTCCGCGGTCTTCATGGCGACCTCGGCCTTGCCGTCGCCGTCGTAGTCGTACACCTGGAACTGCGTGTAGTGCGCGCCCGAGCGGATGTTGCGGCCCAGGTCGATGCGCCACAGGCGGGTGCCGTCCATCTTGATGCCGTCGACGATGGTGTTGCCGGTGACACCGGACTGCGAGTTGTCCTTGGCGTTGGTCGGCTGCCACTTCAGTACGAAGTCGAGGGCGCCGTCTCCGTCGAGGTCGCCGACGGAGGCGTCGTTGGCCTCGTAGGTGTAGCCGGAGCCGCCCGCCGGGGGCGTGATCGGCACGTCCTTGTATCCGCTGCGGAACTGGATGGCGTGCTCCGAGAAGCCCTGCTCGACGCCGTCCACGATTGCGCGGACCCGGTAGTCGGCGGAGTTGGGCGCGCCGGAGTGGAAGTAGTTCGTGGAGCCGGTGATCGGGGACGAGTTGACCTTCGTGTCGCCCCGGTAGACGTTGAACGACACGTTGCCCAGGTCTGTGCCCAGCCAGCGCCAGCTGACCAGGTTGCCGCTGCCGGTGTGGACGCTGACGACGCCCCGGTCGAGTCCCTCGACCTGCCGGGCGACCGCGGCCTCGGCCGAACTCACGTTGAACGCGGTGATCCCGGTGGCGGCCAGGGTCCCGGTGACGACGGTGGCGAGCAGCAGGCGGAGCTTCTTGCGTCTGCGATGCGGGTACCGCACGGTGACGTACCTCCTGGGTGGGGGCAGAGGGGTTCCACTTCCTCAGTCGCCGCTGGGGGTACGGGAGTTGCCGCCTTTGAGCAAGCGCTCTCTACGCGTATGTGCGGGCCAGTGCGGTGACCGTCCGCGCGATGTGTTCCCGCAGCTCGGCCGGTTCCAGAACCTCGATGTCCGCGCCGAGGCGCAGAAACTCGCCGTGGGCGTGGTCGATCGACTCGATGGGGAGGGTGGCGCGGGTCCAGCCGTTCTCGTCGGTACGGCCGGTGGCCTCGACGGCACGGGCCGCGGCGCCGGTCAGCCGCACTCCCGGAGCCAGCCGGACCACCGCTCCGCCGCGGTGCAGCCGGTCGTGGAAGTCCCTTTGGTACGCCGTCCAGTACGCGGCGAGGTCGAAGTCCTCGGGGCGGCTGAACTCCTCGCCGGATGCGGCCAGTTCGAGGATCTGGTCGACGCGGTACGTACGCGGTCCTGGGCCGGCGATCACGTACCAGCGGCCCGCCTTGAGGACGAGTCCGTACGGTTCGAGGCGGCGCTCCACGTCGGTGGGCTCGCGCCAGCGGCGGTAGCGGACGTGCAGGACGCGGCTGTTCCAGACGGCGTCCGCGACGGCGGGGAGGTACGGGGCCTCGTCGTCCTCCGCGTACCAGCCGGGCGCGTCGAGGTGGAAGCGGCCGCTGATCCGGTCGGCGTGCTCGCGCAGTTCGTGCGGGAGGGCCGCGCGGACCTTCAGCTGGGCGGCGGCGAGGACCGAGCCGAGCCCGAGTTCGGCGGCGGGGCCGGGGACGCCGGCGAGGAAAAGGGCCTCGGCCTCTTCGGTGGTGAGTCCGGTGAGGCGGGTGCGGTAGCCGTCGAGGAGTTGGTATCCGCCCGCGTGGCCGGAGTCGCCGTAGAGCGGGACACCGGCGGCGCTCAGCGCCTCGACGTCCCGGTAGATCGTGCGCACCGAGACCTCCAGCTCCTCGGCGAGCTGGGCGGCGGTGAGCCGTCCTCGCGTCTGGAGGAGCAGGAGGATGGAGACGAGGCGGGCCGATTTCACTCGGTCACGATCTCAGACTTCACTGACAGAAGGTGTCAGTGAGGCGGGTCTAGCTTCCTGCCATGACATCTTCTGTGGCCTTCGCGGAGAAGCTTCTGACCGTGCCGCCGCCGATCGAGGTGGCGGGGCGGCGGATCAAGCGTTACCACGTCACCGCGGACCCGGCAGGCATCGCGCCCGACGTCGAGGAGGCGGCGTACGCGATCCTGCCGAAGCTGCTTCCGGAGCCGGACGGCACGCCACCCGCGACCTTCGTGGTGCTGCACCGGGGCGGTGACGACGGCGCGTACCTCAACGCGTACAGCTGGGTGTGGGACAACGTGCTGCACTTCCGGGGCGCCTCGGCGGGCCAGCCGGTCCTCGGCTGCCCGGACCGCGACCCGACACACTTCATCACTCCCGACCTGCCGTGGATCGGCTGTGTGTGGGAGCTACCGCCGATCCTGCACGAACGCGATGCCTGGGTACGCCACGTGCTCATGCCCGAGACCCCTGACCTGGACGGATACCTCTCGGACTCACTGCCCGAGGGCACGACCGGAGACCTCTTCATGAGCAGCGCGCGCGACTTCGACTTCTTCCACGGCGCGTGGGACGTCCGCAATCGCCGGCTGGCGGACTTCCTCGACCCGGACAGCGGGTGGCAGGAGTTCGCCGCCACGCACCGCTGCTGGAGTCTGTTCGACGGGGCCGCCAACATCGACGAGATGGCGGTGCCGAGCCAGGGCTGGAAGGGGCTGACGCTGCGACTGTTCGACCAGGAGACCAAGGAGTGGTCGCTGAACTGGTCGTCCAGCCGCACGGGCAAGCTGTTCCCGCCGGTGATCGGTCACTTCACCAACGGTCGGGGCGAGTTCTTCGGGGACGACACGCACGACGGCAAGGACGTGCGGGTGCGGTTCGTGTGGTCGGGGATCTCCGGCACCACCGCCCGCTGGGAGCAGGCGTTCTCGGTGGACGGCGAGAAGACGTGGGTGACCAACTGGGTCATGGACTTCACGCGTCACGCTGCTCCGGTTTCCGGAACGAGCGGAGCTTGAACTCCGGTTCGGGGCGCGGGACATGCTGGTGCGGGAGTTGTTCCAGGCGGGAGGCGAGCTGTTCGGTGAGAGGGGCGCCGGGGCGGAGGAGGGTGTACCAGCCGCGGCGTACGTCGGCGGCGGCCTGGGCCGGGGTGCGGCCCTGGCCGCGGCCTCGGAAGGTCGAGCGGGCCGCCGGGATCAGGCCGCTGTCGGTGGCGAAGCGCGACACCAGGCTGGACTCGTCGCGGGCGGCGCGGCGGGGGCGCGGGGCCATGACGGCGTCGATGTCGCTGCGCACGTCGTGGGCGGCGGCCTTGTCGACGGTGGTGACGAAGACGCCGCCCGGCCGCAGGACACGGGCCGCCTCGGCGACCACGAGGGCCGCGTCGTCCAGCAGATGCAGCAGCCAGATCGCCGAGACGGCGTCGAACGAGGCGTCGGGGAAAGGCAGTTGGCGGCAGTCGGCGCGTACGAGGCGGCCGGGTACCTGTGCGGCGGCCCGGCTCAGCATTCCGTACGCGGCGTCGGCACCCGTCACGTTGAAGCCGGCCTCCGCCAGACGCCGGGTCACCGTGCCGGTGCCGCAGGCGAGGTCGAGGAGAGTACGGGTGCCCTCGGGGAGCAGTCCGAGTACGGCGCTCGCGGCCTCGGCGGCCCGGGGCTCGCCGCCACGGAGGGCGTCGTACCGCTCGGCCTCCTCGTTGTAGTCGAACACCAGCGTGCTCAACTGGCACCGTGCCCGGAGGCGAGCTCCTCGACCCGGCGCGCCAGCTCGAAGTCCTTCTCGGTGACCGCGCCGCCCACGCTGTGCGTGTTCACGGTGAGCGAGACGGAGTGGTAGCCGAGGCTGAGGTCGGAGTGGTGGTCCAGCTCGTCCTGCACCTGCGCGATGTGCACGACCAACGCGGCCGCCGCGAAGTGCGAACCGAGCCGGTAGGAGCGGGCGATCCGGTCCCCGTCGAGCGACCAGCCCGGCAGCTCGGCGAGCCGTTCCTCGATGTCCTTCTGCGAGAGCGGTTCGAGGGGCATGGCTGTGCTCCGTTCCGTCGTCCCGTAACGTCCGGTTCTCTCAGCGTGCCACAGGCGGAGGGTTCCGGGCCTGGTCAGGGGGTGCCGCGGGGGCGGTCGGCGGATGGATTCGGCCGCGGGAGCGGGTGCGGGCGGCGCCCCGCCCGACTCACCTCTCCCTTCTCTCGCGTCACTCCGGTGGCTGCCCGGGACCGGGCCTCGACTACGGTCGTCGTATGGCCACTGTCCCGACCCCTGCCTCCGCCTCCTCTTCGGCCGACCGTGGGATCGGGCCGCTGTTGCGCGGCTGGCGCGAACAGCGCCGGGTGAGTCAGCTGGAGCTGGCGCTGCGTGCTGGTTCCTCGGCACGGCACATCAGCTTCATCGAGACAGGCCGCTCCCGCCCGAGCGAGGAGATGGTGCTGCGCCTCGCCGAGCACCTGGACATCCCCGTACGGGAACGCAACTCCCTTCTGCTGGCGGCCGGTTACGCACCCCACTATCCGGAGACGCCGCTTGACGACCCGGCGATGGAGGCGCTGCGGGAGGGCCTGGAGCGGCTGATCCAGGGCTACGAGCCCTACCCGGCGTTCGTCGTGGACGCCACGTACAACGTGGTCGCCGCCAACCGGGGCATCGCGATGCTGTTCAACGACCTCCCCGAGCACCTGCTCACCCCTCCACTGAACGCGCTACGGCTGACACTGCACCCGCAAGGCCTGGCACCGAGGATCCGCAATCTGCGCGCATGGCGCGGACATCTGCTCGACCAGATGGAAAGGGACATCGCCCTGCGCCGCTCGGACGCGCTGCGTGCGCTCTACGAGGAGGTGGCGGCGTATCCGTATCCCTCCCCGGAGGGAGACCCCTCCCCGGAGAGCGGCGAGGGGCCCGGGGAGCCGTTCGCCTTCGCGCTGCCGATGCAGATCGAGCACGACGGCCGCGTCCTGTCCTTCATCTCGTCCATCTCGACGTTCAACACACCCATGGACGTGACGGTCGCCGAGCTGGCCATAGAGACGCTGCTCCCGGCCGACCCGGCGACGGGCAAGTACCTTCAATCGTTGATGTCCTGACGACCAGCCATCCGCAGTCAGCGCCTCTGCACGGCTCGCAGTGCCGCATACTGCAGGCCCGCGAACCCCGCCACGACCAGCGCCTGTACCGGTATGTACACCGCCCCCGTGGTGGTCGGCGACAGCCATACGGCGAGTGCGAGGAAACTCAGGGCCGTCCAGGCGAGGTTGAGCTCGATCACCGCCCGGACCGGAAGGGCCTGCGGCTGCGGGCGTGTGGCCAGGAGGCCGACGCCCGCCGCGTACGCCGTAAGGAGCACGCCGAGAGTGAGCAGTAGGCCGGAGTCGATGCCGAGCAGCCGTCCCACAGGGCCGGGCGCGACGAGGTAGGCGATGCCGTTCGCGCCGGTCCCCACCGCGTCGAAGGCCAGGAAGCGGCGCAGCATGGTGTGCGGCTCGGGGGTGCGGGCCAGGGCGGCGAGCTGGGTTGCGGACATGGCGGATCAGCCTCCGTCGAGGTCGGGAAGGGATGGTGGGACCCGGTTCCCGGGCCGGAGTGCGCCGGCCCGGAAACCGGTACGCCCACCATGCCGGGCCGCGCGGGCGGTGGTCGATTACGTGCGAGGTAATGCGCGCCGCAATGGACGTAAGGAAGGGCCGCCGATCCCGTGTTGGTTTCCCGCCGACGTGGCAGACTTCTTGCGTTGCTCGGCGCGTGGGGAGGCGTGGCGTGAGTGAACGGCGTCCGGCGCCCACCGTCGGTCAGGTGGTGCTGGGGAGAAGACTTCAGGAACTGCGCGAGTCGTGCGGGCTGCGGCGGGACGAGGCGGCCCAGATTCTGCGGGTCACGGCCGCGACCATCCGGCGGATGGAGATGGCCGAGGTCGCGCTGAAGATCCCGTACGCACAGGTGCTGCTGTCGACGTACGGCGTGCCCGACGACGAGATCGCGGCGTTCGTCGCGCTGGCCGAGGAGGCGAACCAGCCCGGCTGGTGGCAGCGTTTCCACGACGTTCTGCCGGACTGGTTCAGCCTGCATGTGAGCCTGGAGGGCGCGGCCTCGCTGATCCGGTCGTACGAGCCGCACTTCGTGCCCGGGCTGCTGCAGACCGAGGAGTACGCGCGTGCCGTCCTGGAGGCGGGCACGATCGGGCAGACGCGGCCCGCCGATGTCGAACGGCATGTGAAGCTGCGGCTGGAGCGACAGAAGCTGCTGACCCGCGAGCGTCCGCCCCGGATGTGGGTGATCATGGACGAAACGGTCCTGCTGCGACCCGTGTCCGTGCGGGGCGAGGTGATGCGAGAGCAACTGGACCGGCTCTTGGTCCTCACCGAGAACCATCACATCACCTTGCAGATCGCCGAGTTCGCGCAGGGGCCGCATCCAGGGACGTACGCGCCCTTCACGCTGTTCCGCTTCGCGGAGCCGGAACTGCCCGACATGGTCTACAGCGAGTATCTGACCGGTGCGCTGTATCTCGACTCGCGCCGGGAGGTCGCCGCGCACCTCGAGGTGCTCGACCACGTGACGACGCGGGCGGCCTCGGCGCAGCGGACGCGACAGCTGATCGAGAAGCGGCGGGACGACTTCTGAGGCGCTGCCGTCGCACTGCGGGCATTGGCCCCATCACGGCCGGCTCCTCGAACGATCAGACATGCAGGGTGGGTCGGTAAGTGAGCTCCTGGATGTGGCCGTCGAGTGTTCGGTGCTCGAGCAGTTCGAGGTCGAAGTCGGCTGCCCCCTGGAAGATCGGGGACGCCCCGGTCTGACCGGTGATCACGGGGAAAAGGGTCACCTGGACGCTGTCGACGAGACCGGCGGCCATCAGCGCCCGGTTCATCGCCAGGCTGCCGTGCGAGCGCAAAGGCATCTCGGACTCCTCCTTGAGCCGGGCGACGACGTCGACGGCGTCGCCGCTCACGACGTTCGCATCCGGCCAGTCGAGGGGTTCCTTCAGCGTGGACGACACCACCGTTGCCGGCAGGCTTCTCATCCGGGTGACCCAGGGGTCACGTACCTCGGACTCCTCGGTGCTCGAGGCCAGCATCTGCGCGAACGCCCGGTACGTGTTGGCCCCGAAGACCATCCGCTGCTCCTCGCGGTACAGGGCGAGGCGGTGGTCGAGGAGTTCGGGGCCCTGCTTGCCCCAGTAGCCGGTCCAGTTGCCGCCGGCGGAGCCGTAGCCGTCGAGGCTGGAAAAGACGTCGAAGGTGTAGGTAGCGGTCATGATGTTCTCCTCGAGTGCGGCTGATCGCCTGTTGGAGATACAGACCGGAAGCCCCGGCGAAACTCATCGCCCCTGGCCTGGACTCCTGGAGTCCGGCCGCCCCGGATGGGACCGGGAAGTGGAGCGCCGAGTCGGGGCACGCCGTGGCCAGCTCACGGAGTGCCCCGCTACAGCCTCGCTACGACCGCTTCGTCGAGGAACTGCTCGGGCTCCTCACCACGGGCTGAGTGGTGCCGGCCCCAGACGATCTACGCCGCGCCCCCCTTCTTGTC
>NZ_JAAKZX010000164.1 GCF_011045025.1 Streptomyces ureilyticus
TGGTCGGTGGGACGGCGGATGTTCAACGCCTATGGGCCGACCGAGTCGTCGGTGTGTGTTTCGGTCAGTGATGTGTTGGTGGGTGGGGTGGTTCCGCCGATTGGCCGGCCGGTGTGGAACACGCGGGCAGGCCCGGCGGCCATCGCCGTGGCCGCTCCGGCGAGGAAGGTTCTGCGTCTCATGAGGGTCTCCTGATCAGGCAAGGTCAGACGGTGGTCAGGCCGCGGTGGGGACGGTGGTCAGGCCGTGGTGGGCTGGAGGCGCCACTGCTGGCAGTTGTTGTTGAGCCAGGACCACTGGCGTACGTCATTGCCGTTGGCCGTGCCGCAGTTGGCGACGTCCATGACCTTGTTGGTGGCGGCGCTGACGATCCGCACGTAGTCACCGCCGAGGTAGACCATGCGGAACTTCTGGCAGTCGTTGTTCAGCCAGGACCACTGCCGGACGTCGGCGCCGTCGGCCGTGCCGCAGTCGGCGATGTCGGCGACCTTGCCGGTGGCGACGTTGACGAGGCGGCTGGTGTCGTCGGCACGGTCCTCGATGCGCCACTTCTGGTTGGCCCCGCCGTTGCAGGTCCACTGGAAGATGTTGGCGCCGTCGGCGCCGCTGCCGCCGTTGACGTCGAGGCACTTGCCGCTGTTGCGGTTGACGATGGTGTAGGCGTTCGGGGTCGTGGCCGTCTCACCGGAGGGGCCGGGCATCGTCGTACCGAGGCGGGCCGGGGTGCCGAAGTTCGGGGTGCCGTCGGCGTTCCAGGTGAACTTCTGGGCGCGGGTCGTACGGCCGTTGTCGCAGCCGTCGCCCGCCGCGTCGTTGGCGTGGTAGACGATCCAGTTCTCCGTGCCGTCGGGCGAGGTGAAGAACCCGTTGTGCCCCGGCGCGTACACACTGTTCGCGTCGCTGCGCTGGAAGACCGGGGTCTGCTTCTTCGTCCAGGAGGAGGCGAGGAGCGGGTCGGAGCCGGTCAGCTCCAGCTGGCCGAGCTTGTAGTCGGGGCCCCAGCAGGCGCTCGCGGAGTAGACGAGGAAGGTGCGCCCGTTGCGGTAGAGCGGCTCGGGGCCTTCGTTGACCTCACCGCTCTGCGTCTCCCAGCTGAGCGTCGGGCTGGAGATGACGGTGAAGGTGGAGCTGGCGAGCGTGTACGGGTTGCTGAGCGGCGCGATGACGAGGCTCTGCTTGCTGCCGCCGGCCGAACCGCTGCCCACCAGGTACAGCTTGTTGTTGTGCTTGAGCACGCTGGCGTCGATCAGCCAGCCGTTGGGGTTCAGGTTGGAGCCGGTGAAGGTGTTCTTGTGGGTGTACGGCCCCATCGGGTCGGAGCCGGAGCTCTCCAGCACATGGGTGCGCTGGTCGTCGCAGCAGGCGGAGCCGCGCGGCCCGGCGGAGTAGTACAAGTACCACTTGCCGTTGAAGAAGTGGATCTCCGGGGCCCACATGTTCCAGTTGCGGCTGCTGTTGTTGTCCGACCAGACCTGCACGCTGGGCGCGGTGTTCAGCCCGGCGAGAGTCGGCGACTTGCGCATGGTCAGCTCACCGGTGAACGAGGTCGTCACCAGGTAGTAGTTGCCGTTGTAGTACTCCAGCCAGGGGTCGGCGCCCTTCTGCGTCTTGACGGGGTTCGTGTACGGCCGGCCTTCGGCGGCGGTCCCCGGCTGAGCGGTGACCAGCGATCCCAACAGGGCCAGCAGCGCCGCCCCGAGGATGAACCAGTGGCGTGTGCGGAACACGATAAGTCCCTTCTGGGGGCGGGGGGTTGGGCATGGTGAGCGGGCTCGGCGCACGCGCCGTACGGGCACGTTCGAGATCACGAACACTGTGCGTAACTTCGACCAGAAGGTAAAGGTGGGGCGGATGGAGCGTCAATGGATGCGACGGGTTTGGTTTCGATCAGTTTTCCGGAGCATGACGGCTTTCCCGGCGTGACGGCTTTCCCCCGGGGCGAGACCGCTCTCTGGGATGTGAGGGTCACTTTTTTGTTATCGCCCGCGGGGTCGCGCGTCTCCAGTCCGTACGCCAGCGCATCGGCACGCACCCCACCCCTGAGGACCGAAGCCGTGATAGCAGAGATGAACCGCCGGAGCTTGCTGAAGATCGCCGGGACGGCCGCGGGCGCGGCAGCCATCGGCGCCGCCGTCCCCGCGACCTCCGCGTCAGCGGCAGGCACGACGTTCGCGCACCCCGGGCTGCTGCACACCAGAGCCGACCTCGACCGCATGGCGGCCAAGGTGAAGGCGGGCGCCAACCCGTACACGGCGGGCTTCGCCAAGCTCACCGCCAACCGCCACTCGCAGACGAACTGGAAGCCCAACCCGCAGGCCACGATCTACCGGGGCGCGGGCCATCCACAGAACTACGCGACCCCCTACAACGACATCCACGCGGCCTACCAGAACGCCCTGCGCGGCCATGTCACCGGCGAGGACGCACACCTGGACACCGCCGTCGCCATCCTCAACGCCTGGTCCGCGAAACTGACCTCGGTGGAAGGCTCCCCCGACCGCTTCCTCGCGTCCGGCCTCTACGGCTACCAGTTCGCCAATGCCGCCGAACTCGTCCGCGACCACGCCGACTTCGACCTGGCCCGCTTCCAGAAGATGATGCTGGAGGTCTTCTCGCCGCTCGCCGAGGACTTCCTCAAGAACCACAACGGCGCCGTCGTCTCCAACTACTGGACCAACTGGGACCTGGCGAACGAGGACATCACCCGAGGCGGCACCAACCAGAAGAACGCGGGCGTGACCCTGCTGCTGAAGGGCACATCGACCGGCCTGACCGGCAGCGGTGCGCTGAGTCTCCACCAGGACACATCAGGCATCACCGGCTGGACCGAACCCAGCGACAAGCTCGGCTCCTCGGTCGTACTCCAGGACCTCTCCGGCTGGGGCCGCGCCGACCTCGCGATCGGCACCGAGGGCGAGAACGGGTACGACGGCACGATCCTGCAACTGGACTCGGGCAGCGCGGGCATCGACACCACGAAGGGGGTGTACTACGGCCGCGACGGCCTGGGCACGCCTGGCGGCGCACACCTTGGCCAGACCCTGACCCCGTACACAGCACCCGCGCACAACGCGGCGAACAGACACCGGTGGGGCCCTCCGCTGTGGGGGGCCCCACCCTTGCCCGCGGACGTGACCACCGACCGCAAGGTGATGCGCCGCATCTCTCACCTCATAGGCGAGATCCAGCACGCCGGAAGCCGGCCTGCCCGCCCCCCAACTCCCCACCTGTTACCTATAGAGATCGAACCGTTACTCAGATTCTCCATACTATGGTTCACTTGAGTATGTTCGGAATGAGCAGCCTCGGAAGGTGACCCATGCCAGGCTTTGTAGGCCGCAAGAACGAACTGGCCGCTCTGGAGCGCCACCTCGCCTGGGTGCGCGACGGCCGAGGTGACCAGCGCGGCCGGGCCCTGCTGCTCCGCGGCCGGCGCCGGGTCGGAAAGTCGCGGCTCGTAGACCTCTTCTGTGAGCGCGCCAAGGTGCCGTACGTCGTCCACCAGGCCACCCGAGGCGAAGACGCGCAACGAGAACGCGCCCGCTTCCTCACCGAGGTCCGGAACTCCTCACTGCCCGACACCACCCTCCTCACCGGCGTCACCACCGTCGCCGAATGGGACACCGCCCTGCGTCAGCTCGCCGCCGTGCTCCCGGACGACGCCCCCAGCATCGTCGTACTCGACGAGCTGCCCTGGATGCTCGAAGGCGACCCAGTTCTGGAGGGCACCCTGCAGACCGTGTGGGACCGGGTGCTGAGCCGGAAGCCCGTGCTGCTCATCCTCATCGGCAGTGACCTGGCGATGATGGAGCAGTTCTCCGCCTACGGTCGTCCCTTCCACCAGCGAGGGGTCGAGATGGTTCTGGCACCCCTCTCCCCCGCCGAGGTCATGGCGATGACCGGGCTCCCGGCCGCGGAGGCCTTCGATGCCCATCTGATCACCGGCGGCCTGCCGCTCATCTGCCAGGAGTGGCAGGAAGGCGAGAGCCGCACCGACTTCCTCGCCCGCGCCCTCGACGACCCCACCTCACCGCTCCTCGTCTCCGCCGAGCGGGCACTGGCCGCCGAGTTCCCCACCGCCCTCCAGGCCAGGCATGTGCTCTCCGTGATCGGAAGCGGTGAGCGAACCTTCGGGACGATTGCCGCGAAAGCCGGGGCAGCCGACCGACCGCTCCAGCCCGGCTCACTCACCCCAGCCCTGCGCACCCTCGCCGACAAGCGACTCGTCGCCGTCGACACCCCTCTCTCCACCCAGCCGGGAGACCGCGACCGCCGCTACCGCATCGCCGATCCCTACCTCCGCTTCTGGCTCGCCTTCCTGGAACAGGGGATCCCTGAGATCGAGCGAGGGCGCAGCCGGATCGTGGCCGAGGCGGTCGAACGCGGATGGACCTCGTGGCGCGGGCGGGCGATCGAACCCGTCGTAAGGGAGTCCTTGGCCCGGCTGCTCCCCGACGGCACATGGCCGCAGGTGCGGGAAGTGGGCGGCTGGTGGCCTCGTACGAACAATCCAGAGGTCGACCTGGTAGGGGCGGACCGGGTGCCCGCGCGCGAGATCGGTTTCGTCGGCTCCATCAAGTGGCACGAGCGCAGCTCCTTCGACCGTCGCGCCCTGACCGCGCTGGCCCGGGACACCCTGGCCGTACCCGGTGCCGACGAGGACACTCCGCTGGTCGCGGTGTCCAGGTGCGGGTTCACGGTGGACGGGCTGGCGGCGACGTACGGGCCTGAGCAGCTGATGGAGGCCTGGGGGTCGGCTGCGTGAGCGCCCTCCCAAGGCGAGGAACGAACTCGACCGCGCGTGCCGTGCTGCGACCCTGCTCCAGGCGCTCGACGGCGGCGGCCGCCGCGTAACGCGGCGGCTTGAACCGACATACGTCCCCGAGACGGGCGCGACGAACATCGGCACAGAGATGGACCCCTCCCCCCTGATGTGGCAGGGCATGGAGGTCGTCGCCTCCATCAAGTGGCTGGGCCCGCTGGTGTTCCACGCCGCAGCGAAGGACGCGACGCTGTGCCCCGGCGCCGACATCCGAGGCGTACTGGACACGTCGTTCACGCGCGTGCCCGCGAACGCCCCCGACAAGGTCCCCACGGGCTACGGCTTCTGGTGCAACGCCTGGCCGGAGAACCCGGCGTGGAAGTTCGTCGCCATCGGCCTCGGCCACGACATCCCGTACTGGACCGAGTTCCTGCGCGCCCTGGCCGATATCGACCCGGACATGGCAGTCAACATCGAACACGAGGACGCGGCGTACTCCCAGACGGAGGGGCTCGCGCTGGCAGCGAAGAATCTGCACGGGGCGGCTGCGGGGGTGTAAGGAGTCCCCGTGGAACCCGCTGCCCTAAGACACCTCCCTCAGGCCCCCGGTTTCTCCGGTGCCGTCGGCGGCTCGGTGGACGTCGGCGCGGGCGGGCTGAAGAGGACCGAGCGGGCCACGGGTGGAGCGAACAGGGCGGTGATGGGCGCGGACAGGGTGATTACGGAGCGGAAGGCGTTCCCTACGACGGGGTCGCCGGGGTAGCGCTCCTGGACGCGCTGGAGGTACCAGTCGGCGACGTTGTCTGCAGGCCCGGCGGCTGCCGCGTTGCCGAGCGCGCCCGGCATCTTGCGGTCCGCTCCGGCGGAGATGTCCCAGGCCTGCCGGGAAGCCGCGAGGAGTGCCCGCTGCACCCGCCGCGTCGTGGGCGTCCGGCGCGGGTCGGCCAGGGCGTCGCGCAGGGCGACCGCGCTCATCGCGGCAACGGCCATGCCCTGCCCGTAGACCGGGTTGAAGGTGCACAGGGCGTCGCCGGTGGCGAGGAATCCGGCCGGGTGGCGGCCGGGCAGGTCGTAGCGGCGCCGGATGTTCGCGGTGCGGCGGTAGCCGAACGGCGGTGAGAGCGGTTCGGCCTCGTCCAGCCACCGGTGCAGGAGCGGATGCGGCAGCCTTTTGGCGTACGTCTCGAATTCGTCGTCGTCCGTGGGCGGTTCGTCGGCGCGCAGTCCCGAGACGATGACCAGATGGCTGCCGTCCTCCAGCGGCAGCGCGCCTCCGGCGTGGACCTGGGTGGGGTCGGGGTAGACGTAGTAGCCGAGGGTGTCGCCGTCGAGGACGCCGCTCTTGCCTCGGTAGACGCGGGAGGCGTACGCGAGCCCGGTGTCGATGGTCTCCTCGTGCGGGGCCTCAGCCCCGATCGACGTCAGCCACTGCGGGGCTTTCGTGCCACAGCCCGAGGCGTCGACGACCAGATCGGCCTCGAGGGCGGGTGGCTCCCCGCGGGCGTCGCCGGAGCGGTCCCGCAGCAGCACGCCCCGCACACGCGAGGCGTCACCGAGGAGCCCGACGACATCGGTCCCCTCCACCGCGCTGATCACCGGGTTGGCGAGAACCCACCGCCGCACCTGCTCCTCGAGCTGCGCGCGGGAACCGGTGTAGATGTACGTCGACGCCGACAGCCGCCGCAACCAGCGCCCGGTCTGCCACATCACCATGTCCGACGGCATGCCCACCCGCGGCGCCCCCGCCGCCCGCAGCTCCGCCAGGAAGCCCGGCAGCAACGACTCCAGGGCCACCTGCCCGCCCTCCAGCAGGACATGAGGATGCCGGCCCTGCGGTACGCCCGGCCGCGGCCCGGTGCCGTCCGGGAACCGGTCGCGCTCGACGACGGTCACCCGGTCGGCGTGCCCGGCGAGGACATGCGCCGCGAGCAGCCCCGCGAGGCTCCCGCCCACGACGACCGCATGCCGCTCGCCCCGGCCGCCGCCCACGCCCCAACGGTCCGTTTCTCCGGCAGAGCTCACCGATCCGCTCCCCTGATCGCCGCGTCGCGAGAAAGCACCATTATCCCGCGCTGCAGGGGCAGTTGACCTTGTTTCAGCCGTTGTTCCAGCCGTTCTGCGCGTCCCGAACGCACCCGCCGGGTCACTGCCGAGTCACTGCCGGATCACTCCCTCACGTCGGTGAGCGGGCCGGGCAGGAGAGAATGAGGACCGAATGAGGACCGTACGAAACGGTCGACCCTTGGCGGAGGAGCGGGAAATGCAGGATGCGCGAGCGGGGCAGGTCGCCGGGCCCGAGGATCTCATCGATGTGGCCCGTCTGGTCACGGCGTACTACGCGCTGCACCCCGACCCGGCCGAGCCCGGGCAGCGGGTGGCGTTCGGCACCTCGGGGCACCGCGGTTCGTCCCTGGTGGCGGCGTTCAACGAGGACCACATCGCGGCCACCAGCCAGGCCATCTGCGAGTACCGCGCCGCCCACGGCACCGACGGTCCCCTGTTCCTCGGCGCCGACACCCACGCCCTGTCCGAGCCCTCGCGGATCACGGCCCTGGAGGTGTTCGCCGCCAACGACGTGACCGTCCTCATCGACCAGACCGACGGCTACACGCCCACCCCGGCCCTCTCGCACGCCATCCTCGCCCACAACCGTAACCGCACGTCCGGCCTGGCCGACGGCGTGGTGGTCACCCCCTCGCACAACCCGCCCGCCGACGGCGGCTTCAAGTACAACCCGCCGAGCGGCGGCCCCGCCGGTTCCGAGGCGACCTCCTGGATCCAGGACCGCGCCAACGAGATCATCACCGGCGGCCTGAAGGACGTACGGCGCATCCCTTACGCCCGCGCGCTGGCCGCCCCCGGCACGGGCCGCTACGACTTCCTCGGCACGTACGTGGCCGACCTCCCGAACGTCCTGGACCTGGAGGCGATCCGGACAGCCGGCGTACGCATCGGCGCCGACCCGCTCGGCGGCGCCTCGGTCGCCTACTGGGGCCGGATCGCCGAACAGCACGGGCTCGACCTGACGGTGGTCAACCCGCTCGCCGACCCCACCTGGCGCTTCATGACGCTGGACTGGGACGGCAAGATCCGTATGGACTGCTCCTCGCCGTACGCCATGGCCTCGCTCATCGAGCAGCGCGACCGGTTCGACATCGCCACCGGCAACGACGCCGACGCCGACCGGCACGGCATCGTCACGCCGGACGGCGGCCTGATGAACCCCAACCACTACCTGGCCGTGGCGATCTCGTACCTCTTCTCCCACCGCGAGCAGTGGCCCGCGGGTGCCGGGATCGGCAAGACCCTGGTGTCGTCCAGCATGATCGACCGGGTCGCGGCGGACGTCGGCCGGCAGCTGGTCGAAGTGCCGGTCGGCTTCAAGTGGTTCGTGGACGGCCTGTCCGACGGCACGCTCGGCTTCGGCGGCGAGGAGTCGGCGGGCGCGTCCTTCCTGCGCCGCGACGGCTCGGTGTGGACCACCGACAAGGACGGCATCCTCCTGGCCCTGCTCGCCTCCGAGATCACGGCGGTCACGGGCAAGACGCCGTCGCAGCACTACGCCCAGCTCACCGACCGCTTCGGCGCCCCCGCCTACGCGCGCGTCGACGCCCCGGCCACCCGCGAGGAGAAGGCGCTGCTGGCGAAGCTGTCCCCGCAACAGGTCACGGCCGACACCCTCGCCGGCGACCCGGTCACCACGGTCCTCACCGAGGCCCCCGGCAACGGCGCCGCCCTCGGCGGCATCAAGGTCGCCACGGCCAACGCCTGGTTCGCGGCCCGCCCTTCGGGCACCGAGGACGTCTACAAGATCTACGGGGAGTCGTTCCTCGGACCGGACCATCTGCGTCGGGTCCAGGAGGAGGCGAGGGCCGTGGTGCTGGCGGCATTGGGGAGCTGACGCGGGCGGGAGCGCGGTGGCGGCGTATCTGCGGCGACGGCGCTGACCGGGGTGTGCACCCTCGCCGCCGCCAAACGCCAGGCCGCAGCCGCCTGCGCGGCGGGCGACCCTGGCGCGTCGGGGCTGGGGGTGCGCATCGGCGGCGAGCCGCAGCGCGTACACCGCCCGGCAGGTTCCAGAGGCGGCCCGAGGTAGTGGGGGCCGGTCAGGTGACACCAGGCAGGCAGGTCGAGCGGTACGGCGGGTCGGTGGCGGTGCCGTGGACGACGGCGCCCGGTGCCGTCGACGACTGGGCGCCGCCGGGCCGGGCTGCGTAGCGTCGTCACAAGACGAGGGAAGGGAGTTCCCCATGACGCCGAAGCAGCCCACGACCGAGCTCGACGCCCGCTACAGCTCCGCGCTCAACCCGCGCCCGGGCGCGGAGAACGTCACCGCCACCGACTGGGCCGAGGCCCAACGCCGGCTGCGGGCCGCCGAGGTCTTCTGGATCACCACGGTCCGGCCGGACGGCCGACTGCACGTCACGCCGCTGATCGCCGCCTGGCACGACGGGGCGCTGCACTTCAGCACCGGGCCGGACGAGCAGAAGGCGAAGAATCTGGCCGGCAACGCCCACTGCGCCCTCACCACAGGGCACAACTCGCTCTCCTCCGAAGGCCTCGACCTCGTGATCGAGGGCACGGCGGAGCGGGTGACGGATCCGGCCCGGCAGGAGGAGGTCATCGCCGCGTTCGAAGAGCAGTACGGGGACCACATCACCTCGCCGGAGGGGATCTTCTACGGCTTCGGCGACACCATCCGCAAGGGCAACGACCTGCTGTTCGCGGTAGCCCCCGGCACGGGATACAGCTTCGGCCACGACGGCCAGGTGTTCAGCCACACCCG
The DNA here is from genome assembly GCF_011045025.1 of Streptomyces ureilyticus. Lineage (GTDB taxonomy): Bacteria > Actinomycetota > Actinomycetes > Streptomycetales > Streptomycetaceae > Streptomyces > Streptomyces ureilyticus. The sequence goes on from NZ_JAAKZX010000164.1 coordinate 9,549, forward strand.
CTACACCTTCTAGCCCACTTCCAGCGCCGCACTTCGCGGGTCGAGCGGGCGCCCTCCTCCGGGCAGGTTTCCGCTGACCTGGGACGAGGTGGAGGCAGAACTCGTGAGCGCGGAGCACTTCTCGGCTTCCTCCACCCGTCACGCACTCCTGCAGGAGTTACGGATCCACTTCGCCCTGGTGGAGGTCGCAACCGCCGCGGTAGGCCGACTCTGGCTCGCCGGAAGCTTCGTCAGCGGGAAGCTGGACCCTGAGGACGTCGACGTCACCTATCTCATCCCGTCGGACGCGTACGCCCAGGCGACCGAGGACCCGGACACCGTTGACGACCTTGACAATCTGGGTACGAAGGACTGGTGTGTGCGCCATGGCATGCGGGTGGACGCATATGTGCTGCGCCTGCCGGAGACGACCGACTTCCACGCCCTCGGATTGACCGGAGCCATGGCACCGGACGACCACAAGGTCTTCGAGGGCCTCGGGGTCTGGGACGAGATCTGGCAGCGCTGCCGGAGCGGAGCGAACGGCATCCCTGACGGAGCCCGGCGAGGATATGTGGAGGTGCTGCTGTGAACACACCGCAGAGCCTGCCCGACCCCTCGGACAAGGAAGCCATGAGGGCCTGGCTGCGGGCCAATCGAAGCAAGGTACCCGGCCACGCCCCACTGCGGTCGGCGGACGAGCTGACCCAGGCCCAGCTGCGCAAGCTCCAGAAGGCCGTGGGCCTGGGAACGGGTGACGCCGAACCAGGTCGTGAGCGGCGCCGGCTCCGGCTGGCGCTGACCGGATCTCCTGTCAAGGAGCACAGCGTGGAGTCGTACGTGCTGGGACGGTGGCTACTCTCCTTCCAGGACACCGTGTCGACCATCGCCCACGCCCTCGACGAAAGCCGTCCGACGCACGAGTACGGCCCGATCCCGAATGCGGTCCGAAAGGCGACGCGCCTCTACGCGACGGCGTCCTTCCCGTCCTCCTACGGCATGGTTCTGGAGGAAGCACCCGTAGACGAGAGCGCGCTGCCCCTGCCGGAGGTGGCCTCGGCCGAGTCCCTGCTGGACCGCGCGATGGGGACTGTTCTCGATCTCACCGACCGGGCGGGTGCGGGCCCGGGAGCCGTCGACGCGGTGATCGCCACGGCCCTCCCCTTGGGCAGCCGCGTCTTCGGTCGCCTAGCCGAACTGACTGACGTCCTGGCGGACTCCGGCGCCGACATCAACTTGACTTGGAGTTCTCCTTACAGCGGGGTACGCGCATCTCGCCTGGAGGCGAGGAGCGCCCAGCAGTGCCGTGACGCGTTGCGGGCCGTCCAGCCCGAGGAACACGAAGAGCAGCTGACGGGCAGGCTCGTCGGCGGCAGCACACTGCGGGGGACCGTGGAGATCGAGACTGCCGACCAGGGAGTGATCACGGCCCGCGTGAATCACGAAGTCACCAGCCTGCTGAGCGCCTACGCGAACCGTCACATCACCGCCGAGGTCCTTGTGTCGACGGTCCGCTCACCGCATGGACGCGAACATCACAGCTACGTGGTGCTACGCCTCAGCCTGACCGAGGGCTGAAGGTCGCCCGCGGTGAACCGACGCCGACTGGTACGGCGTCGTACGCCGCTATGGCGCAGCTGTTGGTGCAGCCCGGTGTCTCAGCACTCGAGCTCCCCCGAACCGGTGGCCTCCGCACCATCCCGGAGACAGCGGTCCATCTCCGCAGGATCGGCGTCGATCACCGACGTGTACCCCGCCGCCCCCGTGACCGATGCCTACGTTGCGGTCGGCATGGTTCGTTACCGTGTACGAGTTCACACGCCCGTCCACCCGCCACGTCCCTCTCGAAAGATTGCCAACCGGCTTGAAACGCGATAAAAGCACCGTCGCCGCGAGCCGCGAGCCGCGAGCCGCGAGCCGCGAGCCGCGAGCCGCGAGCCGCGAGCCGCGAGCCGCGAGCCGCGAGCCGCGAGCCGCGAGCCGCGAGCCGCGAGCCGCGAGCCGCGAGCCGCGAGCCGCTGGCCGCTGGCCGACTGGAGGCTCGGGTTTGTTAGAGGCGGCCGCCTTGTTCGGTAGCCGGCCGCTTCGCGTGCCCGTGGGGTCTGACGCCCACCGCTGGAGCACCTTCCAGGGCGAACGCATACTCGTCGTCGCCGCCCGTACGGTCACCTCGACCGTGCGCGTCCTCGAAGTGCTGCCCTCGCTCCTGCGCGGCGACGACCGTGTGACCGTCGTCTTCGCCTACGACCCCACGTCCGCGTTCAACGAGGGCGTCCTCGGCCTCCTCCACGATGCCGGGTGCCGGGTCATGCCCTGGGCGCAGCTGGGGGACATCGCCCCGGACCTCATCCTCTCCGCCAGCGAGAACATCGACGTGCCGGAGGGCGACTGCCCGGTGCTGGTGCTGCCCCACGGCGTCGGCTTCCAAAAGCTCGTACCGGATTCGCGGAGTGCGCGCGACAGGCTTTCCGGGGTCGTGCCGGACTCCCTGCTGGAGAGCGGCCGGGCTTGGCTCGCCGTCTCGCATCCGGCGCAGGAGGAGCAACTGCTCGCCACCCACCCGAAGGCGGCCGGACGCACGCTGCTGGTCGGCGACCCGTGCCTCGACGAGCTGGTCGCCAGTCGGGCGCGTAGGAAGGCCTACAGGGAGGCGCTGGGCGTCGCGGACCATCAGCGTCTGGTCATGGTCAGTTCCACCTGGGGGCCCACATCCCTTCTGGGGACCGATCCGGACCTGCTCCCGCGTCTCCTCGCGCAACTTCCCTGCGACGAGTACCGGGTCGGCGCGATCATCCACCCCAATGTGTGGTCGGCCCACGGCGCCTGGCAGATCCGTACCCTTCAGGCCGCTGCCCTGGACGCGGGCCTGCTGCTGATGCCGATCGTCCACGCCTGGCGGCCCGCGCTCGTCGCCGCGGACGTCCTCGTGGGCGATCATGGCTCCGTCACGCTGTACGGAGCGTCCGCGGGCGTTCCGCTGCTGCTGGCGGCGTTCGGCGGTGACGCGGTGCCGGAGACTGCCGTCCACCACCTGGCGTCCGTCGCACCGCGACTCGATCCACGCGGGAACCTGCGACAGCAGGTGGAGGACGTCGTACGCGAGCACACGCCCGACCGGTACGCCTCCGTCGCCGCACGGGCCTTCGCCGAGCCGGGACACGCCCTCGCCCGGCTCCGTACGGCCGTCTACCACCTGCTGAAACTCCCGGAGCGGTCCTCCCCTCCCCCGGCTCCCCTGGTACTGCCCGTGCCGGATCCGCCCGCGGCCTCGGTCGCCTCGTGGCAGGTGACCACCGACGTCACCGGGAACAGCGCGGTGCCGACCATCACCGTGCGCCGTATTCCGGCGACCGTGACCGCGTACGGCGAGAACCGTCCGGAATCCGCCACCTGCTTCACCCATCTGTCCTGCGCCGACGACGAACGCGACCTCCGGCTGACCGAGAGCGCCTCGGCACTCGTACGACGCGATCCGGCGCCCACGTCGGTCGAGGCACTGGCCTGGATCGGGGACACCCTCACCCGGCTCCCCGGAAGCCTTCTCGCGTCGTCGGCGGTGCGCGGGGGCAGCTGCCTGGTCGGGCTCCGGGACGGACGGGTCGTGGAGGCGGCGGTCACGGGACCGGCTTCGGATGCGGGCCTCCCGGCTGCGGTCGTCTACGCCTGCCTGCGAGCGGGACTCGCCCTGGACGGTGCCCAAGTAACGCTGCGGATCGGCGACTTGCGGGACGAGGACGTCGTCCTGCGTCTTCGTCCCGCGCTGCCGAGCGGATAGCCGTTGCTCCGAGCGGATAGCCGCTGCGCGCCCACACCGGAACCAACCCGGGCTCAGCGGTCGAGATCGGTCAACCGCCGCCGCAGTTCCTCCGCCAGGCGCTGATTGCCGAGCGCATCATTGATGCCGGCCGCCCGGCTCAGGCACTCGCGCACCAGCTCCTCCTGACCGCCCGCCTGCTCGGCGAGACCGGCCAGCCGCACCCGGGCCTGCGCCTCGTACTGCATCCCGTCCGCCACCCCGGCCAGTTCCCGGATCGCCTCACGCAGGTCGTGGATCGCCTGCCCGGTGTCGCCGAGATGACCGTGTACGACGCCGATGGCGGCCTTCACCCGGGCCGCCATCCGCAGGTCCGGCTCCTCACGGTTCTCCAGGTCCCGCTGCGCCCGACGCAGCAGGGCCATCGCCTCCGCGTGATCACCGCGGGCGTCCAGCGCACGTCCGAGGAAAAAGGTGGCGAGGGCGACGCCGCGGGTTTCCCCGGCCTGTTCGTTGAGTTGGAGGGAGCGCCGGTACGCCCCGGCCGCTTCGGACGGGTCGACGATCTCGAGGTATCGGCCGAGGAATTCCTGAACGGAGGCCCGCAGGTCGAGGCGATCGGTTGCCTCGGCGAGTTCGACGGCCCGCTGCAGTTGCTCTCCCGCGCGATTGTTCTGGCCCAGGTCGATGAGCGGGCGCGACAGCAGGCTGCGCAGCCGCGCACCGCCCGCCGTGGCCTCCTCCATCTCCCCCGCTGTGTCCGCCGCCGCCACGGCCGCCTCCGCCGCCTCGATGCCCAGCTCCAGCGTTTCCGTCCATGCCCGCAGGTAGCGGTGGTACAGGAACAGCACCGAGAACGACTCGGCCAGTCGCCAGGCCAGGGTGTGCAGCTCGTGCCGTACGGCGTCACGCAGTACCGCGAGGATGGCGGAGCGCTCGGCGTCCAGCCACTCCAGCGGCGGTGGCCCGTCGGCTGCGGCGAAGGGGTCGGCAGCGTCCCGCAGCAGATCCTCGAGGTCGGCGATCCGCAGGCGCTCCCTCCTGAGCGCCCGGTCGGCGAATGCGGTCAGGACGAGATAGTGCGTGCCCACGCGCTGGGTCAGGGCTGACTGCTCGGTCTGCGGTTCCTCCTCGGCCGCACGCTCCCGGGCATGCAGACGGACGAGATCGTGCATGCGGTACCGCTTGTCGTGCGCCTTCTCCACCAGGCCGGCCTTCGCCAGCACTCCCAGCAGGCGCTTCGCGCTCCCCGGATCGGTGCCGGCGGCGACCGCGGCCACGCCGGCGTCGAAGAGGCCGAACGGCAGCCATCCGAGCAGCCGGTAGAGCCGGGCCGCGTCGGGCGGCAGCAGCCGGTAGGAGGGACCCAGAACAGCGGACACCGAGGACTCCTCACCGTCCAGTGCGAGTCCGGCCAGCCGGCCGGTTTCGTCGTCGAGTTCGGCGGCCAGCTCCGCCATGCTCAGGCTGTCGCCGACCAGCCGCGCCGCCGCGACCTGTAAAGCCACGGGCAACCCGTCGCACAGCCGCACCAGGCGCTCCGCGGCCTCCGGTTCGGCCTCGACCGCCTCCGCACCGCACCGGTCCTTGAGCAGTTCCAGCCCGCCGTGTACGTCCAGCGGCTTGACGGGAACGAACCGGGTACCTCCATCGAGAGCGAGTTCACCGATGGTGCCCTGACTCGTGGCCAGTACGGCACTGCCGGCGCCCTTGGGAATCAGCGCGCGCACCTGTGCGGCCTGGTTCACGTCGTCGAGGACGAGGAGGATACGCAAGCCGGCCGTGCGCGACCGGAACAGGTTGGCCCGGTCGAGGAGCGAGTCCGGAATGCCGAAGTCGCCTCCCGACAGGCCCCTCAGGCCCCTCAGACACATGGCCAGCGCCTCGGAGACATCCCCGCCGGGACCGGTCATCGGGGTGACCAGGTCACGCAGGGTCGCGAAATCCACGTACAACTGCCCATCCGGAAACAGCCCCTTGACCCTTTCCGCACACCGCCAGGCCAGGGCCGACTTGCCGACTCCCGGCAGCCCGGACAGCACACGGACACCCACGGATCCGGAGTCTCCCGCCAGCATGCCGAGCCACGCTTCCAAGTCCCCGAGCTGGACCGTCCGATTGCTGAACGTCCCGGTCACGACGGGCACTTGATCAGGTCTGACCCGATCGCCCGTGGCGGACGACGGCGCCGACGGAACGTGGAAATGGATGTCTCCGGAAATGGGCGAACTCTGGAAGACCGGAGCGAGGTTCACCCCGCCACTGACCAGGTTGACGAAGGCATGTGAGGCGTCCGGCGCCAACTCGGACAACAGCCGCGCCAGTTCCCCGGCCGCATCCGGATCCTCCCGGAACACACCTTCCAGCCGATGCTGCAGGCGGGCCTGGACATCCGACTGAGCCCCGACGTCACCCACCGCCCGCGCCCTGGTCAAGTCCTCGTGCGCCGCTTGCAGTTCCTCCTCAGCGGCCTCACCCGAGGCTCCCCGCCCGAACAGCCGGGCCAGTCCGCTCTTCGCCCGCTCAAACCCCTCGGAAACGATCAGCCCGACCAACGCCGTCGCCCCCGCCATGGCAAGCCCCTGCAACTCGGCCTCCACACAGCCCCCTTCGACCATCCAGCACCGCGGATCATCCGGCACCAACCGTATTGAGATCTTGGACGCTTGGACAGTCAGGCTCGCAACGTACCCGCAACTGCAGGCGAACCCGACGGTGGTCGCGTAGACCGCGAGCGATTCGGCGGCTGGGCGGTGCGGTACCTGCGCGGTGTGGGCAGGTTGCAGTGGTGACGGAGCAGTAGGCGAGCGTAACCCCACCCGTCCGGACCCGTACTCCCATCGACCCCGTGCCGTATACCCTCGCGCACCGTCCGTGCGGACCGCTCCCATCCCACCGGAAGCACTACGGCCGCCATCCCCCCGACCGGTAGCCGTCCAGCAGTTGCCGGCTCGCGACCGTGAAGGGGTGTTCGGGGCCCAGGCCGCGTTCCCGCCGCTCGACGACGTCGGTCATCAGCGCGATCCCCTCCTCCACGTGTCCGAGCGCGGCCCGGGTCCGGGAGAGGAGCTGCCGGGCGGCGAGCACCATCGGGTACTCGGGCCCGAAACGCCGCACATACGTCTCGGCGACCCGCCGGATCTCACGGTCGGCCTCGTCGAAGCGGCCCAGGAGGTACAGCGCCCACGCTCGGTTGTGCCGGGCGCCCAGTGTCACGGTGTGGTCGGGGCCGAGGAACCGATCGCATTCCGACGGCAGCGTGAGCAGTGTGCCGCCTTCCTCGGCGACCACTTCGGCGGCGGGCAGCATCTCCAGCAGGCTGGCCCGGGCCCGCAGGGTCAGCGGATGCGTGGGGCCCAGCGCCGAGCGCCGCCCGGCTACGGTGTCGCGGAGCAGCGCGACGGATTCCTCGCGTCTGCCGAGGTTCGCCAGCACGAGCTGGAGTCCATAGCCGCTGTCCGTGGTGTCGGGGTCGTCGGCGCCGAACAGGCGCTCCTGGGCGTCACGGACCGCGCGGAGCGCCGCTTCGGCTTCGGCGTATCTGCCCAGCCGGAACAGTGCCCGCCCAGCCCTGGAGCGGGCGGCGAGGACCGTACGGTGGTCCGCGCCGAGGAGTCGCTGTGCGAGATCCGCCGCGCTTCGGGCGGTCTCCCAGGCTGAGAGGTAGTCACCGGTCCGGTGCAGGGCGACCGACAGGCGCGTCGCGACGGCCAGGGCGTCGGCGGCGGACGGCCCGCCGATGTGACTCAGCAGCGCCAGCGCGTGAGGTACCAGCAGGCGCAGTCGCGGATCGTGCGGACCCGCGTCGGGTACGCCGGGCACGGCCGCGTCGAGCAGCCGGACGGCTGTCGTGTCGAGGGCGGGCACCAGGTCCGCGGGGGTCGCCGCCGAGACGCTGTCGAGCAGGATGCCGTGACTTTGTACGCAGCTCGCGCCGGCGGCGTCGACCAGTTCGGACAGCGACTGGTCGAGGAGGGCTCTGAGGGCTGTCTCGGTTCGGGCACGAGGCAGTACGGCGCTGATGTCGGCGTGGTTGAGCAGAGTCAGCGGCAGCGGTTCGGCGGCGAACCGGGCCAGCAGCCTGAGCAGGGCCGCCGCTTCGGGCAGCCCGCGCGCTTCGAACGCGTCGAGGGTCAACTGCCAGGTCAGGCCGACCAGATGCCGGGGGTCCGCTTCGGACAGCGCGTCGGCTCCCCGGTCGATCAGCTGGACCCGTTCGTCTCCGTCGAGCTGGTCACCGTAAGTGTCCATCGTCCAGGGGTCGATGACCTGGTGGGAGAGGAAGCCACCCGCCAGGGTGAGGGCGAGTGGCAGCCGCCCGAGCCGGTCCGCGACCCGCGCCGCCTGCTCCGTGGTACCGCTGTGCGGGGCGAGATCGCGCAGTACGAGCGCCGCGTCCTCTCGGGGCAGGACGCCGATGTACTGCAGCTCGGCGCCCGGCCACCACCGGGCCGCCGCGCGCCGTGTGGTCACCAGGACGGTGCCGCGCGGGCTGGTGCGCAGCCAATTGCCGTCCCGCAGGATCTCCGGCTCGTCGGTGTTGTCCAGGACCAGTAACCAGGGTTCGGCGGAACGGTCGAGATACGTCCAGACGAGATCGGCGGCGGGTCTGAGGCCGTTGCGGGCGGCGAGCAGTTCGCCGTCGCCCGCCCCTCGGTCGGCGGCGACGGCGAGCATGCCGGCGCGCAGGCTCGCACGGTCGGAGGCGTTGACCCACAGGCCCACCCGGCCCTGTTCTGCGGTGACCTCCTGGAAGAGGGCGCAGGCGACGGCCGTCTTGCCCGAGCCGCCCATGCCGTAGAGCACGTAGACCTGGCCGCCGTACTCCGCCTTGACGCTCGCCCGCAGGCGTTCCATCACCTCGCTGCGGTCGCGGAGCGCGACGGGGGGCCGGCCGACCGCCGGGCGTCGCACCGAGTCCGGTCCGCCGTGCTCCGGCCCGTCACCGCCGTAGTGGTGGTGCTCGCTGATGTGCTGGTCGCCCCGCGACTGGTAGACGCGTCCGTGGTCCTCGGCGTGGCCGTCCGTCCCGCCCGTCATCGCTCTGCGATGTGCTGGTCACGTCCTGCCTGGTAGACCCGGGCCTGACCGGACGCGGTGGCGTGCTGGCTGATCTGCCGGGCGGCCGAGCCATCGGGATCGAGTTGGTCCAGCAGCGCGCGCAGTTCCTCGACGGCGGCGGGCCGGGCTACGAGCAGCCGCCGCACCAACCCCTGCCATTGCAGGCGCAGTTCGTCCAGGGTCTCCTGGTCGTCCGCCGCCACGGCGGCCACCCCGTCCGCACGACTGGCCTCCAACTCGGCGGCCACGGTCTCGGCGCGCTCGGGTTGCGTCCGGCGCCAGAGCTGTGTGACCCCGTCACGCACATGGTGCCAGGCATCGGTCGCCATCAACGCGACCAAGGTGGTCCCCGCGCTCTGTGCGAGCAAGGTCACTTCTGGGTCCACAGCCACCCCTCCGTTCACCCGATTTGCTGACACCACAGATAAAAATTGCCGCCTGGCGCGCATTGACCTGATCTTTTTACGGGAAAAGGAGCAATCAAACCTGGCCATTACCCCCGCAGGCCGGATCTGACACATGGCCAGGCAGGCAAGTTGCACGCTACAGTGAAGCATCCAGACCGATCGAGGGGGCGACGGATATGGCCAGGCCATGGGAAGCCGATCCCGGCACGAGTTTCAAACAGCGAATCGGAAAATCACCCCAGGAACTCGGCACCACAACCGGAACTCCTGACTGCCCGGACATCTGGGAACTCACCAACGGCGACATCGCCGTCATCGGCCGGGACCTCACCCAGTCGCTCGGCAAGAACCTGCCCGACGGAGTCTCGATCGGGTCGGACGAACGCCTCGTGGTCATCCCCAGGAACATGCTCATCGCGGCGAAGCCGGACATCCCCAGTGTTTGACTCCTTCCCCGGCGGCGCCTCCGAACGCCTGGAACGCCCGGCGTACCACGCGGACTTGGGCCGGGTCTACACCAGCGGGATCGGCTTCCTCAACAAGCTCGAGCGCGGCCAGCACTTCAAGGAGCGCGGCTTCCCGAGCTGGGAGGCCTTCGCCGACGGCGACTGGGAGAGGGCGCTGTCCCTGGCCGACGAGAGGCGCGAGGACTACACCCAAGAGCTGCGCCAGGCGTCACGACTGGGCGTCAGGCACCGTCGCCTCCGCGTCGTGGAATTCCCGGTCACGCCGTATGTCCAGTGGGAGTTGTTCGTCCTGCGCGTACGCGTGGACCTGGGCGACGACATCAAGGTTATCGACGCTGCCGATATTTCGAACATCGAGCACAGTCGCCCGGTTCCAGAAGTAGTGATTCTCGGCGATGCGGTCATGTACGAGGTCGTTTACGACGAGGACGGAAACGCGGCCGGAGCCAAGCGTTACACCGACCGCTCACTGATCCGGGAAACGAACGCCGGATTCGATGCGCTTTATCAGCGCGGTGAGGGATTCCGCGATTTCTTCGACCGGGAGATCGTCACCCTGGACCCGCCCCGGATGTCCGGTACTCCTACGGGTTGTCGCGGTTCGCGGTGAGCAAGGCGCGAGGACTGCTGAAGGTGCTGCGGAGGCGGACATGCGCATGGCCCTCGGCAAGCACCGCCTGCCGAGGGCCGTGCGGCTGTCAGCGTGCCGCGAACTCGACGAACGCGGTCCACGCCGTGGGTTCTACGGCCAGGGCTGCACGGGTCGTGTCCTTCGAGTCGCGGACGTGAACCGTGCCGGAGCGGGCGGCGACCTCGACGCATTCGCCGCCCGAGCCCGTGCTGTAACTGCTCTTGTACCAGGCCGACTCAGGTACCGGCATTGTGAGCGGTTGGGCGTTCATCTCTCTCCAAGCAACTTCTCGATGAGGGCCAGCGACTCGCGCGGAGTGAGCGCCTGGGCCCGAAGGATGCCGTACTGCTCCTCGAGCTCCCGTACCTGCCTCCGCTCCGTGTGGAGACGGCTGTCCTTGTACGCCTCCACGTAGGCGATCCTCTGCCCTTCATGCGTCTCGATCAAGGTGAAGGGGCCTTCCAACCCAGCATGCTCCTCCCGCTCGATCGGCATCACCTGGATTTCCACGTTGCGCCGGTGCCCGTGCAACAGAAGCTGCTCCAACTGGCCTTGCATCACGGCCCGTCCACCGAGCGGTCGCCGCAGAAGGAACTCCTCGATGACAAAACTGAGGGTGGGCAACGGGGCCCGGGAGAAGATCTCTTGGCGTGCCAGGCGAGCCGCAACCCGCTCGTTGATGGTCTCCTCGTCCAGCAGCGGACGCCACATGGAGAACACCGCTCGCGCGTAGTCTTCCGTCTGCAAGAGCCCTGGTACCGCCTTGGTCGCGTATACATGCAGGGCTACCGCCTTCGCCTCCAACCTGGCCGCATCCCGGAAGAACGCCGGATACTGAGCCCGAGCCACCTCCTCCTTGCTCGCGCTCAACACCCCACCCGCGTCCAGCACTTCATCGACCCGGTCGATGAACTTCGGCGGCGGAATACGTCTCCCCTGCTCGAACGACGCGATCGTCGAGGCCGAGTACCCGGTCAGCGACCCGAGCTTCGCGCGGTCCATCCCCGCCCGCTCCCGGAACAGCTTCAACTGCCGCCCGAACACATGGAGAATGCCCGCCCCGAACTCGTACTCCGGCTGCTGAACCTCGTCGTCCACGCCGCAGCTCCTCTCGTACGACCATCACAGTCACCGCACTCCGCCCGCCCAACGCACGGCCCGTGAACCGGTCACGCCACCACCACGTACAAGCGCACCGCCCACGTGTACAGCCCGCACCCGTCAGCGCATCGCGCCTGTTCAACGCTACGCAGAGTCCGCGACCGTTGACCCCATGAAGTCAGCAACTCCCCCCAGCGGACATATGCCACAACACCCCGCACCCGAACGCGAGTTCACCATGCGCTTCACCTCAACCCCGCGTGGTGCCCGCCTCGCCCGCCGACTCGTCTCGCACCGCCTGAACGACTGGGGCCACCCGTACTCGACCCCGGTCAACGAGACGCTCACCCTCATCACGGCCGAACTCAGCGCCAACGCCGTACGCCACGGCCACGTCCCCGGCCGGGACTTCCACCTCCAACTCACCCTGGCTGAGGGCACCTTCCGCATCGAGGTGACCGACACCCGCGCCGAGAAGCAGCCCCCGTCCACTCCCCCGATCCCTGACTCGTCATCCGAGTCCGGCCGCGGCCTCCACCTCGTCGCCGCCCTCGCGGACGACTGGGGTGTCACGCCTCGCTTGTCCGCTCCCGGCAAGACGGTCTGGTCGGAGCTGCGCGTACCGACCGGAGACCGCTCGCACACCCACCCGGCGGCCCCTCGTCCGGCCGACTCGGCACCGGCGTACGGGCACAACACCGAGCCGTTTCCGGCTACTTCTTCACGGCGACTCGACGCCCTCGGGTTGCGGCCTGGGGACGCCAGTTACGGAGGTCGTCGTGCGCTCCAGCTCGTACGGACCGACCTTGTACCTGGTCGTGGGCTGGCAGGCGTACGCGGAGGCTGTTGTCCGTGAAGCAGACCGCCTCGGCGACCCAGACCCGCTTGCGAGTTGCCGTGCGTACGGCGGCGGTCGCCGGGCGTGGTCTGCACCCAGGTGCCGTTCTCGGAAGTGACTGAGCCGTGCCAGTCCTTCAGCTCGATCATGCAGACGCCGCCGGGGGGCACGACCAGCAGGTCCACCTCGCGGACGTGACCGGTGTTCGCGGTGAAGGTGAAGTTCGACCAGGCACGCCAGGGGTCGGAGTCCGGCAGCTTCTGGCTTCCCGAGCCACTCCCCAGCGGCTCCGGCTCCTCGGGAGCCTTCTACAGCCCCTGCCCGGGCTGCTGCCCAAGCCCCACTGGTCCGAGA
>NZ_JAAKZX010000165.1 GCF_011045025.1 Streptomyces ureilyticus
CGTGCGTCGCGGGTGGGGGCGGGCAGATCGGACAGTTGCAGGGGGATGGTGTGGGGAGCGCCGACGGGGTTGCCGCAAGGATCCAGCACCCAGGCGGCGAGGTGGTCGGCGTTGAGGTCCACCGCGAGGACCGGATGTTGCCGCAGCGTTTCCAGGGCCGGGGCCGGGGCTGTGTGGCCCTTGGCGGTGGTGGACCAGGAGGCGTCGAGGTACCAGCGTCCGCGGGCCGGGTCGTAGGTGATGTCGTAGCGGACCGAGGCGCCCGCGGCGATCCGGTCGGCCCACTGCCCGCCCCGGTGGCTGAAGACGGCCGTCGCGTCCAGCACGTACCGGCCGCGCGGGGCGTTGGCGTACTGCCGGCGCAGCGGGTCGGGCAGCACCATCGCGATGGAGCCGTCGGCGGGGTCGACGCTGAGGGTGTAGTTCCCGAACGGTGCGCCCGCCTCGCCGTCCGCGGTCAGGAACATCCGCCGCGCCGACCACGTGGCGTCCCACCCCTCCAGCTGGGCCTGCCAGTCGGCTGCGGTCAGCGGCTTTTCGGCGGTGGCAGCGTCGTAGAGGTGGTGGCGGGCGTTGAGCAGCCGGCGTCCGCCCCGGGTGACCCGCACCCGGCCGCTCTCCCGCTCCCGCACCGCCCGGCGCAGCTGGCCCTGCAGGATCTGCAGCCGCTGCTGCTTGGCCCGCCGCTCGGTGTCATCGGCGTACCCGCGCACCCACCTGCGCCCCTGTCGCACCCGGCTGCCCGGTGTGACGGCGAGGCGGGAGGTGATCGTGGCGATCGCCCGGCGCAGGGAACCGATGCGGGCGTTCAGTGCCCGCCGGGCCAGCTGGTACTGGTCCTCGCTGGTGCGGGTGATCGACCCCGCCCAGCGGGAGGACGACTGCGCGGTCAGTGCCTTCTTCCGCTCGGCCCGCCGATTGTGCGCGGCGGGCACGTTCCCGATCCGCACCCGCGCCGCGAGATCTGCTCCGGCCAGCGCGCCCAGGTGGGAGCCCACCGCGCGAAGTGCCTCCTCGTCGGCGGGCGAGAGGTGCAGCCGGGTGCGGATACGGCATCCGGAAGGCGGGGCGACCACGAACGGGCCAGCCAGCGCACGGAACGGGCGCGGCTCCCGCTGCTTCGCTCCCCGCGCCCGCTTGCCCATCGCCGTGCACCCCCGCTCACCTGTGATGATCTCAACGGGCCGAAGCTAACCCCCGCCCCCACACCCCGGGAAGCACATGCCAGCGATTGGCGAACGACTGCTCCCCTCTGCACGGGAAGGGCAGAAGACGATCGTCTACTGGATCATTCGCGACCGACTACACCCCTCCGCCCTGCCTGAAATGGCCAACACTGGCCTACACATCCGGGGAACTGTTTCCAAGCCGTGCCGTACGTTGGCTGAATGGGGACGGGGAATGGGGGGAGTGCCGTGTCGGTGTCGGATACCGAGGCGTCCAGGGAGGCGTCCGCGTCGAGCGACGTGCCGCCGTGGCGGCTGCTGCTCGGCTATGTGCGGCCGCATCGCTGGGCGTTGCTGGGCGGGGCCGTTCTGTCGTTGATGACCGGGGCCACCGGGCTCGCGTTGCCGTTGGTGGCCCGGGGATTGATCGAGGACCTGCAGCACGACCGGGCCATCACCGGGGCGTTGCTGGTCATGTCCGCACTCGTGATCGCCAATGCCGCGATCGGGGCGCTGGGTGGCTTCGTACTGCGCTACACCGCCGAATCGGTGGTGCTCGGGGCGCGGCGCGCCCTGGTGTCGCATCTGCTGCGGCTGCGTATCGCCGCCGTCGACCGCAGCGAACCCGGCGATCTGATGGCCCGGATAACCTCCGACACCACACTCCTTCGCGAGGTCACCACGGATTCGCTGGTCGGTATCGGTACGGGCGGACTGACCCTCGTCGCCACGCTCGTGATGATGGGTGTGGTCGACCCTGTGCTGTTCGCCGTCACCCTGGGCGTGGTGTTCGGCGCGGGCACGGTGATCGGGGTGATCGTGCCGCGTATCAACCGGGCCAGCAGACAGGCGCAGAACGCGGTCGGCGCGATGGGTGCCTCGTTGGAGCGGGTCCTGGGCGCGCTGCGTACCGTCAAGGCGTCCGGGGCCGAGCACCGTGAGGAACAGGCCGTGCACGCCGCCGCCGAGGAGTCGTGGCGGCAGAGCGTGAAGGCCGCCAAGTGGTCGGCACTGGCGGGCAATACGGCCGGTCTGTCGATGCAGATCGCGTTCATCACCGTGCTCGCGGTGGGCGGGGCGCGGGTCGCGACGGGTGCCATCGACATCGGCACGCTGGTCGCCTTCCTGCTGTTCGTCTTCTACCTGATGTCGCCGATCCAGCAGGTCGTCGGCGCCGTCGCGCAGTACCAGACCGGTGCGGCGGCCCTGGCCCGCATCGAGGAGGCCCGACGGCTGCCCGCCGAACCGGCGAGCGCGCCCGCCCCGCTGCCCCTGCCCGGCGCCGAACCCGCCGCGATCGCCTTCGAGAACGTCCGCTTCCGGTACGCGGACGACCTGCCGTACATCCACCACGGCGTGACCTTCACCGTCCCACCGCGTGGCATGACCGCTTTCGTCGGGCCGTCCGGCGCGGGCAAGACCACCGTCTTCTCCCTCATCGAACGGTTCTACGACCCGGGCGAGGGCCGGATCACCCTGGACGGCCAGGACCTCGCCGACTGGGACGTCTCCGGCCTCCGGTCAGCCATCGGTTACGTGGAGCAGGACGCACCCGTCCTCTCCGGCAGCCTCCGCGACAACCTCGTACTCGGCAATCCCGACGCCGACGAGGCGGATCTGCTCCGCGCGTTGAAGACCACCCGCCTGGACGGCCTGGTCGACCGGCTGCCGAACGGCATGGACACCCTCGTCGGCCACCGCGGCACCAAGCTCTCCGGCGGCGAACGCCAG
The DNA here is from genome assembly GCF_011045025.1 of Streptomyces ureilyticus. Taxonomy (GTDB): domain Bacteria; phylum Actinomycetota; class Actinomycetes; order Streptomycetales; family Streptomycetaceae; genus Streptomyces; species Streptomyces ureilyticus. The sequence goes on from NZ_JAAKZX010000165.1 coordinate 2,898, forward strand.
CGAGTCGCCATTGCCCGCGCCCTACTGCGCCGCCCCCGCCTGCTGCTGCTCGACGAGGCCACCAGCCAACTCGACGCGGTCAACGAAGCGGCGCTGCGCGACACGGTCGCCGACGTAGCCCGCACGACCACGGTCCTGGTAGTCGCCCACCGCCTCTCCACGGTCACCATGGCCGACCGAATAGTCGTCATGGACGCAGGAGAGGTACGAGCCGTAGGCACCCACCGCGAACTAGTGACGGCGGACCCTCTATATGCCGAACTGGCGGCGACTCAGTTCCTGGCGTCAACGGGCTGAAGGTTCATCTGACGCAACGGCTCCCCCCAGGAGCGCCCCGTAAGGGGCGCGGGGCTGTGACATATGCGGCTCCGCCGCGGGGCGCGACAAGCCACGACGCACGCGCAGCCGCGACACAACTGTCACCACCTTCCCCCCCTGGCGGGGCCTGGGGAGCGGCCCCAGTTCGGGAAGGGGCGGGAATGGGGAACTGACCAGCCCCGACGGGCTCGCAGGCCGAGGCGGAATGCCGGTACGGAACGCCGGGACGAGCCCGGACCGAGCGGGGGAAAGCGGTGTCTTCCGGTCCTCAACTGGGCGGCCCGTAGGGGGGTCTCGGGCAGGGATCGAGGGTTTTCCCCGTATCCGGAGGAGCGTGGCCCCACCTACTATTCGAACACAGCTGACCCACAGGTCACCCCCGTAAGGGTCGCTCGCATCTGGCTGGCCGCCGCGTGTTCTCGATCGCACTGTCTCTTCGATCGCACCCCCCGCCGCTTCGACGACGAAGCGATTCGAACGCTGCTCCGTGTTGCGTCGCGCTGGGCGTCTCGCCCCGGAGCCGGCCCCGAAAGGCACACACTCTTGCGTACTCCACGCTCCGCGAGACGGACGCTGATATCCGTCACCGCGATATCAGCAACGCTGCTGGCAGGCACCGCCACCACGGTCGCCGCCGCCCCCGCCGAGAAGACCAAGGCTGCCGCCGCCGAGCAGGCCACGGCCGCCTCCGCCGCCTCCGCCGCCGCCGCCGTGGCCGCCCCGGCCGAGCGGCTGATCGTCGGCTACAAGTCCGGCGCAAGCGAGGCCAAGTCGAACAAGGCTGCCGGCGCAGACGCCGAGGCCAAGGGCAAGGACGCGGGCGAGAACCTCGACTTCCAGCGCCGCCTCGGCACCGGCGCCGCGCTCGTCGACCTGGGCAAGAAGCTCAGCAAGGCCGCGGTCGCCGACGTCGTCGCCGAGTACCAGGCCGACCCGCAGGTCGCGTACGTCGTGCCGGACCGCCTCAACAAGCCCCTCGCGGACCCGAACGACACCGAGTACAGCAAGCAGTGGGACCTGTTCGAGTCCACCGCGGGCATGCGCGTGCCCGGTGCCTGGGGCACCACCACGGGCAGCGGCGTCACCGTCGCCGTGATCGACACCGGCTACGTCGCCCACTCCGACCTCGCCGCGAACATCGTCGGCGGCTACGACTTCATCGCCGACCCCGCGGTCGCCGTCGACGGCAACGGCCGCGACAGCAACCCGGCCGACCCGGGTGACTGGTACGCGGACGGCGAGTGCGGCCAGCCCGAGGGCAGCACCTCCTCCTGGCACGGCACTCACGTCGCGGGCACCGTCGCAGCCGCCACCAACAACGGCAAGGGCATCGCCGGCATCGCGTACAACGCGAAGATCTCCCCGGTCCGCGTCCTCGGCAAGTGCGGCGGTTACGACTCCGACATCATCGACGCCATCACCTGGGCGTCCGGCGGCACCGTCTCCGGCGTGCCCGCCAACACCAACGTCGCCAAGGTCATCAACATGAGCCTCGGCGGGGGCGGCGCCTGCACCAGCGCCACCCAGACCGCGATCAACAACGCCGTCAACCGCGGCACCACGGTCGTCGTCGCGGCGGGCAACAGCAACGCCAACGCGGCCAACTTCTCCCCGGCGAGCTGCAACAACGTCGTCTCCGTGGCCGCGCTCAACCGCGCCGGCTCCCGGACCTACTACTCCAACTTCGGTTCGACCGTGGACATCGCGGCCCCCGGCGGCGAGACCCGTACCACCACCGCCAACGGCATCCTGTCCACGCTGAACTCCGGCGCGCAGGGCCCGTCTTCGGAGTCGTACGACTACTACCAGGGCACCAGCATGGCCGCCCCGCACATCGCGGGCCTCGCGGCGCTGGCCAAGTCGGCGAAGTCCTCGCTCACCCCGGCGCAGATCGAGTCCGCGATCAAGACCAACTCGCGTGCTCTGCCCGGTACTTGCTCGGGCGGCTGTGGTGCGGGTCTGGCCGACGCGGCCAAGACGGTGCAGGCGGTGAGCGGGTCCGACGGCTCCACGGGGGGCACCACCTTCACCAGCACCTCGGCCGTCTCCATCCCGGACAACAGCTCGTCCGTCGAGTCCCCGATCGCCGTCACCGGCCGTACGGGCAACGCCCCTTCGGCACTCCAGGTCGGCGTCGACATCACGCACACCTACCGCGGTGACCTGGTGATCGACCTCATCGCCCCGGACGGGACGGCGTACCGCCTCAAGTCCAGCGGCTCGGACTCCGCCGACGACGTCAAGACCACCTACACGGTCAACGCCTCCAGCGAGACGGCCAACGGCACGTGGAAGCTCCGCGTCCAGGACGTCGCCTCCGCCGACACAGGCCGGATCAACAGCTGGAAGCTGACCTTCTGAAGGGCCTCCTGAAGGACTTTCAGAAGGGCTTCCTGAAGGGCCTTGTGACGAACTGCTGCTGACCTTCTGGCAGCTACAGACCGCCACCCCCCACAGGGGCGGCCGACGCGAGCGGGCGTCGGCCGCCCCGCCCTTCGTTCACGGCGACGTTCACATGGAGGATTACGTCTGCGTTCCTACGGCGCGTCGTAGCGACAAGTCTTGGCGGAACGTGCACGTCCGGGACACGATGCCCGCATGAAGGGTGATCTGTTTTCCAGCGAGTACATGGTGCAGCCCGCCACCACCGTGGGCATGAGCGTGCAGAACGCCAAGTCGATCCGATACATGATCAACGGCGAAATGCTCGCGCGACAGGGAGCGATGATCGCCTATCGCGGAAACCTGCAGTTCGAGCGCAAGGGCCAGGGAGTCGGCGGCATGCTCAAGCGCGCCGTCACCGGGGAGGGGCTGGCGCTCATGGCGGTCCGCGGGCAGGGAGAGGCCTGGTTCGCGCAAGAGGCACAGAACTGCTTCATCGTGGACATCGACCCCGGCGACGTCTTCACCGTCAACGGCCGCAACGTCCTGTGCTTCGACGCCTCCCTGTCGTACGAGATCAAGACCGTGAAGGGCGCGGGCATGACCGGCGGCGGCCTCTTCAACAGCGTCTTCACCGGCCAGGGCAAGCTCGGCCTCGTCTGCGAGGGCAATCCGCTGGTCATCCCGGTCTCGCCGCAGTACCCGGTGTACGTCGACACCGACGCGATCGTCGGCTGGACCGCCAACCTCCAGACCTCCCTGCACCGTTCGCAGTCCATGGGCTCGATGCTGCGCGGCGGCTCGGGGGAGGCGGTGCAGCTGGTGCTGCAGGGGGAGGGATACGTGGTCGTACGGCCTAGCGAGGCGACGCCGCAGAAGCCGCAACAGCACTGATACGTGGCCCTTACTGCCATGGGCTTGGCCCCCTGGGGCCCCCGCTGGGGGCTCTGCCCCCAGCCCCCTTGGCTGGGCCGCCAAGTACCCACCTTTTTGTGGGTACTTGGCGGCGGACGTCAGTCAGGCGAACCTGGTGCAGGGCGGCCGATGGGCCGCGAGGCCCCGGTGAGACTTGAGTGGGGCGTGATGGTTCAGATGTGATGGTTCAAGAGGCTGACTGGGTTCCGGCGAGTTTCTCCAGGCGGCGGTAACCCCAGTCCGAGAGGGGAGCCAACGCTTCGGAGAGTTCTCGGCCGAACGCGGTCAAGGAGTACACGGTTTTGAGGGGAAGTACATCGTGTACCTCCCGGTTCACCAGTCCGTCGGTCTCCATCTCGCGGAGCGCCTGAGTCAGCACCTTCTCGCTGAGGCCCGGCAGTTGCCGACGTAGTTCGCCCGGACGCTGCGGGCCGGCTTCCAGCAGCCAGAGCAGAGCCGTCTTCCACTTTCCGTCGATCACAGCGATCGCGGCAGTTACCCCACAGACAGTCGGGTCCTGGGCACGACTGCGCGTCATCTTGACCCCATTCGTAGCAAATTGTCGACATTTACTCGGAGTTGAACCATGCCCTTACGCACAACCGAACACACCGAACGCACCGAACAGTCTGCCGTCACCGTCCTCGGCCTGGGGCCGATGGGCCGATCCCTGGCGGGCGCCTTCCTGGATGCCGGCCTGCGCACCACCGTCTGGAACCGGACGCCGGGCCGGGACCGGGAGCTGGTCGCACGGGGCGCGGTGAGCGCCCGGTCGGCCGAGGAAGCCGCCGCAAGCAGACTGACCGTGGTCTGCGTGGTGAACTACGACGCCGCGGACACCATTCTGCGCCGCGCTGAGGTCACCGACGCGCTCAAGGGGAGCACGGTGGTCAACCTGACCGCGGACACGCCTGACCGAGCCCGGGATGCCGCGGCCTGGGCGGCGGAGCACGGCGTGCGCTACCTGGACGGTGCGATCATGACGCCGGTCACGACCATCGGCACTCCGGCCGCCGTCTTCCTCCACAGCGGCCCGGAGGATCTCTACCGCGAACATCAGCCCGTCCTTCAAGCGTTGGGCGGCACCCATACCCACCTCGGCGACGACATCGGCCGGGCGGCGGCATACGACATCGCGCTGCTCGACGTCTTCTGGACCGCCATGGCGGGATATGCCCACGCCTTGGCGGTGGCCCGCGCGGAAGGGATCTCCGCGCGAGAGCTGGCGCCGTTCGCCAAGGGCATCGGCGACATACTCCCGCCCCTCTTCGAAGAGCTCGCGGAGGACATGGACGACGGAACGTACTCCGGTGAGGACAACCCCCTTACCTCAGCCGCGTCATCCATGGCTCATATCGTCCGCACCTCCGAGGCCCACGGCATCGACGCGGGCGTGATGCGCGCGGCGGAAGGCCTGGCCCGCCGGGCCATCGGACAAGGGCACGGCGCTGACGGGTTCATGCGGATCGCCGAGCTCCTGGGCGGCCGTCAATGAGGAGACCTCGTGGGGTCACGTACGTGTGGCGCGGGAACGTGGTGCTGTCGCGCGCCGGGTGCGGCGCCGGCTGGAGCAGGTTTCCGGCGGCGTACTGCTGATCCTGGGGGCGTGGGCGGCGCCGGAGAGCTGAATCCGGCACCGGGTGGCCGCTCGGCGGGCCCCGGAAAGTGCTGTTCACCGGCTCGCGTCGCCTCCGCTGTCCGGGCAGGATGCTGACCGTAGTCCTTTTGACCTACGGAGACCGGGACACCGAACGGCGACGGCGCGACCATGACCCAGGCAACGACACCCACGGCGGACACCGTACGACGCCTTGTCCGCTCCCTGCTTCCGGACGGCGGGAGATCCGACATCCGGCCTGTCGGCGCGGGCGCTGAGGCCGCCACCTGGTACGTCGGCACGCGCCATGTGCTGCGCCTCGCCCCGGACCGCGATGCCTCTGTGCGCCAGCGACGCGAGTTGCGGCTGCGGGACGTGGTGCGGACGCACCTGCCGGTCGCCGTCCCGGTGAGCATCGCGCACGGCGAGTGGGCGAGCGGGCTGACGTACACGCTTGACACCCTGATCCCGGGCGGCTCCGGCGAGCGGCACGACGTGTCCGCCGTGGGGGAGGCCGATCTGGCGGGGCTGCTCACCGGACTGCGCGAGGTGCCCGTACGCCAGGCCGAGGCGCTCGGTGTGCCCCGTACCGCGCCCCGCTCCCTGGAGGCGCTGCGGGCCGCCGCCGCGCGGGCGGCCGAACGGCTCGGCGCAGCCGACGAGTTCGACGCCGCGCGGCTCCACCAGCTCACCGCGCCCGCCGCCGTCCAGCTCGGGGCGCAGCCCGGGGCCGCCGTTCTCGTCCACCACGGCCTCAGCGGTGATCGCCTCGTGGTGAGCGCCGACGGGCGCGTACGCGGCGTCCTCGGCTGGGCCGACGCCCTGGCCGGCGACCCCGCCGAGGACATCGCCGGTCTCGCCCGCGCCGTCGGTGCCCCCGCCGCCGTCCGCGCGGCGACCCTCGCCGGATACGGCGCCCGCCCCTGCCTGCGCGGCCTGTGGCTGGCCCGATGCGACGCCCTGATCCGCCTCGCCGACCGCCTACGGGGACACGGCAACGACCCGCTGCCGCCGCTGCGCTCCCAGCTGGACCGCGCATGGGAGGCGATCCTGCTGGAACGGGTCACAGAGCTGCGGGACGACGAGTAACCGCTGACGACTGACCGCTCCGGCAGCGACCTCACGCCGGCGCCAGGACCCACGCCCGTGTGGGCGATCACGGATCCTTCCCGCGTCGGCACCCACTGATCCCTCCCGCGTCAGCAGCACCGCATCACTCTGCCGTCAGCACTCCCTCCCGCGCCCGCGTCACTGTTCACTCCCCTTCAGCAGCACTGCCTCACTCCCGCACCAACGCCACGGATCACTCCTGCGTCAGCACCACGCACGACTCGCCCGGCAGGCTCAACAGCCCGTCCGCGCCCGGCACTTCCACCGGCTCCCAGGCCGCCAGCATGCGCACGCGAGCCGTGCCGAGCGGGATCGACGCGGGCTCCTTGCCGAGGTTCACGGCCACCCGGACGTCGCCCCGGCGGAACGCCAGCCAGCGGCCCTCCTCGTCGTAGGCGACCTTGACGTCCGAGAGGTCGGGGTCCGTAAGGTCCGGCTGGTCGTGCCTGAGGGCGATGAGTTCGCGGTACCAGGCGAGCACGCGCGCGTGGGGCTCGTTTTCCCGCTCGGACCAGTCCAGGCAGGAGCGGTCGCGGGTCGCCTGGTCCTGGGGGTCCGGGACGTCCTCCTCGGCCCAGCCGTGCGCCGCGAACTCCCGCCGCCTGCCCCGGCGTACGGCCTCGGCCAGTTCGGGATCCGTGTGGTCGGTGAAGAACTGCCAGGGCGTGCCCGCCGCCCACTCCTCGCCCATGAACAGCATCGGCGTGAACGGCCCGGTGAGTGTCAGCGCCGCCGCGCAGGCCAGCAGACCGGGGGAGAGGGCGGCCGAGAGGCGGTCGCCCTGGGCGCGGTTGCCGACCTGGTCATGGGTCTGTGAGTAGCCGAGAAGGCGGTGTGAGGAGACGCGCGTACGGTCCAGGGGGCGGCCATGGCGCCGGCCGCGGAAGCTGGAGTACGTGCCGTCGTGGAAGAAGCCGCCCGTCAGCGTTTTCGCGACGGCCGCGAGCGGGGCTCGGGCGAAGTCCTCGTAGTAGCCCTGCGATTCACCGGTCAGCGCGGTGTGCAGGGCGTGGTGGAAGTCGTCGTTCCACTGCGCGTGCAGACCGAGCCCGTTCTCCTTGCGGGCCGTGATCACCCGCGGGTCGGCCAGGTCGGATTCGGCGACGAGGAACAGCGGCCGGTCCAGGTCCCCTGAGAGCGCGTCCACGGCGGCCGACAGCTCCTCCAGGAAGTGGTGGGCGCGGGTGTCGCGCAGGGCGTGCACGGCGTCAAGGCGCAGCCCGTCGATCCGGTAGTCGCGCAGCCAGGCGAGGGCGCTGCCCAGCAGATACGCGCGCACCTCGTCCGAACCGGGCGCGTCCAGGTTGACGGCCGCACCCCAGGGCGTGTGATGCGTGTCCGTCAAGTACGGGCCGAACTCGGGCAGATAGTTGCCGGACGGGCCGAAGTGGTTGTGCACGACGTCCAGGACGACACCGAGGCCGAGCTCGTGCGCGCGGTCGACAAACCGTTTCAGCGACTCGGGGCCGCCGTACGGCTCGTGCACCGCCCACAGCGAGACCCCCTCGTACCCCCAGCCGTGCCGCCCCGGGAACGGGCACAGCGGCATCAACTCGACGTGCGTGACGCCCAGTTCCGCGAGATGCCCGAGCCGCTCGGCGGCCGCGTCCAGGGTGCCCTCGCGCGTGTACGTGCCCACATGCAGCTCGTACAGCACCGCGCCGGGCAGCCCGCGTCCGGCCCACTCGGCGCGCCACGCGTACCGCTCGTGGTCGACCACCGCGCTCAGCCCGTCGGGCCCGTCGGGCTGCCGCCGCGAGCGCGGATCGGGCCGTACGGGGCCGTCGTCGACCGCGAAGCCGTACCGCGTGCCGTTCTCGGCCTCCGCCTCCGCCGTCCACCACCCCGCGCGCTCCGGATCACGTTCCATCGCCTGTGTGCCGCCCGCGCAGTGGAGCGTCATACGGCCGGCCTGTGGTGCCCACACCTCGAACTGCACGAACGGTTCTCCCTCGTCTGCTCACCGCGATCTCGCCGGTCCCATGGTGCGCCACACGAGATCAGTCGCGCGGCTGAAACCGCTCGAACGAAGGATTGAACCCGTGTCGGTCGCAATACCGAACCAGAGGTGTACCAAGTTCCCGGCCAGTTCCTGGTTTTCTGGACACCTCGGCGCCGCTGACCGACAATCACCAGCGTGACGTCGTCTTTCGAGTTCCACACTTATCCCGCCGCTCGGCTGTCGGACGCCGAGCGTGACAGGGCGTTGAGTGTGCTTCGAGAGGGCGCCGCGCTGGGTCGGATCTCGCACCAGACGTTCGTCCACCGGATGGAACTCGCGCTCGCCGCCCGCACCTCCGACGAACTCGCCGCGCTCACCGCCGATCTGCGCAAGGAGAGCCGTTTCTCGCGGCTGGTGTTCGGCACGGTGGAGGCGGTTTCCGGCTTCAGCGAACGGCTGCGCAGGGCCTGGCAGTCCGAGAAGCTCCCCAAGCTGCTGCTGCCGCGCCCCGACAGCCCGTACCCGCTGCGGATCGGCCGCGACCCGGCCAGCGGACTCAGGCTCAGCCACGAGACGGTTTCCCGTGTGCACGCCGAACTGACCCGTCAGGGCGGCCTGTGGGTGCTGCGCGACCTCGGCTCGACGAACGGCACCGCCGTGAACGGTCGACGGGTGATCGGCGCCGCCGTGGTCCAGGCCGGCGATCAGGTCAGCTTCGGGCGGATGTCGTTCCGCCTCGCCACGGACTGACGCCTCCTGCCCGGTGGGGCGGAACCGTTTCCTCCGGGTGAACGACCCGCGGCGGGCGAACTTCCTGCTCGGGCGGCGGTGTTGACGTACCCGCGCGATCGTGACTCACTGTGCGTACACCATCCACAGCAAGTGAAGCAACGGCTACTCGCAGCGGAGGTAAGACCCTGCCGCAACTCCTCCGCTACCCGTCCGTGGACGAGCTGCGCGTCCAGGCGGCGGCGCTCGTCCAGCGTCACCCGAAGGACGCCCGGCTGCGCCGGGTGGGCACCTCACGCGCCGGGCTCCCGATGTGGCTGCTGTCCGTCGGGCACGGCAGCCGTCAGGTCCTCGTCGTCGCGGGCCCGCACGCCAACGAACCCGTGGGCGGCGCCACCGCCCTGCGCCTCGCCGAACGAGCGCTTGCCGACCCACGCCTGTGCGAGGGCGCCGACGCGACCTGGAACCTGCTGCTGTGCCTCGACCCGGACGGCGCCCGCCGCAACGAGGGCTGGCTGTCCGGGCCGTACACCCTCGGCCACTACTTCCGGCACTTCTTCAGACCCGGCTTCCGCGAGCAGCCCGAGTGGCTGCCCGACGGCGCGGACTGCGCCGCCCTGCCGGAGACCCGCGCCCTGCTCGACCTCCAGGACGAACTGCGGCCCTTCTTCCAGTGCTCCTTGCACGGCGTCGACGTGGGCGGCGGCTTCGTCGAGCTGACCCGCGAACTCCCGGGCCTCGCCCCGCGCCTCGCCCACACCGCGGCCCGCCTGGGCATCCCCCTCGAACTCGGGCCGTACGACACGCTGTACTGGCCCACCCTGGGGCCCGCCGTCTACCGCATCCCGCCCCCGCGGCGCGCGGACCTGGCCGCCGCCATCACGGAGGCGGCGGTCGAGTCCACCTGGTTCCACCCGCACCGGTACGGCACGGTGACCGCGGTCGTCGAGGCCCCCATGTGGGGCGTACGGGCCGTGGGGGACGCCTCGCCGTCCGCCGACGCCGACGGGGCACTGAGGGCCGTCAGTCGCACGCTGCGCCGAGACACCCGGCTTCTTCAGGCGCTGCTCACCCGGATCCGCCCCGGCCTCGGCACGACCGCGGACACGGCGTCCCTGCTCGCACCGGTCGACGACTATTTACTGGTCTGCCCCGGCCTCGCCGACTCCTGGGACCCCGACACGGACACCGACGACGGCACGCACCCGCTGCCGCCGCTCGACACCGCCCGGCTGACCGCGCTGCGCATCTCCGCGCGGCGGATAGCGCTGCGTACGGCGGGGCTGCTGCACCAGCTCGTGACGCGCGCCGGGCGCGATCCGTCCGGCGCGCTGCCGGACCTCGAGCGGCTGATCGACGCGTGGTGCGCCGATTACCACGACGGGTATCAGGCGCGGTGGATTCCCGTCGCGCGACAGGTCGAGTACCAGGCGCGCGTGGTACTCCACGCGTTCCAGCTCGCGGGCCGCGGGGCGCCGGTGTCGCGACCCGGCGCCAGTGCGGTCGGTCCGGCTCCGGCGAAGGCTGAGCTGCCCTTCGAATGAGCTGAGCGCTCGGACGGGATTGCAGTCGGCAGCTGCGGGTGCGTTGTGGCCGGTCGAGCCCCCCGGCGGAGCCGCAGATGTCACAGCCCCGCGCATCGAGTGCGCTTACTCCGCCCGCTCCCGTGCATGATGTGCCGCCGCCACGACCGTACGGCTCTGATGCTCCACCTGGTGTTCCAGGGGTACCCAGCGGGCGCGGAAGCGTTCGGCGAAGGCTTCGCTCCAAGAGGCCACCAGGTGCTCCAGGTGCGGGGCCGCGCGGTCGTCCGTCTCCTGGAGGACGCGGAGTAGCATCGCGGCGGCCCGGAGCGGGAGGCGGCGGCCGAAGGCGTCCACGCTGCCGACGTACGCCATCGTGGTGTCCGCCGGAGGGTGTCCGGCCCAGTCGTCGGCCAGGCCCGGCACCAGCTCCAGGGCCCACTTCGCGGCCCGCAGCAGCGGCCCGTCGGGGCCCGGCAGACGGGGCAGTGCCTCGGTGAGGACGCCCTCCACCTGGAGCGAGTCCCGCAGCAGCCGGCGCGCCAGATGCCGCATCGCCGCGTCCGGCGCGGGATGCGGCGCCGGGTCGTCCACCAGGTCGCTGGCCCACATCGGCACCTCGACGACCGCGGTGAGACCGCCGTACCGGTGGGCGTGGTACCAGGTGCTGTGCCGGACGTCGTCCGGGATGCTCGGGTACGGCGCGTCCGTGCCGAGGTCCGGCATCACATGCACCCCGGGCCCGGAAGCAGGCCAGCCCGCCGCGTCCGAGGCTCCCCTCTCCACCGGAATGTGCAACTCGGCCGCGGACTTGGCGAACGGCTCCGCAAGACCCGGTACGTCCTTCGTCAACTGCACCCAGCTGCCGCCCAGATCGGTCCCATGGAGCGTCGCCTGGAGGTAGGGACGCAGCTCGTCGATGACCCTCGTGAGGGCACGCGTCTCCGGCGGCAGCCGGTCGGGCGGCAGTACGGACGGCGACCACTCCGGCTGCTCGGCTCCGGCGGGGCGGAAGAACCCGAGGTGGTAGTCGAGCAGGGTCCGCGGCGCCGGAGTCTCATGCAGACTCGCCCCGTCCGGGTCCGCACAGAGCAAGAAGTGCCACGACGTGTCGGCCCTCAACTGCCGCTCGTGCAACACCCGTTCGGCCAGCGCCAGCAGAGTGGAACCCCCGGTGGGCTCGTTGGCATGAGCCCCCGCGACCACCAGCACGGCCCGCTCGGCATGGCCCAGCGACAGCAGATGCAGCGGTCGCCCCGCCCGCGAGACCCCGACCTGCTCAAGGGAACACAGCCATGGCCGTTGAGCCGCCAACGCCCGGGCGGACGCGACGGTTTCGGTCACACTGGGGTACCGCAGCTCCGGCAGGAGACTCACCACCCCCGTCTTGGACCACCCGGCGTCGCCATCCGCAGTACTCCACGGACTGAATGAACTGTCAAGGAGTTGGCCTCAGGCGTGCGGAAGCACGAACAGCGGTGACCTCAGGCACGCGAGCCCTCAGGTTCACCCACCCTCTCCAGGAGCACCACCGGCAACCGCTCGAAAAGTGCCTCCACGCGCGCGTGCCCCGTGAACTCCCGTCCCGGAGTGAGCAGATCGGTCCACCGCCCGGGGGGCAGTGGCAGCACCGTGTCGCGCCAGCCGCCCGCCTCCTCCAGACGCAGGGACAGGCGGGTGACGGCGGTGATCGCCTCCCCGGAGCGTACGAAGGCTACGCAGTGCGCGGCGGCCGCGCCTTCCGCGTCGAGCGGGGTGTACGTCGCCGACTCGCCGAAGACGGCGGGGCGTTGCCCCCGCAGTCGCAGTGCGGTCGCGGTGAGTGCGGCCTTCTCGGCGGACAGGTCGTCCGGCTCCTTCGCCTTCGGCGGGAAGTGGGCCGAGCGCCGGTTGTCCGGGTCCACGAGGGCCCGGTTCTCGACCTCCGTGCCCTGGTAGACGTCCGGCACGCCCGGCATCGTCAGGTGGACGAGGGCGGACCCGAGGACGTTCGCCCACACATGCGGCTCCAGGGTGGCCCTGAACTCGGCGGCACGCCGCCCGGGCGCCCCACAGGGCCCCGCCCTGAGGAACGCGGCGACAGCGGCCTCGTACGCGGGATCCTGCTCCGTCCACGAGGTGAACAGGCCGGCCTCCCGGACGTGCTTCAACAAGGCGCCCTGGAGCCGCTCTTCGGCCGCGGGCCCGAGACCGACCGCCGTCTGCCACGCCGCCCACGCCACCTGCGGATCCGGCGCGCCCACCCCGTCGACCGCCGTCTGCCCGGTCACCTCGGCCAGCAGGTCGGCCCAGCGCAGGGGGCACTGGGTGAGCACGGAGATCGCCGCCCGCACGTCGGCGCTGCGCTTGGTGTCGTGGGTGGACAGCACGGTGCCGGTGGCGGGCCAGTCGCGCTGCACGCGCGCACAGTACGCGTGGAAGTCCTCCGGGGGCACGGCGGGGAACTCCGGTTCGCCGCCCACCTCGTTCGCCGAGAGGACGGGCACGTACCGGTAGAACGCCGTGTCCTCCATGGACTTGGCCCGCAGCGCCGACGCGGTCTGCGCGAACCGCGCCCGGAACCCCTCGTGCGCGGGCCCCTCGCCGTTCCGGCCGAGCACCAGGTCCCGTACGGCGTCCACCGCGTGGGCTTCCTCGGGCACCGTGAAGGCCCCGCGCGCCTCGTGCGCGGCCTCCTCGGTGACGACCGCCTCGGCGTCCCCGGAGGCGTACGGCCGGTAGACCCGGAGGCGTACGAGGAGTTCGCGCAGCGCGGTGCCCAGGGCCCAGGGGGCGTGGTCGCGCAGCGCGGGGTCCGGGGACGTACGGCACAGGCGGTCGGCCTCACGGGTGAGGCGGTCGATCTCGGTGGCCAGCTCGTGGTGGGCCACCTTGTACGCGGCCCGCCGCACTGTCGCCTCCCAGACGCCGCCACGGTCGGCCTGAGGCGCCGCGAACCTCCGGTACTGGCCAAGGAGTTCGCCCGCCCCCGCCGGGTCCGTGAACAGGCCGTCGATGTGCCGCAGCGCGTCATAGCCGGTGGTGCCCGCGACCGGCCAGGCGGCCGGCAGCGGTTCGCCCTCCGCGAGGATCTTCTCGACCACCGTCCAGCGCCCGCCGGTCGCCTCGTGGAGCCGCTGGAGGTACGCGTCCGGGTCCGCGAGGCCGTCGGGGTGGTCGATCCGCAGCCCGTCGACCACGCCGTCGTCCAGCAGCCGAAGGATCTTCGTGTGCGTGGCGTCGAACACCTCCGGGTCCTCGACCCGTACCCCGATGAGCTCCGAAATGCTGAAGAAACGGCGGTAGTTGAGCTCGGTGCGGGCCAGCCGCCACCACCCCAGGCGGTACCACTGGGCGTCCAGGAGCTGCGGCAGCGGCAGTTTCTCGGTGCCGGCACGCAAGGGGAACGCGTGTTCGTGATAGCGCAGTACGTCGCCGTCGACCTCAAGATCGCCGAGCTGCGTGCCGAGCCGTCCCCCGAGCAGCGGCAGCAGTACCCGGCCGTCCTGGGCCTCCCAGTCGATGTCGAACCAGCGCGCGTACGCCGAGTCCGGGCCCTCGCGCAGTACCTCCCAGAGGGCGCGGTTGTGCCGCGGGACCATCGCCATGTGGTTCGGCACGATGTCCACCACGAGGCCCAGGCCGTGCTCCCGGGCGGTGCGCGACAGGGAGCGCAGGCCCTCCTCGCCGCCCAGTTCGTCCCGTACGCGCGCGTGGTCCACCACGTCATAGCCGTGCGGGGACCCCGGCACGGCCTCCAGCACCGGCGACAGATGCAGATGCGAGACGCCGAGCGAGGCCAGATACGGCACGGAGGCCTCGGCGGCGCCGAACGGGAACTCCGGCTGCAGCTGGAGCCGGTAGGTGGCGGTCGGCGCCGGTTCGTTGCGCTCAGGTGTCATGGCAACGTACGTACCCCGCGCGCGGGCCTTTTGTGTTTATAGACACGCTTGCGCTCCGCTGGGAGGGCAGTTTTGACGCTGCGCGCTGTCTGTGGCTGGTCGCGCCCGTACGGCGGGGCCGCAAATTGACACAGCCCCGCGCCCCTTACGGGGCACGGGGCTGCGGCATCACGCCGGGCGCTGCAGCACCACCACGCTGCGGTCCACCAGCGTCAGGCGTTCCCCCGCCTGCACCTTCGGACCCGTCCCCGGCGGTACCCCCTCGGCCCGCGACGTGTCGACCACCACCTGCCACTGCCTGCCGTGGTCGACCGGCACCGCGAACTCCATGGTCTTCGGGGAGGCGTTGAACATCAGCAGGAACGAGTCGTCGGTGATGCGCTCCCCGCGCGGGCCCGGCTCGGAGATCGCGTTGCCGTTGAGGAAGACGGACAGGGCGCGGGCCTGTGTGGAGTTCCAGTCGCGTTGGGTCATCTCCTCGCCTGCGGGGGTGAACCAGGCGATGTCCGACAGTTCGTCGTGGGTGCCCTGCACGGGGCGCCCGTGGAAGAAGCGGCGGCGCCGGAAGACGGGGTGTTCACGGCGTAGCCACACCATCGCGCGGGTGAACGGGAGTAGTCCGGCGCCGTCCGCAGGGTCTTCGAGGTTCTCCGGCCACGGCACCCAGGCCAGCTCGTTGTCCTGGCAGTACGCGTTGTTGTTGCCGCTCTGTGTGCGCGCGAACTCGTCGCCGTGGCTGAGCATCGGTACGCCCTGGGAGAGCATCAGCGTCGCGATGAAGTTCCGCATCTGCCGTGCCCGCAGCTCCAGGACCTCCGGGTCGTCGGTGTCGCCCTCGACTCCGCAGTTCCAGGACCGGTTGTGGCTCTCGCCGTCGCGGTTGTCCTCGCCGTTCGCCGCGTTGTGCTTCTCGTTGTACGAGACCATGTCGTGCAGCGTGAAGCCGTCGTGGCAGGTCACGAAGTTGATCGAGGCGAGCGGGCGGCGTCCGTCGTCCTGGTAGAGGTCGGAGGACCCCGTCAGCCGGGACGCGAACTCCGCGAGTGTGCGCGGCTCGCCCCGCCACAGGTCCCGTACGGTGTCGCGGTACTTGCCGTTCCACTCGGTCCACAGCGGCGGGAAATTGCCCACCTGGTAGCCGCCCTCGCCGACGTCCCAGGGCTCGGCGATCAGCTTCACCTGGGAGACCACCGGGTCCTGCTGCACCAGGTCGAAGAACGACGACAGCCGGTCCACCTCGTGGAACTGCCGGGCGAGGGTCGCCGCGAGGTCGAAGCGGAAGCCGTCGACGTGCATCTCGGTGACCCAGTAGCGCAGCGAGTCCATGATGAGCTGGAGTACGTGCGGGGAGCGCATCAGCAGGGAGTTGCCCGTGCCGGTGGTGTCCATGTAGTAGCGGGGGTCGTCCGTCAGCCGGTAGTACGAGGCGTTGTCGAGGCCCCTGAAGGACAGCGTCGGCCCCAGGTGGTTGCCCTCGGCCGTGTGGTTGTAGACGACGTCGAGAATGACCTCGATGCCTGCTTCGTGAAGGGCGCGTACGGCCGACTTGAACTCCAGGACCTGCTGTCCGCGGTCGCCCCAGGAGGCGTACGCGTTGTGTGGGGCGAAGAAACCGATCGTGTTGTAGCCCCAATAGTTGTTCAGGCCCATGTCGACCAGCCGGTGGTCGTTCACGAACTGGTGGACCGGCATCAGCTCCAGCGCCGTGACCCCCAGCTCCGTGAGGTGCTCGATGATCGCGGGATGCGCCAGCGCCGCGTACGTGCCGCGCAGCTCGTCCGGCAGCGCCGGATGGCGCATGGTCAGGCCCTTCACATGGGCCTCGTAGAGCACCGTTTCGTGGTACTCGGTGCGCGGGAGCCGGTCGTCGCCCCAGTCGAAGTACGGGTTGACCACCACCGAGGACATCGTGTGGGGAGCCGAGTCGAGATCGTTGCGCTTGTTCGGCGAGCCGAAGTGATAGCCGTACACCTCCTCGCCCCAGTCGATGCTGCCGCTGATGGCTTTCGCGTACGGATCGAGCAGCAGCTTCGCGGAATTGCAGCGCTGTCCGCGTTCGGGCGCGTACGGACCGTGCACACGGAAGCCGTAGCGCTGTCCCGGCATGATGCCGGGCAGGTACGCGTGCCGCACGAACGCGTCGGCCTCCCGCAGCTCTATCGCCGTCTCCGAACCGTCGTCATGGAGCAGACACAGCTCGATTCGGTCGGCGGCCTCCGAGAAGACCGCGAAGTTGGTGCCGGCGCCGTCATATGTGGCACCGAGTGGGTACGCCTGTCCAGGCCAGACCTGCATGGATACGACTCTTCCAGTTGTGCGACGTCGCGTGGGGCGACTCCGGCCCGAGTCTCCCCGAAAGTGATGGAACCACCTATGACTTACGTCCCTCTTACTGACTGACCAGTGCATACGTGGTGCGTATGCCGACCAGTGGGGCTCAAGTGATTCTTAGAGATACAGGGGAGCGGGGGGAAATGTGCGCAAGATAGTGCACCGCCATCTTGGCAAGGTGGTCGCGGGGGCGGGTATCGCGGTGGCCACGACGGCCGTGATGGTGGCCGTCACACTGCCGGGTTCGGCGGGGGCCGACGACTCCGGCAGCGGCGCGGGGGCCGGCCAGAGCGGCCAGCAGGCGGGACAGGAGGCTCAGGGGACGGGCCAGGAGCAGGGCCAGGGCGCCGTGCGGCCGGGCGTCGTCGAGCAGGCGCCGGCGGAGGGCGACACCGGTGAGGGGCGCGATCCGCTGACCGAGGACGAGGCCGAGCGGGTCGAGCAGCTTGCCCTGGACCGGCAGCTGCGGCGCTCGAGCGAGAACGTCGAGGGCGAAGAAGGCGGGCCGCAGCCGCTCACCGTCGACCTCGCGGATCCCGAGGTGAGCGAACTGGACGACGCGGACGCGCCGAGGCGTGCCGAAGTGTCGTTCTACGACTACAAGGGCGACTCGCTCGTCACGAAGACCGTCAACCTCGACACCGGCAAGGTCGAGGCGACGGACACCCAGGAGGGTGTCCAGCCGCCGCTGAGCCGTGACGAGAACGTCGAGGCCGGGGAACTCCTGATCGCCGACCCGCTCGGCGAGGGCCTGAAGGCGGACTACAAGGACGCCACCGGCAACGAACTGACCAAGCCCGACCAGCTGCTGCTCAACAGCATGGTCTACCGGGCGAACGCGGGTACGCCGGCCGCTCTCGCCGACTGCGGAGAGCACCGCTGCCTGCGTCTGTTCGCGAAGGTCAAGAACGGACCCTGGATCGACACCCGTGACCTGGTGATCGACCTCAGCGCCCGCAAGATCGCCAAGGTCGGCTGAACCGAGCCGCATCAGTTCGCTTTTCCAACTCACGCTCTTCTGTAAGGAAGTCATCTCTCCATGCGCGTGAACAGAATCAGCCGTGCCCGCAACCGGACGATGGTGGGCCTCTCGGTGGCCGCCCTGACCGTCGGCGCGACCTCCGCCGCGGGCCCGGCCGCCGCCGAACCCGCGGCCAAGCCGAAGGCCGCCCCCGCGGCGGCCGCCGACTGCAGCGCGGCGTACAAGATCGAGCAGAAACTGGCCGCCGGTACCAAGTGGACGATGTGCTGGCGCTACGACAGCTATGCCGGGCTCGTCCTGGAGAACGTCTCGTACCAGCCCAAGGGCGAGGCCCGTCCGATACGCGTCCTGACCAGCGCGAAGGTCGCCCAGATCCACGTCCCCTACGACGACGGCTCGGTCGAGTACGACGACCTCACCGGCGCCGGCTTCGCGCAGGGCCTGATGAACATGGCACCCGGCGAGTGTCCCGGCGGCACCATCAAGACGGTTAGGGTCCCGGGCGGGGACCCGCAGCAGCCGAACGTCAAGGGCCTGTGCACCACGACCCGCTCCCGCGGACACGCCTACCGCATGCAGGGCGACACCGCGAACAAGGTCTGGCAGCAGCAGGGCAAGGACCTGCTCGTCTACACCGTCAACCAGACCGGCTGGTACGAGTACATCACCGAGTGGCGCTTCCAGGACGACGGCCAGATCAACATGAACGTCGGCGCCACCGGCAGCCTCTCGCCCAGCGACTACGACGCGGGCGACGGCCGCGGCTGGCCGATCGGCAAGGGCGCCAAGGACTACGCCACCAGCCACAGCCACAACGTCTTCTGGCGGCTCAACTTCGGCCTCGACGGCAACCCCAAGAACAAGGTCGAGCAGTACGACTCCGTGGTCAGCCCGCCCGCACAGGGCGGCGAGGCCCCGCGCAACAAGACCACCCGCACGAAGATCACCAAGGAACTCGCGGGCGACGCCAAGAACATGCGCTGGTGGCGCGTCGTCAGCACGACCGGTAAGAACAAGGACAACCACGCCCGTTCGTACGAGATCGTCCCGGGCGCCACGTCCAAGTACCCGGGCCGCAGCTACACCAAGAAGGACATCTACTTCACCCAGTACAAGAAGTGCGAGCAGTTCGCCAGCCACAACCCGCGCAACTGCGGTGCCGGAGCGGGCAAGTCCGTCGACAAGTGGGTCAACGGACAGAACCTCACCCACCCGGTGGCCTGGGTGAACATCGGCTTCCACCATGTCGCCCGGGACGAGGACCAGCAGCCGATGCCGGTCCACTGGCAGGGCTTCTCCCTCACCCCGCGTGACGTCACCGCTATGAATCCGCTCACTCCGCCCGCCCTTGCCGATCAGAACGGGCAAGTGGAATAAGGACGTTGAGAAACGACCTGTCCATCCGGCTGCACCGTTGACCGCCCACGGAGTACCCTTCCTTGATCGTTGGCTGGGGGAGTGCTCGGGGGAGCGGAAGGCGGTGCGC
>NZ_JAAKZX010000166.1 GCF_011045025.1 Streptomyces ureilyticus
GGGCTCACTGGGGCGGGCGGATCCAGTCGGTCAGGGGCTTGAACTGGCCCTTGCCTTCGTACTGGTAGAACCTCGCCTGGTCGTTGCAGACCGCGGGGGCGTCCGGGTACTTGCCGCACTTGACCTCGGCGGCGCCCATGATGACCGGCCCGGTGAACTTCTTGAGCTGCTCGGTCACCGACGCGGGAGTGATCTTGTCAGGGCCGACGGTGTTGAGCACCTTCGCGTACGTCAGGACCGTGCTCCAGCCCAGCGGCGCGAAGACCTTGGACTGGTCGTCCTTGTCCAGCCCCGCCTGCGCCGAGGCCTTCAGGAACGCCTTGGAGTCGGCGGCCGAGGAGTCGATCGGCAGCGTCTGGGCGACGCCGTATGTCCAGGTGGGCAGGTCGCCTCCGAGCCCCTGGGCGACATCGGGGGACATGCACAGCGGCGTGGAGACCACCGGCTTGGTGACGTTGAGCTGCTTCAGTGCCTTGGCGATCCCGACGCATCCGCCACCGATGGAGATGGGCACCACGACATCCGCGGTGTTCGCCCCGGCCGCGGTGACCGGGCCGATCAGATCGGTGGACTGCGCGTCGAAGCCGACGGACTTCACCTTCAGGCCGGCGGCTTTCAGGCCCTTCACCGCTGCCCCGGAGGCGATCTTGTCGCCGGGCGTGCTCGTGTGGATCACCGCCGCGGTCTTCGCCTTCAGCACGTCACGGGCGTACGTGCCCCAAGTGCCGAAGATGTGCGGCAGGTCGCCGAACGTGCTGAAGGTGTTCTTCGCGGTGGGCATGGTCGGGCCCGTCGCCACTCCGACCAGCACGGGCTTCCTCCCCGCGACCACGGAGTTGAAGGAGGCGTCGCCGAGGTAGAGGTTGCCGACACCGATGGCGGAGACCGTCTTGTCGCCGAGCAGTTGCTGGCCGCACTTCTGTCCCTCCTCCTCGGCGGACACCACCGTGCAGACGTTCAGTTTCAGCGGGTGTCCGCCGATGCCGCCCAGCCTGTCGTTGACGTACTTCACGGCGGCACGGGCACCCAGGGTGGCTTCGGGACTGCCGCCGGGGCCGCCCTCGACGTTCACCCAACCCAGGGTGACCGGTTCGAGGCCGGCGTCGGCCTTGCCCGCCTTTCCGCCGGCGTAGCCGAGGTAGTCGGTCACGACGTCACTCACCGGGCGGGAGTCCGCACTCGCGGAGGAGGCACCCCCAGAGGCACCGGTCGATGAGGCTGCGTTGGTGCCCGATCCGCTGCATGCGGCGATGCCCAGCAGGGGCGCCATGGCGGCGGAGACGAGGCCGAGTCTTAGGGGGCGTGAGGTTGCGGGCATGCGGGATCCTCCAGGATCGGAAACGGCAGGGCGGTGCCCGGCACGGCATGCGGGGAGAGCACGGAAGGCAGAGGAAGGCAGGAGGGCGCACCGGGGTGACCGGTGCCTCGGACCAGCCCGAGGAACTTCGAAGGGCCAGGTGACCGGCGCTTTCGAGTTTCGTAACTTTCTTACGGATCGGGAATCTAGGTGTACGATTGCGCCCTGTCAACGCCCCGCTTCACACCGAATTAACGATCATGCAATGGGAGGGGAAGGACATGACGGCGCACGCCGTGAGACGCAGGCTCCCTCGGCGCTCACCCGAAGAGACCCGGGCCCTCATGCTGGAAGCGGCCACCAAGCTCGTCTGCGCCGGCACCTCCGACACGAGCGAGGCGGCTGTCTCCGCAGCCCTTGCTCATATCCGCGTCAAGCGGGTCACCGAGGAAGCCACCCGCATCATGCGGGAGAGACTGGGCGACGACACGGCACCGGCGATCACGACCGGATCCATCTACCAGATCTGGCCCGCGCAGGCCGACTTCCAGGCAGATCTCCTCTTCCACCTCACCAGCCGACAGGCCGAACTGGTCCCCGGGCTGCCGGAGAGCATCCGCCGTTTCAAGGAGGCGGTCGACAGCGGCACGACCTGGCAGGAGGCTCTCAACGACGTCCTGACGGACAACCACGAGAACCACCGCGTGGATCCGATCTACCGCGTGCTGCTCGGCTTCTATGCCAGCGCCGCCAACCCACGTGTCCGCGACGCCCTGGGGAACTACGGCGAGTCGTTCACCGAGGTCGCCTGCGAGGCGTACCAGGCGCTGCTGGACGCCTACGGGCTACGCATGCGCGCGCCCTACAAGGTCGAACACCTCGCCACGACCATCGCCGCCCTGCTCGACGGCTTCCACATGCGCTGGATCGCCGGACACCCCAACCTGGAGGACCCGGAAGGCGAGGACGGCTGGTCGCTCGCCACCCGGGCCGCCGTGATGGTGTTCGACCAGTTCACCGAACCGGCGTAGGTGGGTTCGCACGTCCATGCGTCGATGAGCGCGCCGAAGGCCGCCAGATCGCGGACGGAGCACATCACCAACAGCTCAAAGCAAGATCTCTGTAACTCCCTGAACTCCAAGCTGTCGGCGCGGTCGATGACCACGAGCCGCCCCTTCCAGGTCAACGAGTACGGCAACACCAACGAGCAGAAGGCTGGTTCCGTGCCGCTGGCGGAGTACCTGGCCGGGTTCCACATCATCGTCAACTGCGTCCTGCAGGACACCGACGCGCCGCTCATGTTCGTCACCGACGAGGAACTCGCCCTGTTCGGCCGGGGATTCCTGGTCAGTGATGTCCACGGCGAAGCTGCGTGCGCCGAAGCCCTCAAGTAACGCCTGGTCGGCTGCTCAGGGCGCCACCGCGCGGCCCGTCTGCGGGGAGATCACGCCGGCGCACAGACCGCGGGCGGCCAGCCCCTGTGCGATGCGCGGGATCGCGGCCAGCGTGTTGGCGGCCCAGTCGTGCATGAGGATGATCTGACCGTTGGTAAGCCGCCCGGCGGCCTGCACGATCGCATCCGTACTGGCGCCGTTCCAGTCCTGCGAGTCCACGTTCCAGATGATCTCGGTCAGACCGTACTTGGCCGCCACCGCCTTGACCGTCGAGTTGGTCTCGCCGTACGGCGGCCGGAACAGTTTCGGCGTGCCGCCGCCCGCGGCCGCGATGGCCTGCTGGGTTCGGGAGATCTCCGAGTCGATCTGCGACTGGCCGAGCCGGGTCAGATGCGGGTGGGTGTAACTGTGGTTGCCGACCCACATGCCAGCCGCCGCCTGGGCCTTGACCTGGGCCGGGTAGGCGGCGGCGTACCGCCCCTCGTTGAACATGGTCGCCCGTAGCCCGTTCCGCTGCAGCGCGCCCAGCAGGGCGGGCGTGTTCCCGGAGGGGCCGTCGTCGAAGGTGAGTCCGACGTATCCGTTGCAGCCGGCAGCCTGCGCAGGGCTGGCGTGGACGGTGAGGCTACTGGTGGCGGCCAGCGCCAGCGCGGCCAGGGTCGTCGCCAAGGGGCGTGTGGTCGGACGCGGTCGGGCGGTGCTCATCCCGCCACCGTGATGTTGGAGTTCCCGCTGCTCTGGTAACCCTCGGTCGCAAGGATCATGTAATACCTGAAGTCGCCGAGGCGCATCCCTGCGCGGGCCCAGGCGTCGAAGTGGTTGCCGGTGGTGATGGTGCCGCCCGTCCGCTTCGACTGCCGCACACTCCAGTACTGGTTGAAGGTCCTGATGCCTTCGACGGACGGCGCGTTGTACCGCGTCGTCTGGTAGATGTCGTACGTGCCGCCGTCGCTGCTGACAGCGCCCTTGTACGTGCCCGTCGGCCGGTAGGTGCCCCAGTTGTCGACGATGTAGTACTCGACGAGCGGGTTCGACGTCCACCCGTAGAGGCACAGGTAGCCGTTGCCGGAGGGGTTGAAGGTGCCCGAGTACCTCACGGTCCTGCGTGAGCCGTTGCTCCAGCCCTTGCCGGCGACGAAGTTCCCGGTGTTTCTCCAGCTCGTGCTGTAGTTGCCGCCGGAGTCCAGGGTCATGGAGACCGTGCCCTGCGCGTCGGTCCAGAACGAATAGTAGAAGCCGTTGTGGGTGCCGGTCTGGTTCGTGTTGATGACCGTGGCGGCGCGGGCGGTACCGGGCAGGGCCAGCGCCGACGCGGCGCCCAACAGCATGGCGCAGGCGGCCCTGCGGGTCGTCGGGTGTGCGGGTACGAGGTTCATGCGAGGGCTCCTTCTCTTCTGAGGCCGGGAGGTGGGTCGCAGTGTTGGCCTGCTCTCGTCAAGTGTCAATAGTTTCGGTCTCAGTTACGAAATATTTCGAGAGCTTCAAGCGCTTAATGAAGGGTTTTTGGCCGCCGAACAGAGAGTGCTTAGGAGAAATTCCGAGGACCTGGGCTTCGAATGTTTCGAAGGGTCTCCGGGTGGATCCGAGGTCACGGCTGCAGCAGGAGGTGCAGGCGCGGCGACTCGGCGTGGGACGTGACGGCAGGGCGACGGGCGGGAGGAACGCGGGCCGCTCCGTCCGGTGCGTTCGTGGGCGTAGGCCGCGAGAGGGGGCCACGGGGATGATCCGGTGGCCCGGCTTGTCGCGTTCGACGGTCAGTTTCCCGCCGTCGACCAGGCACCTGACGTTGCCGGGCGGCCCGGGAAGTGCGCCGTCCGCCTGGTGGTCGCCGAGCAAACTCCGTGGGCTGCGGCGCACCCGATGGATCCGGCTGCCACGCCCCCCTCATGTGTCCGGCCGGTACGCGTCGCCCCGCGTCCGTACCAGCGAAGGGTGCCGGGCGGATGGCCTGATGCGGCCCATGTGCAGGTATTGACATGCCGCTCAAGACGGACGTAACTTCCCTGCCACAAGGAAGTAACGCGCGTTATTAAAGCGCGAAACCGGAGGCGCTGTCTCACCTCCGTGCGGCCGAAGGGGACCGAAAGTGGCCACGAACAAGACACGTCGCGTGACCATGAGCGACGTGGCCCGCCACGCGGGCGTCTCGCGGACCACGGTCTCCTTCGTCCTCAACGACAAGCCCGGTGCCGCCATCCCCGACGAGACCCGCCGGCGGATCCTGGAGGCCATAGACGAGCTCGGCTACCGGCCCAACGCCGGGGCGCGGGCACTGGCCGCGAACCGCAGCGGATGGTTCGGGCTGATCACCGAGATCGTGACCGGCCCCTTCGCGGCCGAGGTGATCACGGGAGCGCAGAGCCGCGCCTGGGGCGACCGCAGGTTCCTGCTGATCGCCGCGAGCGAGGGCGACCCCGCCCAGGAGGCCGCCGCGCTCGACCAGATGCTGGAGCACCGCGTGGAAGGGCTGCTGTACGCCACGACCTGGCACCGGGCCGTCACCCTGCCGAAAGTCGCCCGCGAGGTACCGACGGTGCTCGTCAACTGCTATGACGCGGAAGGGGAGTTGCCGTGCATCCTGCCCGACGAGGAGTCGGGCGGACACCGCGCCACCCGCCGGCTCCTCGACGCCGGTCACACCCGCATCGGATTGATCAACCTCGACCCGGCGATCCCGGCCGCCATCGGCAGGCGCGAGGGGTACGAACGTGCCCTGCGCGAGGCCGGGATCACCCCCGACCCCTCCCTCGTCCTCCCCGGCTGGGCCACCGCCGACGGCGCCTACACCGCCGCCTGCGAACTGCTGGACCGCCCCGCCGCCGACCGGCCGACCGCACTGTTCTGCGGAAACGACCGGATGGCGATGGGCGCGTACGACGCGATCAAGGAACGTGGGCTGCGCATCCCGCACGACGTGGCCGTGGTGGGGTTCGACAACCAGGAACTCATCGCCGCCTATCTGCGGCCGAAACTGACGACGCTCGCCCTGCCCTTCGAAGCCATGGGCACCAAGGGCGTCGACATGCTCGCCGCTCTCGCAGCGGGGCAGCCGCTCGACACCCACCGGGTGACGATCGACTGCCCGCTGCTCGAACGCTCGTCGGTCTGACCGCTAATCAGCCCGCCGAGCAATCCCATCCCCGCCTTCGCCCTGTGTGTTGAAGAGAGGAAAAGAGTCTCCATTATGGCACCCTCCCGCATACCTTCACGGCGGCCACGAGCCGTCCTGAGAGCCGCCACCGCGACCGCCGCCGCAGCCCTTGTCCTGTCAGCCTGTACGGGTGGCTCGGGCACCTCCGGCGCCGGTGACACCTCCGGAAACCAGCTGCTCACCATCCCGCGCGAGGACCTGGCGACGTTCACGCGCAACTTCAACCCGCTCTCGCCGCAGGCCGCCCCCATGACCAAGGAGGCCGTCTACGAGCCGCTGGTCGTGCACAGCATGGCCGACGGCAAGGACACGCCGTGGCTGGCCACCAAGTGGGAGCGGGCCGAGGACGGCAAGTCCCTCACGTTCACGCTGCGTGAGGGCGTGAAGTGGTCGGACGGCAAGCCGCTGACCGCCGATGACGTCGTGTACACCTTCGAGCTCCAGAAGAAGGTGCTGGGCGGCTACGACTACCTGGACAAGGTCACCGCGGTCGACGCCCAGACGGTGAAGTTTTCCTTCAACAAGGCGTTCTCGCCCGCCTTCTTCGAGATCGGCAGCCACTACATCCTGCCGAAGCACGTCTGGTCGAAGGTGAAGGATCCGGCGAAGTTCACCAACCCGAACCCCATCGGCACCGGCCCGTACACCAAGGTCGACAAGTTCCAGAGCCAGTCGTACGAGCTGCGCAAGAACCCCGACTACTGGCAGCCCGCCAAGCAGCGGATCGCCGGAATCCAAATGCTCGCCTTCTCCGGCAACGACAGCGCCAACATCGCCTTCACCAACGGCGAGGTGGACTGGACGCAGTCGTTCATCCCGGACATCGAGAAGTCCTTCGTCGCCAAGGACAAGGAGCACAACCACTACTGGTTCCCGGCCACCGGCGCCATGATCAACTGGCAGCTGAACACCACCAAGGCGCCGTTCAACGACCCTGACGTCCGCAAGGCGCTCAGCATGGCCGTCGACCGCGACCAGATCACCAAGGTCGCGATGAACGGCTACGCCGAACCCGCCGACTGCACGGGCCTGGCCCGCACGTACGACGACTGGCGCGACACCTCCCTCGCCGCTTCCTGTACCTGGACGAAGCACGACATCGACGCGGCGGCGAAGGCCCTCGACGCGGCCGGCTACAAGGAGAGCGGCGGCAAGCGGAAGCTGAAGAACGGCAAGGACTTCACGCTCGACATCTCCGTCGGCTCCGCCTCCACCGACTGGATCTCGGTCGCCAACATCATCAAGCAGGACCTCGCGAAGGTCGGCATCACCGCCACCGTGAAGACGCCCGACTGGTCGGCCGTCCAGTCGTCGTACAACACCGGCACCTTCGACAGCGGCATCGTGTGGAGCAACAACGGCGCCACTCCGTACGAGTACTACCGCGGCGTGATGTCGACCAAGATGTTGCAGCCGGCCGGCAAGCAGGCCACCGAGAACTACCACCGCTTCGGAGACGAGAAGGCCGACAGTCTCATCGACGCCTTCGCCGCCGCCACCGACGAGAAGACGCAGCGCGAGCAGATGAACGGTCTGCAGGAGCTGTACAACGAGGACGCGCCCGTCGTCCCGCTGTTCACCGGCCCCGAGTGGGGTGCGTACACGGACGCCCGCTTCACCGGCTGGCCCACCGAGAAGAACCCGTACGCCACCCTCGGCAACCGCAACGGCACCACGATCCTCGTGCTCACCTCGCTGAAGCCCGTCAAGGGCTGACGCCTCCCGCGCGGACCGGCGGCCGCCCTCCTCCCCGACCCGGCGGCCGCCCCCGCGCACCGCACCCCCTTTCACCCCCACCGACAGGGAGCACGACCCGTGCGTCTGATCCTGCGCAACCTGGGGTTCTATCTGCTCGCCTTCTGGGCCTCCATCACCCTGAACTTCGTTCTCCCGCGCTTCATGCCGGGCGACCCGGTCTCCCGGATGTTCGCGCAGGCCCAGGGCACGATGCAGCCCGACCAGATAGCCCAACTGCGAAAACTCTTCGGCCTGGACAACCGCCCTCTCTGGGAGCAGTACGTCTCCTACGTCAAGAGCGTCTTCACCGGCGACCTCGGCATCTCCATCACCCGCTTCCCGACCCCGGTCTCGGACGTGATCGGCTCGCAGATCGGCTGGACCCTGCTGCTCGGCGGTGTCGCACTCGTCATCGCCGCCGTGGCCGGCAACCTGCTCGGCATCGTCGCCGCCTGGCGGCGCGGCGGCGCCCTCGACTCCGCCTTCCCGCCCCTGCTGATCTTCGTCGGCTCGTTCCCGTACTTCTGGCTCGCGATGGGCGCGCTGTACCTGTTCGGGGTCACCCTGGGCTGGTTCCCACTGCGGCACGCCTACGACGTCGGGCTCACCCCCGGCTTCAACGGCGAGTTCCTCTCGAACGTCGCCACCCACCTGGTGCTGCCCGCGCTGACCATCGTGCTGGTCTCCATCGGCGGCTGGATGCTCGGCATGCGCAACACCATGATCGCCACAGCGGCCGAGGACTACATCACGATGGCCGAGGCGAAGGGGCTCAGGCCCTCGCGAATCATGTTCCGCTACGCCGCCCGCAACGCGCTGCTCCCCTCCGTCACCAACTTCGGCATGGCACTGGGCTTCGTCGTCGGCGGCGCCCTGCTCACTGAGGTCGTGTTCGCCTACCCCGGCATCGGCTACCAACTGCTGATGGCCGTCCAGGGCCTGGACTACCCGCTGATGCAGGGCATCTTCCTGACGCTCACGGCGGCGGTGCTGTTCGCGAACTTCCTCGTCGACCTCGTCTACGTCCGCCTCGACCCGCGCGTCCGCGTCCGCTGAGGAGGTTGCCGACATGACCACCATCGAGATCGCGAAGGCCACCACGCCGACAGCTCCCGCGCGCCCTTCCCGCCGGCGCGGACTGCTGCGCCAACTCATCGACAGCAAGAAGGCGCTGACCGGGCTGGTCCTGCTCGCCCTCTTCGCGCTCCTCGCCCTGCTCGCTCCCGTCCTCGCCCCGGGCGACCCGTCACTCATCAACTCCGCGGGAAGCCAGTCCCCTTCGGCCGAACACTGGCTCGGTACCACCGCCAAGGGACAGGACGTGCTCGCCCTCACCTTGTGGGGCGCGCGCAGCTCCCTCTTCGTCGGGTTCACCGTGGGGCTCGCGGCGACCGGGGTAGCCATCCTCGTCGGCCTCGCGTCCGCCTACTTCGGCCGCATCGTGGACGATGCGCTGACCCTGGTCACCAACGTCTTCCTGCTGCTGCCCGGGCTGCCGCTGCTCATCATCCTGGCCGCGTTCCTGCCGCCCGGGACCTCCACCGTGATCCTGGTGCTCGTCGTCACCGGCTGGGCGGGATCCGCCCGGGTCCTGCGCGCACAGGCCAAGTCGATCCGAGGCAAGGACTTCGTGGCCGCCGCCGTCGTCACCGGAGAGCGCCCGCTTCGGATCATGTTCCGCGAGATCCTGCCCAACATGGCGTCCGTGGTGATGACCACGCTGCTCGGCTGCGTGATCTTCGGCATCGGCGCCCAGGCCGGCCTGGAGTTCCTCGGCCTCGGCGACAGCAGCGTCGTCAGCTGGGGCACCAATCTGTACTGGGCCAGCAACGACGGCGCGCTGATGACCGGTACCTGGTGGGCTTTCGTCCCCTCCGGACTGTGCATCGCGCTCGTCGCCTTCGCGCTCGCGCTGGTCAACTACGCGGTCGACGAGATCACCAACCCGCGGCTGCGCAACCGTCGTGCCCGCCGTGAGAGGAGGGGCTGAGCCATGGAACCCGTACTTGAGGTGCGTGACCTCCGGGTCGAGTACGGCGGCGACGGCCGTACGGTCGTCGGGGCGGACAGCGTGTCGTTCGAGATCGGCTCGGGTGAGATCTTCGGCCTCGCCGGCGAGTCCGGCTGCGGCAAGTCGACCATCGCCAACGCGGTGATGCGCCTGCTGAAGCCTCCGGCCGAGATCACCGCGGGCAGTATCCGCTTCGACGGCGGGGACGTCCTCGCTCTGGACGCACGGGAGTTGCGCGCCTTCCGCTGGCGGCAGATCGCCATGGTCTTCCAGTCGGCGATGAACTCCCTCAACCCCGTCCTGACCATCGGCGAGCAGATCGTCGACATCTTCACCACCCACGAGAAGCTGAAGAAGCGGGCCGCGCGGGAGAAGGCGGGCGCGCTGCTGGAGCTGGTGGGCATGGATCCCGGGCGGCTCAAGGCGTACCCGCACCAGCTCTCCGGCGGTATGCGACAGCGCGTGGTCATCGCCATGGCCGTCGCGCTCCGCCCCCGGCTGCTGATCATGGACGAGCCGACCACCGCGCTCGACGTGGTCGTGCAGCAGGAGATCATGGCGCAGATCCGCGACCTCCAGCGGGAGCTGGGCTTCTCCATCCTCTTCATCACCCACGACATGTCCCTGATGGTCGAGCTGTCGGACCGCATGGGCGTGATGTACGGCGGACGGATCGTCGAACTCGCCGACGCCAAGGACCTGTTCGCGAAGCCGCTCCACCCGTACACCGAGGCACTGATGAACGCCTTCCCGCCGCTGACCGGCCCGCGCCGCGAACTCACCGGCCTCTTCGACGCCCCGCGCACCGCCGACAGCTGCGGCTTCCACGTCCGCTGCCCCGAGGACCGCTCGGACTGCTCCATGAACATCCCCGACCTGCGCGAGGTCGCGCCCGACCGCTGGGTGGCCCGCAGCGCGGCCCGCAGTCCGGAAGGAGCCACCCGATGACCCACCCCACCAAACCGACCGCACCCCTGCTGTCCGTACGAGGCCTGACCAAGGACTTCCAGGTCGGCACCGTCTTCTCCCGGCGCCGCGTCCGTGCCGTCAACGACGTGTCCTTCGACCTCCCGGCAGGCCGGATCACCGCCCTGGTCGGCGAGTCCGGCAGCGGCAAGTCCACCATCGCCCGCTGCCTCGCCCGCCTCGAACAGCCCACCTCCGGTGAGGTGTTGCTGGACGGTGAGGATGTCCTGCGCACCCAGCGGCGCCGAGCGTCACGGGCGTACCGCAGCAAGGTCCAGATGGTCTTCCAGGACCCCTTCGGCTCGCTCAACCCCGTCCACCGCATCGAGCACTTCCTCACCCGGGCCCTCGTCCTGCACGGCCACTCCGCCACTCACGAGGCGCTGTGCGAGCTGCTGACGACGGTCGGCCTGACCGAGGACATGCTGCAGTCCTACCCGCACGAACTCTCCGGCGGCCAGCGCCAGCGCGTCGCGATCGCCCGCGCGCTGGCAGTGGAGCCGAGTCTGATCCTCGCCGACGAACCGACCTCGATGCTGGACGTCTCCGTGCGCGTCGGCGTGCTCAACCTGATGCGCCGCCTGCGCGACGAGCGGGACATCGCCATGCTCTACATCACCCACGACCTGGGCTCCGCGCGCTACCTCGCAGACACCACCATGGTCATGTTCGCTGGCGAACTCGTCGAGGGCGGCGACGCGTTGGCGGTGATGGACGCACCGGCGCACCCGTATACACGGCTGTTGCTGTCCGCCGTACCCGACCCGGAACGGGCCGGAAGCTACGACCCCGTCGAGCGCGCCCGCCTCCGCGAGGCGATCCTCAACCCCACGTCCTGCCCGTACGGCGACGACGGCACATGCAGCCGCACGGAGCCCGTCCGCCACATCGTCGGCGAGGCGAGCGAAGCGAGATGGGGGTCCCCCCGGCCGGAGGCTGGGGGAGGCCAGCCTCACTGGGTGCGCTGCCACCTGCGCGCACCCGCCTCCGACATCGCCCGCCGCGTCCTCAAGGCCACCGACCGAACGGACGGCGAGGCCACCGACGCCACCGAGAAAGCGGAGACCACCGCCGCATGACCCACGACCTCACCCTCCCCTCCGGCACTCCCACCGCCGAGGGGCTGGCCGAGCGCGCCCTGCGCGACCCCCACCGCCCCCGCTTCCACTTCACCTCACCCGGCGGCTGGCTCAACGACCCCAATGGACTGACTCACTGGAACGGCGTCTACCACCTCTTCTACCAGTACAACCCGCTCGCCCCCGCCCACCACCGCATCCACTGGGGGCACGCCACCAGCACCGACCTCGTCCACTGGACCGACGAGCCGGTCGCCCTCGTCCCCGGCACCGACGGCCCCGACCGCGACGGCTGCTGGTCCGGCGTCCTCGTCGACGACGGAGGAGTCCCCACGCTCGTCTACTCGGGCAGGCACGGAGACCGCGAACTCCCTTGCATGGCAAGGGGATCCGCAGACCTGCGCGACTGGACCAAGGACCGGGCCAACCCGGTCATCACCGCCCCGCCCGAGGGCGTCGACACCGCCGCCTTCCGCGACCACTGCGTCTGGCGGGAAGGCGGCGTATGGCGGCAGTTGGTGGGCTCGGGAATCCGAGGCGTCGGAGGAACGGCCTTCCTGTACGAGTCGGACGACCTGCTCACCTGGCGATACGTCGGCCCTCTGCTGACCGGCGACGCCGCGCGGAACCGGGGCGAACTCGACTGGACCGGCACGATGTGGGAGTGCGTCGACCTGTTCGGCATCGGTGACGGCACCGACGTACTCGTCTTCTCCGCCTGGGACGAGGGCACCACCCACCACCCCCTGTACTGGACCGGCCGCTACCAGGGCGACACCTACACCCCGACCGCCCTCCACCGCCTCGACTACGGCGGCCGCTACTTCTACGCTCCCCAGTCCACCCGCGACGAGCACGGCCGCCGCATCATGTTCGGCTGGCTCCAGGAAGGCCGGACCGACGAGGCGAACGCGCGGGCCGGCTGGTGCGGCGCGATGTCCCTGCCGAGGGTCGTCACACTCGGCACGGACGGCCGTCTGCACCAGGCCCCGGTGCCGGAACTGGCCGTGCTGCGGCGGGAGCGCGTGGAGGTGGCGGCGGGCCCGCTGACCGAGCCGTACACCCGGCTGCACGCCGTGCGCGGAGACCAGCTGGACATCGAGACGACCCTGCGCCTCGCCCCCGGCGCCACCGCCCGGCTCGCGGTCCGCGAGACACCGGACGGTGCGGAGCGCACCGTCGTGGAGGTTTTCAGAGGGCACGACGGTGTATGCGGCACCCTCCGCCTGCACCGCGAGGCCAGCAGCCTCGACCCGACGGTCGACACCGAACCCCGTTACGGGGAGCTGCCGTTGGACGACGACGGCCGCGTGGACCTGCGCGTCCTCGTCGACCACTCCGCACTGGAGATCTTCGCGAACGGGCGTCCGCTGGCCGCACGCATCTACCCCACCCGCCCCGATGAAGCCGTAGGCGTGGGCATCAGTGTCGTCGGCGACGTGGCCCTGGAGCGGTTCGACGCCTGGCAGATGGCGTCTGCCTTCGCAGAAGGGCCCCGGCCGCTGTGGCCGTGACGGCCTTACTCACGACCACGGCCCGGGTGGTGGACGTCTCCCTGGGCCGTGGCCCACCCTTCCCCGCTCTCCCTCAGGAGCCGCCATGAGCGTGTCCCGCCGTACCCTTCTGCTCGCAGGAGGCACCGCCGCCACCCTGCTGCCTCTCGGAGGCATCATGCCCCCAGCCCAGGCCGCTGCCCCGAGCGCCGCTGGAGCGACCCCCGCCCCGACTCCGATTCCCGACCCCATCGCCGTCACCGGCACTTGGACCCGCACCTCCGACGGCGGCCAGGAGGCGACCGCCGGCCGTCGCGGGCCCGCCCTCGCCCTCTCCGAGCAGCAACTCGCCGCCAAGGGCACCTACGCGGCCCGCGTCACGCCCCAATCCGCCTCCTCCGTGGGTGCGTTGGTGTTCCGGGCAGCACGCGACGGTTCGACCGGGTACGTGGTAGCTCTCGACCCGGGCCGCGCTCGCATACGCCTCTACGACCTGACCGGCGGCGACACGATCGCCACCGCACCACTGCCGGGCGCGCGGACCGGACGGCCGTACGACCTCGAAGTGGCCGTAGACGGACCTGAGTTGACGGTGTACGTCGACGGCAAGCGGCTCCTCCGCGCCGAGGACCACCGCCACGACACCGGCTCGGTGGGCCTGCTCGCCCAGGGTGGCACCGTCACCTTCGGCTCGCCCTCCCTGTCCTCGGTCACCACCAACCTCACCGGCTGGACCACGAGCGGCGGCACCTGGACGGCGAGTCCGCTCGGCTGGCGCGCGGCCCCCTCCCAGGGAGCCACCGCCCGCGCCGTCACCACGACCCAGGCGTACGACACCGCGTTCCAGGCCGACCTGCTCCTGCACGACGGCGCCACGGTCGCCTCGATCCTGGTGCGCACCGATGCCAAGGCCACACGCGGCTACGGCATCCAAGTCGATCCAGGACAGGGCAGGTTGAGGCTGTACCGCATCGACGGTGACGTCACCCTCGGCACGTACGCGACCGCCATCAAGGCCGACACGGTCTACCGCCTGCGTGTCGAGGCTGAGGGCGACAAACTGCGGGTGCACTGGCAGACCAACTTCCTCTCACCCGATGGCTACAGCCCCGTCATCACCGCCCACGACTCGGCCCACGGCAAGGGCCGACTCGCCGTCACGGCCTCGTCCGGCGCGGTGTCCTTCGAGAACATCGCCGCCGCCGACCTCACCACCGGCCTCCAGGGCTGGACGGCCCGCTCCGGCACCTGGACCCCCGACCTGTGCGGCATCCGCGGCGAGAACGGCCTGCACACGGCTCCCTTCACCGACGGCGACCTCGTGGCGAGGGCCGACATCACACCCGGCGGCCCCTCCTCCTCAGCCGGCCTCGTCCTGCGCGCGTCCGCGAACGGCTCCGGCGGCTACGAAGCCCGCCTGGAAGCCGACCGGAACACCGTCGTCCTGCTGGACCGCTCCTCCGGCGCCCGCCTCGCCTCCACCTCCGGCCCGGTCCGGCGCATCACGTCCGGCGCCACGTACCGCGTCGAGACCCGCGCGACGGGCAGGACGATCGAGGTGTACGTCGACGGCGTACGGGCGCTGAGAACCCGCGTGTCCCGCACCTCAGGCGAGGCGGTCGGCACCGCGGCCGCGCACGGGACGTCGTACTTCCAGAACGTCGAGGTCACCAGTACCACCGACTACTTCACCGAGCCGTACCGCGCCACGTACCACTACTCCCAGCTCACCGGCTCCACCAGCGACCCCTGCGGCCTGCTGTACCACGACGGCGAGTACCACCTCTTCCACCAGGACGAGGGCCGCTGGGCGCACGCGGTCAGTACCGACCTCGTCCACTGGCAGGCCCTGCCGATCGCCCTGCCCTGGAACGAGTACGGCCACTGCTGGACCGGCTGCGCGCTCGTCGACTCTTTCGACACCTCCGGTCTCTTCGGCGGCGGTTCGGGCCTGATCGCGTACTACACGAGCTACCACCCGGACAAGCCGGGCGGAAACGCCAGCGTGCGCATCGCGTACAGCAAGGACAAGGGCCGCTCGTGGCAGCTGCACGGCGGTCCGGCCCCGGCCGTGCAGAACCCGGGCGGCCCCGACGCGGGCTGGACCTTTCGGGACCCGAAGGTGATCCGCGACGAGGCGCACGACCAGTGGCTGATGGTGGTCTCCGGCGGCGACAACGTCCGCTTCCTCACCTCCACCGACCTCCTCACCTGGACCCAGGTCAGCTCTTTCGGCTACGGCGAGTGGGCCACCCCGGGCGTCTGGGAGTGCCCCGACTTCTTCCCGCTCCCGGTCGACGGCGACAACGGCAAGGTGAAGTGGGTCCTCACTCTGAGCACGGGGGCCGTACGTGCCACGAACGGCTCGGCCGCCCAGTACTTCACGGGTGAGTGGAACGGCACGTCCTTCGCCCCCGACCAGAGTGCCGGCACAGTCCTGCGGGCAGACTCCGGCCGCGACTACTACGCCGCCATGTCCTTCTACGGCCTGCCCGACGACCGCCGCGTCTGGCTCGGCTGGATGAGCAACTGGGACTATCCGTTCAGCGCCCCGACCGGCGCCTGGAAGGGCCAGCTGAGCATCCCCCGCGAACTGACCTTGACAGACACCGCCGACGGCGTACGCCTGGTGCAGCGCCCGGTCCGCGAGCTGACCGCCCTGCGCACCTCCACCACGACCCGCAAGAACCTCTCCGTCGGCCCCGACTCCGCGAATCCGCTCACACGTGTCACAGGCATCGCCTACGAGATCGAGGCCGAGATCACCCTCGGCACCGCCACGGAGATCGGCTTCCGCCTCCGAGCCGACGACGACCAGCACACGACGGTCGGATACGACGCGGAGGCGCAGGAGCTGTTCGTGGACCGTTCGGCGTCGGGTCTGGGCGACTTCACCCAGTACTTCGCAGGCCGCACAACCGCACCGATGCAGACGACAGACGGCCGCGTGACCCTGCGCGTGTACGTCGACTCGTCATCGGTCGAGGTATTCGGCGCGGACGGACAGGCCGCCGTGACAAGCCTGATCTTCCCCACGCCGGACGCCGATGGCATGGCGTTCTATGCCAAGGGCGGCACTGCACACATCGAGTCACTCAAGGTGCACCGGATGGACAGCGTCTACCGCCTGGTGAACCGCGTGAAGCCGTTGGCTGTCGCCCCGACCGGCGGTGAATTCCGCTCGGACCTCGGCAAGTTGACGATCACCCCCGCCGGCCACTGGTCCACGGAGAGCGCGGGCCGCGCCGGAACCTTCGACAAGGACTCCAACGCGATGTCGGCGCGCACGGCGACGGACCTGGACCTCACCACCCTGGTACGGCTCGGCGACCCCGACCCGGACACCGGCGGCGCCCTCTCCCTCCTCTGGCGCGCATCCACAGATGGCGCCGACGCCTACTGCCTCAACATCGACCCCGACCTGCGCGTGATCCGCCTGGTCGCCAAGGCCAACGGCCACTTCGACGACAGCGCCGCCCTCGCCCGCGTCCCGGCCCTGGTCCGCCGCGGCACGACGTACGCGGTGCGGGTGCTGGCCGACGGCGACCGCATCCAGGTGTTCCTCAACGGCACCCGGGTCATCGACGTGACGGACACGATGTACACGATCGGCCACGTCGGCCTCAACGTGTTCGGGGGGAGGGCGGCCTACCAGGACACGTACGCGAAGGAGCTGTGAGCGCCGATCGGGCATCAACTTTGCCTGAACGGACTGAATCCGCTGCTCGTGGGTTTGGCGCCAGGTGCGTCTGCGTCGACTGGTGCCCTTCTGGCCTGCATGGATGCGTGCAGACCTGCAGCCGGTGAGACGTATTCGGCTCGGCTCTGCTGCGACATGGCCATGCATTGAGGCAACCCTGAGGCCGGAGGTACCGGGGGAGCACCCGAGAGGCGTTCTCCGACGAGTCCTCTGCGTGTGGCTCAGGAGCTCCAGGTGGCGACCGTCTGGGGGCTGTAGCCCTGCGAGGAGTGCGTCTGGCGAGGGTCCTAGGAGCCAAGGAAACGGCCCCAACAGAAGCCGAGCTCGACCATCCGCTCCAACATTCGGGGGAGTAGGTGAGGTTGCCTGGGCCCTCGGCCTGAGCGGCGCAGGTCAGCGCCTCGGTCGCACCCTGTACGCCACTATCGCCCGCAACACCGGCGTCACCGCCCGTACCTTCGTCCTGATTGCCTTGGCCTCGCCCGGGACCACCACCGTCGCGTTTTGCGGCAGTCCCCGGCTCCTCCCGCTACTGGTGATGATCGCCATCGCCGCGGGCATGGTGCGCGGCAACCTCACCCTGCTCCAGGCCACCGCCGTCATCGACCGCTGAGGCATCACCCGCTACGGCCACCTCTCCGGACTTCTCGGCGCTTCGGCGGCCGCATTTGCCTCAGCTCTGGCGCCTGTCACCGGGGGCGTTGGCTGAAGGCGCTGAGCAGTTACCCGGTGCTGTTCCCCCGCGTTCGTCTCCATCACGGCGGCCGCACTCGGGCTGGCAGGCAGGCCAGCCTGGCTCGGCAAAACGGCATGGGAGTAAGAGGGCGGGGCCACGGATGCCGAGCTGGACCGAGAAGACCGCCGGGCCACTCTGGCCAGGGATGGCGCCCGCGGCACACCAACCTCATTCAGGAAGAAACGCACCCGATGGGCACGGAGGGAGGGTCTGTTCCGCCCAGATCGTTTTGCCCTCCGTTGTCTGGCGGGTGCCCCAGGCGGTGGTGAGCTGGGCGACCAGGTGCGGCACGGATGGGGGGACGCACGGTCTTGTATCCAGTGCACCTCTGTTCGTCCCGCACACGTGTCGCCACCCTGCGCGCTCAGGGGGAAGCGATGCATCTGTACGGAGATGCGTAGCCGACGCGCCGGTCGCAGTGCTTGAGAGAAGCACTCGCCCATCCGTATCCCGGTCTCGTTCGCAGTCGCGAACAGCGGCCGGTCGCGTGCCGATCCCGACCGGTGAAACAAGACGGGCGGGCGCGGCGGTCTGGTCGGGAAGGCGCCTGGTGCTGCTACGGGTGCCGGTCGCCGACGGCAGGATCGCCCAGCAGATCCTCCAAGCCGGCCGATATCCCGGCCAAGAGATCACGCCGCGGGTCGATGAGCCACTGGAGCTGGAGGCCGTCCCACATCGCGACAAGGGCCGCCGCGATCAGCTCGGGGTCCCTCCGGTTCGAGATACGACCCAGGTCCTGGTCCCTGCGTACCGCGGTCGTGAAAGCGGTGATGACCAGCTCGTACCTGTCACGGAACCACTCGTGCGCCGGGTGGTCGGGAGCCGAGGCCTCCGCGGCCATCAGGGCGAGGAGCCGCAGCATCTCCTGTCTTTCCAGGTTGCGGCGGACGTACCGCAGGACCGCGTAGGCCACACCCTTTCCCCGGCTGTCCGACTCGAAGGAGTCGATGCTTGCGTAATCAGCGTTCTCGAGGACGGCCACGAGGAGCGCGCTCTTGCTCGGAAAGTGGTGCACGACGCTGGTAAGGCTGAGGTCGAGCTGCTTGGCGATCTCCCTCAGGGACCCTCCACGGTAACCGCGAGCCGCGAACACGGCGGTCGCCGAGGCGACGATCTCGGCCCTGCGCTGTGCGCTCTTGGCGTATGGGCCTCGGCGAGTGGCCGGACGGGCCGCCGTCTTCTCGGTCATACCCCCAACCCTAAGCGGGCGGCGCGGGGCAGTGTCCGGTCGATAATCCGCCAACATCACCCTCGCTGAAAGTGTGGCACCTGTTCGGTTTTCGCTGTACGGTCTCGCTGACCCACACCACGACGTGCGGTAGAGCCGCTCACGCATCCACCGGGTGGAGAGGAGACGGACAAGGATGTCCACCTCACATTTGTCGAAAGCGCTCATCGGCGGTCTGGCCGCCACACTGGTTCTGGCCGGTTGCGGCCGGTCCGATACACAAGGTGGTGGGGGCGCCACGGGCGCTCCCGTCGGCAACTCACCTGCCAAGGGCGAGATCAACGTATGGGCCATGGGCACCGAGGGAGAGCGCCTGCCCGAGTTGGCCGCGCGCTTCCGGAAGGCCAACCCGGACGCGAAGGTGAAGGTCACGGCCGTCCCGTGGCAGGACTACGCCAAGAAGGTCGAAACGGCGATCGCCTCCCAGGACACGCCGGACGCCACGCTCGTCGGATCCGCCGACCTGACGAACTTCGCCTCGACGGGCGGACTCGAGCAGGTGCCGGCCGGCCTCGTCGACACCTCGTCCTTCTACCCCGGCGCCGCCCGGAGCACCACCTACGACGGGGCCACGTACGGCGTCCCCTGGTATGTGGAGACCCGCTCCCTGTTCTACCGCAAGGACCTGGCACAGGCTGCCGGAGTCTCCGCGCCGAAGACCTGGAAGGAGTACGGCCCGTTCCTCAAGGCCCTCCAGAAGCAGGGAGCGAAGTGGGGCCTGTCGTTGCCCACCGGCGTGGCGGCGAGCTGGCAGGGCGTCCTGCCCTTCATGTGGCAGGCCGGTGCGCATCTCATGAACGAGAACGGCACCAAATTCACCTTCGACGCACCCGAGGCGCTCGAGGGGCTGGAGTTCTACCAGTCGTTCTTCACATCGAAGACCGCTAACCGCGACGGGCCGGTGAATTTCGGGGAGATCGAGCCGCAGTTCGTCGCCGGTTCCACCGCCGCACTCGTCTCTGGCCCCTGGGAGACGGCACTGCTGAAGGGGGCGGGCGGAGCGGACTTCGTCAAGGACAAGGTGGGGGTCGCCCCGCTCCCGAAGGGCCCGAAGTCCAACGCCAGCTACATCGGGGGAGGGCACTGGACGGTGTTCAAGAACGCGAAGAACCGCGACGGCGCCTGGAAGTTCATCCGGTGGCTCTCCCGGCCCGACGTCCAGCAGGACTGGTACGAACTGTCCGGGGACCTTCCCGCAGTGGAGCCGGCTTGGAGTGAGGGGAAGCTCAAGTCGGATCCGACGCTGGCCGTCTTCCGGTCCCAGCTTCAGACCGCGCTGCCCGGCCCGAACGTCACCACCTGGAAGCAGATCGCCGCGGTCATCGATGCCGAGATCGAGAAGGTGGCCAAGGGGGTCTCGTCACCGAAGGCGGCGCTGGAACGGATTCAGGTGAAAGCGTCCGCGATCGGAACGGGGCAGACCCGATGACCACGGCCACCTCCCTGAAGCCCGTACGCGAGAGGGCTTCCACCAGGCAGCCGGCTCAACGGTCGAGGCACGGTTCCGGACGCCTGCGGCGCACACTGATCGCCTGGGCCTTCTGCTCACCCTTCGTCCTGCTGTTCGCCACGTTCGGCATCTGGCCAGTCTTCTCGTC
This sequence comes from Streptomyces ureilyticus, assembly GCF_011045025.1. Lineage (GTDB taxonomy): Bacteria > Actinomycetota > Actinomycetes > Streptomycetales > Streptomycetaceae > Streptomyces > Streptomyces ureilyticus. The sequence goes on from NZ_JAAKZX010000166.1 coordinate 20,391, forward strand.
ACTGTCGATGAGCGTCACCGACATCACCAGCAGGGACGTGCAGACGCCCTTCAGCGTCAACTTCGTCGGCCTGGAGAACTACACCGCGCTCTTCGACGATCCCACCTTCGTCCGCGCAGCCTTGAACACGCTCTACTTCGTCGCCGTGGGCATACCACTGACGATGGTGCTCTCTCTCGGCGTCGCCGTCGCACTCAACTCCGGGATCCAGCGTGCGAAGGGCTTCTTCCGGGTCGCCTACTTCGCCCCGGTCGTGACGAGCATCGTGGCGGTGGCGGTCGTGTGGAGGTACCTCTACAAGCCCGACGGGATGATCAACTCGGTCCTGTCCGTAGTGGGAATCTCCGGGCCGGACTGGCTGAACGATCCCAACTGGTCCATGCCCGCCCTCATACTGATGGCGGTCTGGCGGCACTTCGGAATCCCCATGGTGATCTTCCTGGCGGGACTGCAGTCGATACCGCCCGAACTGCACGAGGCGGCCGTTGTGGACGGAGCGTCCCGCTGGCGGGCCTTCCGCAGCGTGACCTTGCCGCTGCTCCGGCCCACCACGCTGGTGGTCGCCATCCTGCTCAGCATCAGCTACCTCCAGTTCTTCGAGGAACCGTTCGTCATGACGAGCGGCGGCCCCTTGGACAGCACGACGTCGATCAGCTACTACGCCTACCAGCAATTCGGCTTCGGGAACTACGGACTGGCATCGGCCGCGTCCTATGTGCTGGTCACCGCGATCGCTCTACTGAGCCTTCTTCAGTTCCGCATCTTCCGAGCGAAGGCCTGACATGACCGTCACCACCACAACGACAGGACCAGCCTTCCAGGACCGGCGTCCGTCCCGGCGAGTCCCCACGGCTCGTCTCGTTCTCTACGGCGCCCTCGTGCTCGGACTCCTCGCGACCCTGGCGCCCTTTGCCTGGATGTTCCTCGGCTCGGTGAAACCGACGGGTGAGATCGTCGCCCACCCGAGTTCCTGGCTCCCCCGGTCCCCGACCTTCGCCAATTTCGAACAACTGCTGTCGAAGCAGAACTTCGGACTGTACTTCCTGAACAGCACACTCGTCGCGGTGGCTTGTGTGCTGGGAAACCTGCTGTTCTGCTCGATGGCCGGATATGCCTTCGCGAAGATCGAGTTCGCGGGGAAGCGTCTGCTGTTCGGCCTCGTCCTCACCATGCTGATCATCCCCGGCGTCACCACCTTCGTCCCACTGTTCGTGCTCGTCAGCAACATGGGCCTGGGCAACTCCTATCTCGGGCTCATCCTGCCCTTCCTCGTGACACCGTTCGGCGTGTTCATCATGCGGCAGTTCATCCGGGACATCCCGGACGCCCTCGTCGAGGCGGCGCGCCTCGACGGTGCGGGCGAATCCCGGATCTTCCTCAGGGTGATCCTGCCGTTGACACGGCCGGCGCTGGCGACACTGGCGATCCTCACCTTCCTCGCGCAGTGGAACAACTTCTTGTGGCCGCTCGTCATCGCGCAGACCGAGGACCACTACACGCTGCCCGTCGCCCTTGCCCTCTTCTCCACGGGAGCCAACGGCACCAACTACGGCCTGCTGCTGGCCGGGGCGGTCACGGTCGTCACACCGATCATCCTGCTCTTCCTCGCCCTGCAACGACACTTCATCCAGGGCATCGCCAACACCGGCATCAAATAGACCGGACCGCCGCCCGCCCCGCTCGGACCGCAGCCCGCC
>NZ_JAAKZX010000167.1 GCF_011045025.1 Streptomyces ureilyticus
AACCTGACGTTCGCGTTCGCCTGGGGCGCCTGCGCGGCGGCGCTGATCGCGATCGTCGCGAACAGTTTCGCGACGCGTTGGATAGCCACGGCCACCGCGGACCCCACGCAGCGCAACGTCCCACGCGTCCCGGACCTGCCGGGCCCGTCGAACCAGGGCATGTGCGACCTGGGCCGTAGGTACGGCGGCTGGCAGCCGGACAGTCCAGAGGCGGCCATCTGCAAGGAAACGTACGGGAGTTGAGCCCGAGGCTCAGGCCAGTGGTTCAGCCCAGATCCGGGATCCGCCAGTCGATCGGGATGTGGCCCTGCTGGGCGACCGCCTCGTTGATCTGGGTGAACGGGCGCGAGCCGAAGAACTTCTTGGCGGACAGGGGCGAGGGGTGCGCGCCCTTCACCACGGCGTGCCGTTCCGCATCGATCAGGGGCAGCTTCTTCTGGGCGTAGTTGCCCCACAGCACGAAGACCGCCGGGTCGGGCCGCGCGGCCACCGCCCGGATCACCGCGTCCGTGAACTTCTCCCAGCCCTTGCCCTTGTGCGAGTTGGCCTCGCCGCCACGGACCGTCAGCACCGCGTTGAGCAGCAGGACGCCCTGCTCGGCCCACGGCATCAGAAAGCCGTTGTCCGGGATCGGGGTGCCCAGCTCCTCGTGCAGCTCCTTGTAGATGTTCCGCAGCGACGGCGGGACCTTCACCCCCGGACGGACGGAGAAGCACAGGCCATGCCCCTGGCCCTCGCCGTGGTACGGATCCTGGCCGAGGATCAGTACCTTCACCCGCTCGTACGGCGTGGCGTCGAGCGCGGCGAAGACCTCCTCGCGCGGAGGGTATACGGGCCCCTTCCCGCGCTCCTCCTCGACGAACTCGGTGAGCTCCTTGAAGTAGGGCTTCTGCAGTTCTTCGCCCAGGACGCCGCGCCAGGACTCGGGCAGCATGGCGGTGTCGGTCACGTGAACTTCCTCCGGTGTGCGGTCACTTGCCGACCACAGAACCTACCGCCACCCACTGACAGCCGTCGGGTGTTCCGGGGCCGGTCACGGACAACCGGCCCCGGAACACCCGACGGCTACCAGCTGGTCTTCCAGTACAGCTCCCACATCGCCATCATCGTCGCCGGGTCGATGGAGTTCTCGGCACCGGCGATCTCCTCGTTCGCGGCCACGTACGACTTGCCCTGCCACAGCGGCAGCAGCCGGGCATCGTCGACGAGGATCTGCTGGGCCTTCTCGAACTGGGCGCCCACGGCGCCCCGGTCGCTCTCGCGGCGGGACTCGGGGATCAGCTGGCCCGTGATCTCAGGGGAGTCGTAGGGGGTACCGAGCGCGTTCTGCTCGCCCACGAAAGGCGCGATGAAGTTGTCGGCGTCGGGGAAGTCAGGGTTCCAGCCACGCCCGAACACCGGGTACTCGCCATTCTGGTAGCCCGGCGCGTACGTCTTCCAGGGGCGGCTCTTCAGCGTGACGGTGAACAGGTCGGAGGCCTCGAGCTGCCGCTTCAGCTCTTCGAAGGCCGGCTTGGTCTGCGAGCCGTAGCGGTCGGTGGTGTACCAGAGGGTGAGCGGGACCCGCTCGGTGATGCCGTCCTGCTCGAGGATCCGCTTGGCCTTGGCCCCGCTGGGCTTCCCGAAGTCGTCGAAGAAGGCCGTGGTGTGGCCGACGAGGCCCTTGGGGATCATGGAGTACAGCGGCTCGACGGTGTCCTTGTAGATGTTGTGGACGAGCGCCGGACGATCGATGACCTGGGCGATCGCCTTGCGGACCGCGGGCCTCTTGGACCACGGGTCCTTGGGGTTGAACACCAGGTAGCTGATCTCGGTGGTGGGGTTCTCGACGAGCTGGAGCCCCGTGTCGTCGCCGCTCTCCTGGATGTCCACGACATCGGTGGCGCCGAGACCGCGGTAGATGACGTCGATCTGCTTCTTCTTGAGGGCGTTGACCACCTCGGACGAACCCGAGAAGTAGCGGATGGTGACGGCGCTGTTCCGGAGCTTCGCGATGCCCTTGTAGCTGTCGTTCTTGACGAGCTCCGCTTCCTTGCCGTCCTCGTAGGACTCCAGGCGGTACGGTCCCGCACCGGTGACCCCGCCGTCCTTGCGGAGCTTGTCCGCGGGGTACTCCTCGGGATCCACGATCGCCATGGCGGGCGTGGAGAGCACGAAGGGGAACGTCGCGTCGGGCTGGTTGAGATGGAAGACGACCTCAAGGTCACCCTTCGTCTCGACTCGGCCGAGGGTGGTCAGCAGACCAGCGGGGCCACCGTTGACGTTGATCTTCTTGATCCGGTCGATGGAGTGCTTGACGGCCTTCGCGTCCAGCGTGTGTCCGTTGGAGAACTTCAGGCCCTCTTGCAGCTTGCAGGTGTACACCTCGCTGGTGCTGTCGGTGAACCTGCAGCTCTCGGCGGCGTCGGGCTCGGGCTCGGCCGCGCCGGCGGGGAAGTTCAGCAGCGTCTGGTGGACATTGCGGAACAGCTCCCAGGAGCTGTCCCAGGCTGCCGCCGGATCCAGGGTGCTGGGCTGGCTGGTCGTCCCCACGACGATCGGCTTCCCGTCGTCGGAGGAACCCGAGGAGAAGACACCGCATCCGGCGACCAGGGCTATGGAGGTGATCGCCCCCATCTGACGCAGATACCTGTCCCGCTTGAACACGCGCACGCTCCTCGATCGGCCATACCACAAGGGTGGCCAGACGATACCGCAGCGCCGGGCCGCTTGGGGCGCCGCCCTGGCAGTGCGCTTGATCAGCAGGTATGTCCGTACGGTGTGGGAGTGGTGTTCTTCTTTCGCGCGGCCCTCACCGGTGGGTGCCCGCGCGGCGTCGGCCGAGCCGCGGGGGCACCCGACGTCACCGTCAGCCGACCCCCGCGTTGAGGAAGATCCCGCCGTCGACGACGAGCGTCTGCCCGGTGATCCAGTCCGACTGTTCCGAGGTGAGGAAGGCGGCGGTGCCCCCGATGTCCGAGGGCATGCCGAGCCGGCCGAGCGGGTAGCCCGCGGCCGCTTCCTCCTCGCGGCCCTCGTAGAGGGCCTTGGCGAACTGGGTCTTGACCACGGCCGGGGCGATCGCGTTGACGCGCACCTTGGGCGCGAACTCGTGCGCCAGCTGGACGGTCAGATTGATCATGGCGGCCTTGCTGATGCCGTACGCGGCGATGAACGGCGAGGCCGAGACGCCGGCGACGGAGGAGATGTTGACGATCGCTCCGCCGTTCTCGCTCTGCCAGGCCCGCCACGTCTGCTGCGCGAAGCCGAGCGCCGAGATGACGTTGGTCTCGAAGACCTTGCGCGCGACATTGAGGTCCAGCTCGGCGATCGGCCCGAAGACCGGGTTCGTGCCCGCGTTGTTGACCAGGAAGTCAACGCGGCCGAACGCCTCCATGGTGCGCTCGACGGCCGCTGCCTGGTGGGCCTCGTCGTGGGCCTTGCCCGCGACGCCGATGACGCGGTCGGCGCCGAGCGTCTCCACGGCCTCCTTGAGCGCGTCCTCGTTGCGCCCGGTGATGCACACCCGGTCACCGCGGGCGACCAGCGCCTCGGCGACGCCGTAGCCGATACCGCGGCTCGCGCCGGTGATGAGCGCGACCTTGCCCGAGAGTTCCACAGTCGTCATGTCTCTTTTCCCCGGCTCTAGTTGAGCGGTCCGCCGGCAACGTACAGCACCTGTCCGGAGACGAATCCGGCGTCGTCACCCGTGAAGAAGGCGATCGCGCCCGCGACGTCGTCCGGCCTGCCGACACGCTGTACGGGAATCTGAGTGGCGGCCGCGGCCTGGAAGTCCTCGAAGCCCATGCCGACCCGCTCGGCGGTGGCGGCGGTCATGTCGGTGACGATGAAGCCGGGCGCGACGGCGTTCGCGGTGACGCCGAACTTGCCGAGCTCGAACGCGAGCGTCTTGGTGAAGCCCTGCAGACCGGCCTTGGCGGCGGAGTAGTTGACCTGACCGCGATTGCCGAGCGCCGAGGACGAGGAGAGGTTGACGACGCGGCCGAACTTGGCGTCCACCATGTACTTCTGGACGGCCCGCGTCATCAGGAAGGCGCCGCGCAGGTGCACGTTCATGACCATGTCCCAGTCGGACGCGCTCATCTTGAAGAGGAGGTTGTCGCGGAGCACGCCCGCGTTGTTCACGAGGATGGTCGGCGCACCGAGCTCCTCGGCGATCCGCGTCACGGCGGCCTCGACCTGGGCCTCGTCGGAGACGTCGCAGCCGACGGCGATCGCCTTGCCGCCGGCGGAGGTGATCTTCTCCACGGTGTCCTTGCACGCGGCCTCGTCGAGATCGATCACCGCGACGGCACGCCCCTCGGCGGCCAGGCGTACGGCGGTCGCGGCGCCGATTCCGCGCGCGGCACCGGTGACTACGGCGACCCGCTGCTCAGTGGTGGACATTGCTGGTTCTCCTCGCCTTTGAAAAGCCTCATACGGTACGCCCCTGCAGTGAGCGACCGCTTAGTACCCTCAGCGCAAGTGACGCTAGAAGCCCTGGCACTCGGTGTCAACGGAACACCGCGCACATGTGATCCATCACCTCACCAGCAGTTGGAGAAGCCGCTCGACCTCGGCTTCGGGATCCGCGGTCAGACCCGTGTGCACGGGACCCGGCTGGACGACGGTCGAGCGGGGCGCGATCAGCCAGCGGAAGCGCCGTCCCGCGTCGTCGCGCGCGGCCTGCCCCGCTGCCGCTCCCCCGGCGCAGAGTCCCTCGACGGCGCGCAGCGCGGCGCGCACGCCGGAGACGTCCGCCGCCGGGTCGAGCGCCCGCAGCTTGCCCTCGTCGAGATGGGTGCGCGCCGCCACGTACGACTTCGCGCGGCAGTACACCAGCACGCCCGCGTTGAAGCACTCCCCCCGCTCGACGCGCGGCACGACGCGCAGCAGGGCGTACTCGTAGACGTCACGGCCGTCGCGCCCGCTCACTTCGCTCCCACCTCGCCGGTCTCGATGCGCTCGTGAATCGTGGCGGCACGCGCCAGCAGCGGCTCCGCGTACGCGTGCCGGAGTGCGTCGGCCGAATCGAACCCCGGCTCGTCCGTCAGCCAGGCCCCGGGGATCTCGGCGGTCACCTCGGCGAGCAGTTCCTCGGTGACCAGGGGCGCCAACTGGGCGGCGGCGGAGGCGATATCGGGGCCGAAGGGCGCGAGGGCGTGGTCAGAGGCGTCATACGGCCGGGCCACGGAAGCGGGTGCGCCGCGCCAGTTGTGGTGCCAGATCATCGTGGCACCGTGGTCGATGAGCCACAGTTCGCCCTGCCACACAAGCAAATTGGGATTGCGCCATGATCGGTCCACATTGTTGACCAAGGCGTCGAACCAGACGATCTTCCCGGCCTCTTCCGGGCTCACCCGGTGCGCGAGAGCATCGAAGCCGATCGCGCGGGACAGGAAATCCATCCCGAGGTTCAGCCCACCGCTCGACTTGAGCAACTCCTGCACTTCCTCGTCCGGTTCACCGAGCCCGATGACCGGATCGAGCCCGATCGTGACCAGTCCGGGCACACGCAGGCCGAGCCGACGGGCGAGCTCACCGCAGACCACCTCCGCGACGAGGGTCTTCCGCCCTTGTCCGGCGCCGGTGAACTTCATGACGTACGTTCCGAGATCATCGGCCTCGACGAGCCCGGGCAGCGAGCCGCCCTCACGCAGGGGCGTGATGTAGCGGGTCGCGGTGACCTCTTTCAGCATTTTCCCAGGCCACCCGTCTCTTCAGGCTTGCAACGAAGAGCATAGTAACCAAGGGTGATCGCGGGCCAGCTCTGCTCTCCGCGCCTGCCGGCTTCGCTCCTGCTGGCTTCGGCGCACAACCTCGTATGAGGCGGTGCCGCTCGCGCATGGCTCTGCGACCGCGGCCTTTGGTGAGGTGGACGCCACGGGGCGACGTGGGTTCAGGGGGCTCGGTAGCGCCGTCGCGTTGCCCGTTACCTGTAAGGAAACCCCTTGTGGACAAGCTTCGTGTGCTGATCGTCGGGGCTGGAATCTCCGGTCTGGCGTTGGCCAAGGTGCTGCTGGACCGCGGATTCCTGGTGGACGTCGTCGAGCGCCGCGCCGACGACGGACTGGCCCTCGGCAGTGGCCTCTACCTGCCGGCGAACGCCGTGCGAGCGCTCCAGGGCATCGGGGTGGGGGACGAGGTGGCCAAGCGGGCGGAGCCCGTGGCGCGGCAGCGGCTGCGGGACCACCGCGGACGACCGCTCGCGGAGTTCGATGTGGAACGGATCTGGGGCGGGGTCGGACCCTGTCTGGCGACCACCCGTGACGATCTGCGCGAGGTGCTGTGCACGGCCGTCGCCAGCACTGTCATCCGTTACGACACCGAGGTGACCGCGGTGGCCGACGACGGGACCGTGACCTTCGCGGACGGCGCGACCGACGCCTACGACCTGGTGGTGGGCGCGGACGGCATCAACTCGGCCGTACGGCGCTCCCTCTTCGGCGGGCCGGAACCGCGCTTCCTGGGTCAGTTGTGCTGGCGGTTCATCGCCGATGACACCGCGATCCCGGGCATCACCCACTGGACCGGCCGGATGGGCACCAAGGGCCGTACGTTCCTGACCGTGCAACTCGGTGCCGGCCGCGTCTACTGCTACGCCGACATCAACAGCCCCGTTCCCGCGGCTCCGGACGGCGACTGGCGCGGGCTCTTCACCGACTTCGGCGGTCCGGTCCCCGAGCTGCTGGAGCAGGGCTCGGACGCGCACTTCGCCGCGCTGTACGAGAGCGAGAACACCGTCTGGACGCGTCCGCGCGCCGTCCTCGTCGGCGACGCCGCCCACGCCTTCTCCCCGAGCATGGCCCAGGGCGGCGCGATGGCCCTCGAGGACGCCCTGGTACTCGCCGACACCCTCACGGCCGCGCGTGACGTCACCACGGCCCTCGCCGCGTACGAGACCCGGCGCGCGCCGCGGGTGGCCTGGGTGGTGCAGCAGAATCACCGTCGCGACAAGGCCCGCAACCTGCCCACACCACTGCGCAAATTCACCCTCCGCCGAGCCGCAGAACGCATCTTCAAGGCCAACCACGCCCCGCTGCATGCCCTGCCGTAGCTACTCGTGGCTGAGGTCGCCGATGAACTCGGTCAGCAGGGCGGCGAACTGCTGCGGTGCCTCTTGGTGCGGAGCATGGCCGGTACCGGGGATGACCTGAACCTCGCCGCGCCACAGCGCGGGAATGTTCAGCTTTCGCAGGTAGTCCAGGCTGACCAGTTGCTCGTCGGCGCCCTGCACGATGGCCAGCGGCCGGCGGAGCGCTGAGACGATCGCGATCTCATCCGCGAACCGGCCCGCCCCAGCGCTGGACCCGAGCCCCGCGCGCGCCGCACCGTCGGTGGCCAGGATGTCGGATACGAAAGCGCCGGTGTCCAGCGGCGAACCGGGCGCGGTGAAGCTTCCCGCGGCCAACTTTGCCTCCGATTCGCTGACGTGCGCACTGAAGAGGGCGCCCATAGCCGGGGTCGGCAGGAACGCCTCCGACATCTGTGCAGGCAATGCGACCGGCGGCGCACCGAAAACGACGAAGCCACACACGTCCGACAGCTCCGGCGCGGCTTCCATCACGATCTGCCCGCCCATGCTCCAGCCGACGACGACCGCGTCGGAGGCACCGAGTTCCTTCGCGAAACCGACGAGCACGGCCGCGTGTCCCGGCAGCGAGTAGTCGGCCAGGTCTCCGGCTGACTCGGACTCCCCATGACCGGGCAGGTCCAGCGCAATGCAGCGGAACCGCCGGCCGAATTCACCAGTCATCACGGGAAGCCAGGTCCTGGCCGAAGACGAATTACCGTGAACGAAAATGACCGTCCGGTCATCATCACTGCCCAGGTCGACACTGCCCAGGTCGACCGGACTCTCCAGGTAACTAATCCGCTGCCCATCGATTTTGACGCTCTACCGCTTCACTCGATACCTCTTGGTTGCACTGGCCGCTTTTCTGAATAACTCGATCAGGAGATCGCTGCTTGCCCCTCAGAGGAAAACGCGGTCAACTGCGACCGGACCACGGAAACGCATGGCCATCTGGAATGTCACGTAGCGCCGCTGCCACCTCGGTTCGGCCGGCGCGCCATTGTTCCAGCAGCGCTGATCGCGGTTTTGCTGCTCCTGCGGCGGCGTCGAGATCGGCGTATTGGCTGCCAGCGGCTTCTGCCTGTTCAAGTACGGCGTCGAACGCATCCGGGGTCCGTATGGCGATAAGGTCGTTCGCATCAGCTGCGGCAAGATGAGCGATCTGGTGGGCGATCGTCCAGCCCGCTGCCGGCGTAGGCGTGCACCAGTCGGACTGCGCGGATACCAGGGCGTCCAGTTCATCGCCTTCAGCCACCAAGTCGGGCAGAGCAAGGTCGTATTCTACGCCGGAGAGGTCAAGGCCGTAGTCCAACATCCGTATTGCCTTTACACATTGACGGCAACGGGATTGTCCCGTTGGGTGCGGTCGCGGAAACGTCCGGGGGAGATTCCGTACTCGCGGCGGAATGCGGCTCCGAACGCGAATTCCGTCGAGTAGCCAACCTGGCGGGCTATTGACGCCAGCGGTGCCTTGGTTTCCCGGAGCAGCCGGGCGCCGTAGCTCAGACGCCAACTGGTCAGGTAGGTCATGGGCGGTTTTCCGACCAGCGCGGTGAATCGTTTGGTGAACGCTGTCCGCGACATTCCGACGGTCTCGCCGAGCTGCTGTACCGTCCACGGCTTGTCCGGGCTCGTGTGGATCTCACGTAGCGCGACAGCGATGGCGGGATCGTCGATCTCCCGCCGTTCCACATCGCGATTCTGCTCGAGCCACTGACGCAGGACATGGGTCAGCAGTAGGTCCAGTAAGGCGGCACGGGCCGCCCTGCTCCCGGGTCGCGTATCGGACATGTCCACAGCCAGGAGATTGGTCAGCGCCCCTAGTTGTGAGGTGCGGCCATGGTCCGCCGACACCGCGATGACCTCGGGTAACGCTCGGAGGAAGGGGTGTACTTCTCCATGGTCGAGCCAGTAGGCGCCGCAGAGGATCTCGACCTCGGCCGGACCAGGATCGTGCGGGACCACCCGCGGCAAGTTCTGGAGCAGGCATGGTGCGTGGCTCAGTCCACGCTCGGCTCCGAACGGGCTGAGCACGACATCGCCCGCCTTGAGCGCCCGTGGCCGGCCGTTGGCCGTGATCAGCCATGCGCTGCCCCGCAGGAGGATGTGGAAGCCGCTGCCCGCGAAGGCGGGAAATCGTATGCCCCAAGAGCCCGCCCCCCTGACCCGGCAGGCGCGGGCGTGCCCGATCCGCACGCTCCCGATCGCCTCGCTGAGGATGTCCGTGCCTGAGTCGGTATGGGCATGAGCGATGGAGACTGCACGGGTGGAATTCTCTTGGTCCACGACTTTCTCGTCTTTCATCTGCGCCGGGCCCACAACGGCCCAGGTCCGCCCCTGCCTCCGTAGCCTAGTGTCCCGGTCCTGAGATCCTGTCGCAGTAGCGGCAGATGCGGTCGATGATCTGGTCTGCGGTTTTGGTCCACTTGAAGGGCCGGGCCTGTTCGTTCCAGGTCTTGATCCAGTCCTCGAGCGCGGTCTTGAGTTCGTCGAGCGAGCAGAACACGCCGCGTTCGAGGCAGCGCCGCTCCACCTCGGCGAACCACCGCTCGACCTGGTTGATCCACGACGAGTACGTGGGCGTGAAGTGCAGCTCGAACCGGGGGTGCGCGAGCAGCCACTTGTGCACCACCGGCGCCTTGTGGGCGGAGAGGTTGTCGCAGATCACGCGGACCGCCAGGCCGGGGTCGGTCTGGCGGTCGATCTCGTCGAGGAAGTCCCGGAAATCGACAGCCCGGTGCTGCGCCAGGGCTGATTCAAAGTCCTGGGGATCGTGGAAACGTGCAGGTTGCTGCGGTGTGACGATCAGGCGGGAGACCGTCACGAACACAACGAAGCTCCGGTTGACGGGGTGACCTTCCCAAGTCGCCCTGCCCGTCCGGAGCTTCGATGTGCGGCCAGTCTGCCACTGTCTGCCTGACCAAGTCGCCCACTGCTGCCCAGCGCGGCGTTGGCGGTGTCGCCGAACGACTGGCCGTTCTTCGCGATCCTCGAGACCGGCGGGGACGGCGTCATTCGCTGGTATCGGTCCTGCTCACCGCCTGCTGCGCGGTGCTGGCCGGGGCTCTAGCAAACCCTCATGGAGACGCTGCCGGCCCAGCCCACCGCCTCGTAAACAGCCGATAGGGTGACCGGGCGGCGTGCACATACGCCGGAGCCCGAAGGGGGTGCGGCCCACGCCCGAGCTCCGAAGTCCGGGCAAGGTTCACGGAATCGCGTGCGGCATCCCTTACCCCTGATCTGGTGCGACGCAGGGCGTGGGACGCGCCGCCGTCAGGACCGCAGGGTGCGACCGGGCAGGTCGATCGGGGACGGGTAGACAAGCACGCGAAGCTCGTGGTGACTGCGGGTGCTCTTGGTCGTGAGCCCGTCTACCAGGAGCTTCGTCGTTGAGCACGGCCGGGCACCAACCAGCTGACCCATCAGCAGGTTGGGGAGAGCTCACTGACCTTTCCCGTCATACCTGCGAGGAGCTGGACACTGTCGCCGCCGAACTCATCGGCCGCCCACGCAATACGCTCGGCTGGGAAACCCCGGCCGAGCGTCTGTCCAAACCGCTCGCGGCCTGATCAACCGAACCTGTGTTGAACGATCCCTTGAATCTACGCATCTGACGGACCGTTGGGCCGCGCGGGAAAAGCCGTCACAATTGGAGGTCAGGGAGCGACCTTGAGGAAGACCTCGTCGAACGGGTTGGTGCCTTTGGCGGGGGTGGCGGACAGCGGGACATGGTAGGCGACGTTGTTAAATCCCACCTTCTCGCCGCACACTTGCTTGGTACCTTGCTGGAAGGTGCTTCCTCCACTGTGGACTGCGACGGCGTTGACAGCGGTGTTGCTGCCTGCCGCCGGTCGGGTATAGACCGCACTGCCACTGTCACCGGGTTCCGAGCACACATCGCTCTGGATCACACCCTTTATCTGCGTACTCGGCCGGGTATTCGACGCTTCATAGGTGACCGTGGTGTTCACGAGAGTCACCTTCCCGCAGGTCGTTCCGGTGGTGATGCCGTGCTTGCAGATCTCCGTGCCGACTGTCGGTTCGGTGATTCCCCGGACCGGGTGGGTCCCGTTGTCGTCAGCGACCTGGGGCAACGCGTCGTTGGTGCTGGGGCTGTCGTTGAGAGCGTAGATTCCGTGATCGGACGGGCCGTAATTGAATGAGTGCCCGGTTGCCCCCACCGAGCCGATCCGGACGGTCTGCTGGTTGGCGGCGGTCTGGGGGTTGAAACAGTGTCCAGCGGTGAGGAATCCCGACTGCCCGTTGGCGAGCCCGACAGCGAAAGCCGCCGTGCATGCCCCAAAACCGACGTCGCCGATCGACGCACCGCCGCTCACGTTGAGATGCGGGACCGGCGCCGAAGCTTCCTGGACGGTTACCGTGACATCGTCACCGAATTTGAGTGCTTCCTCCGCAGCGGCCGGCAGACCATTTGGGACGAAGAGGTGCACACCGATCTTTTCTGCAACCGGATCGATGCCGACTGAGAAGGCGTCCAGCCCAGGGATGTTGGCGGCATTGACAAGTTCGAGGACCTCGTCGCGCCGACTGGCATCAGCAGCCTTTACCGTGTTGGCGGTACTGGCGCTGCCGCTGTCCTCGTTGGCGATACCGATGCCGGCGACGCTGAGGACGGTGAGCAGCCCGAGGCCGAAGGCGGCGGCCTTGAGAGGCCGACGACGTCGAGCGCGAGAGCCTTTGGGGGGCATGAGTGGGTGCACTCCTTACAGGAATTGGCGCGGACCGGAATGATCGGTCCTGAGGTGGATGGCTAGCCGGCCTGGGGCCCGGTGGTGGAGCCCTGGGCGGCATCGAAGACCGCGTCGGCCATGGCCGCGTGGCCGTTCGCGTTGGGGTGGTAGGCCGCCCCGGTATCCAGCTGCGCGACTGCGTCGCCCACCTGATTGATCCACAGATCGCCGGTGTCACACACCCGGTGGCCGTTGAAGAGGCCATCCGGATCGGCGTACTGAACCCGGTCGCTGGCCCCCGCCACTTCCCGGATCAGGTCATTCATCAATTCTTGAAGGCCCCTCATACGGTCCCGGTTGTCTTCCGAGATGGACAAGGCGCCGCAACCTCCGGTGGCGAAAATTTTCGGATACCCGGAAATGACGATGTTGGCGACCGGCGCCCTCTTGCGTATCTCAGCGAGGAGATCGGTGAGCGGCTGCCGCAGCGTCGAGATTTTCGGACTGGCTTCGTTCAACGCTTGTGTGCAGACCGCCGAACCGTTCAGGACACAGGTTCTCGCGACGTCGGCGAAGTGCACATCATTCCCACCAATAGTGATGGTCACCATTTCGACAGAGCCTGTTACGGAGCCGAGCTGGTCGTCGATGACATCCTGTATCTTCGCCCCGGTGCACGCCAGGTTGAACATGCTGGACGACTTGGACGGCTGCGCGGAGGCCAGGTATTTCGCGAAGAAGACATTCGGATAGGCCAAGTCGTTCCTCTTGCAAGTGGTGTTGACATCCCCCGTGTAGGTGCTGCTCGCGCCGTGGCCAGAGGAGTACGAATCTCCGAGTGCGACGTAGTCGAGCGTGCCGTCGATGGTGTTGTCGGCGGCATTCGCCGTGAACACGGCGATGCCCGACAGTCCGGCTGCTGCCAATCCGGCGAACAGCCGGATCTTGAATCGCCGCTTGTTACGTGACCTGCCGCCTGCCATCGGTGATCCCCTTACTCCTCAACGGGACCGTCGACTCGCGACGACGGTTTCCCAACCGGTGTCCGTGAAGGACATCGGTGAACCTAGGATCGATGCGGCCTCGACAACCAGGGTCAAATATCCTTACTCGCCGGTAATTTGCGCGGATTCGAGAGTGATGCCGGACACATGACGACGTGAATGCTGGTGTATGAGGATTTGAGGGGCCACGCACGCGGTCTGTGGCAGGCAGCCGGCGTGTCCCGGCTACTCTCGTTCCAAGAGGGGGCAGCGGCATGACTTAAGTACTCCAGCTGCAGATCGCGATCTTGCGGGGGCCCGGGGCCACAGCTGCTTCAAAGTCCTGGGGATCATGGAAACGTGCTGCGGTGTGACGATCAGGCGGGAGACCGTCACGAACACAACGAAGCTCCGGTTGACGGGGTGACCTTCCCAAGTCGCCCTGCCCGTCCGGAGCTTCGATGTGCCGCCAGTCTGCCACTGTCTGCCTGACCAAGTCGCCCACTGCTGCCCAGCGCGGCGTTGGCGGTGTCGCCGAACGACTGGCCATTCTTCGCGATCCGCGATCCGCGATCCGCGAGACCGGCGGGGACGGCGTCATTCGCTGGTATCGGTCCTGCTCACCGCCTGCTGCGCGGTGCTGGCCGGGGCTCGCTCCTATCTGGCCGTGGGTCAATGGGCCCGCCACGCACCCCTGGATGCACTCGCCCGCCTCGGCGTGCGCGCCGCCGGCCCGCTGGGCGTGCGCCGCGCACCGTCGAGCTCCACCATCCGCCGACACCTGACCCTGGTATGCCCCGGCGGGCTTGCCGATCTACTCGGATGCGACCCCGCGGGCACCCGGCACCTGGCCGTGGATGGCAAGGCCGCTCGCGGCTCGCGCACGGACACCGGCCCCGCAGCCCACCTGCTCTCCGCCGTCCTGGAAGGCGGACGCACCGTCAGCCAGCTGCGGGTGCCGGACAAGACCACCGAGGTCACCGGCTTCACGAAACTGCTGGCGCCGTTCAGCCTGGCCGGTGTCGTGGTGACCGCCGACGCCCTGCACACCCACCGTGACCACGCCAGATGGCTGGTGGAGGCGAAGAAGGCGCACTACCTGCTCGTGGTCAAGCGGAACCAGCCGGCGCTGCACGACGCGCTGCGCTCGCTGCCGTGGAAGAAGGTGACCGCCCGCCGCTACGACCGCGAGGCCGGGCACGGGCGGCGTGAGACCCGCTCGGTGCGCACGCTCACCGTGACCGGTCTCGGGCTGGACTTCCCGCACGTGGCGCAGGCCGCGAAGATCCACCGGTACCGCACCGACCTCAAGACTGGGAAGATCACCCGTGAGACCGTCTATGCCATCACCGACCTGACAGCGCCTGAGGCATCTCCCCAGGCCATCGGCCAACTCGCCCGGGCGCACTGGGGTATCGAGGCCGTGCACCACGTCAGAGACACCACGTTCGGCGAGGACGCCTCGAAGATCCGCACCGGGCACGGGCCGGAGAACATGGCCACGCTGCGCAGCTTCGCGATCAGCACCCTGCGCACCGCCGGGCACCACAGCATCGCCGCCGGCCTACGCGAGGTCTCCTACACACCCTTCACCCGTCCACTGGAATTGATCGGACTGCCCTGACCAGCAACGCCACATGACCGCCAGGACTTTGAATCAGCCCTGGGTGCTGCGCGGACAGCTTGCCGATCACCTTGCCGGTGGCGGTGTTCAGGGCGGCGAACAGGTCCACGGTGCCGTGCCGGACGTAGTCGAAGCTGCGCCGCTCCGGCGTGCCGGGCACCATCGGCAGCACCGGCGCTGTCCGTTCCAGGGCCTGGATCTGCGGCTTCTCGTCCACCGCGAACACCGCCGCGTTCGCCGGCGGCGCCAGATACAGGCCCACCACGTCACGGATCTTGTCGATCAGCAGCGGATCCGGGGAGATCTTGAAGTTCTCCGTCCGCCACGGCTGCGGCCCGAACGCCCGCCAGATCCGCGGCACACTCGTGGGCGAGATCCCCACCCGCCTGGCCAGCTCCCGCTTCGACCAGTGCGTCGCCCCGGCCGGGACCTCTTCCAAGGTGCGCACCACCACCTGTTCCACCTGGGCATCGGTGATGGTGCGTGGCACCCCCGGGCGCGGCTCGTCGCTCAGACCGTCGAGCCGGTCACGCAGGAACCGGGCCCGCCACCGGGCCACCGTCTTACGATCGGTCTCCAGCCGCGCGGCCACCGCGGTATTGCTCAGCCCGTCGGCACACGCGAGCACGATCCGTGCCCGCTTCGCCAGGCCCTGTGCGGTTGTTCGGCGCTTGGCCCACCCCTGCAACGTCAACCGCTCGGCTTCGGATAACACCAGCGGCTCCAGCCTGCTGTCCCCCATGACACCAGCAGACCGCAGGCCACCGTGGCTGTCACCGGCTGAGCCGTGATCTGAAACAGAACACGACTCACGTGGCGAGACCAGACCTCAAGACCAGCTCACTAGGAAGCTTGGTACGGCGGGCACTTGAACGACTGCGCCGTCCGAGCAGAACATAAGCGCCACGTGGCGATCACCGATGTGGTGACCGTCAGGGTTGGTGCGTGACGCTCACCTGCACGGTCAGCTGGCCCCTGTTGTCCTCGAGACAGGTTCCGTCGCCGTCGTTGATCCGCAGTTGCAGGGTGCCGTTCCCTGCCGCCTGGAAAGTCAGCCTCCGCCCAACGGCGTGAACGGGGACGTCCTTTGCGCCCTCCAGGCGTGTCAGCAGGGTGCCGAATGGCAAGTCGGGCTTGATCTTGCAGCTCTTCGCGAAGTCCAGCGACCTGTCGATGTTCGCGTCGTAACCGGCCGGCCCGGTCATGGGCATGTTCCGGTGGTCGACCGTCCACGATCCCGAAGCGAACCGCACGCTGACGCGGTCGCCCCGCTGGACGGACACCGCGGTCACCCCCTGCCAGCCGGTTGTGGACTGGATGACCTGACTGGCGGTCGTCGTCTTCGGGGCCTTCTCGGGCGGCAGCACCCCGGCGATGAAGAGACCGCTCGTCACGAACCCGGCCAGTACGACCATGCCGGTCATGGCCCACAGCAGCCGCTTCGGCCCGCTTGACCGGGACGAGGGCCGGTGTGCGGGCGTGAGTGACGTGGTGTGCCGTGCCGTCGGCACGGTCTCCCCGGCCGGGACGGCCAGCCCCCGGCCGCTGGTCACGGTATCGGCGTCGGTCAACGACACCGTAGGCCGCGCCACGCGCATCGTCGCCGACGGCAGCGGCCCGGCGTCCGCCTCCCCCGCCGCGACGCGCTGCAACGCGGACCGTACGACGGCCGCCGGCGGGCGCTCGTCCGGGGACTTGCCCAGCAGTGCCTCGACGATCGGACGCAGCGGGCCGAGCCGCTCGGACAGAACGGGTTGCTCGTACGCCACCGCGTGGAGCGTCGCGGGCCGCGCCGGTCTGCGGAACGGGGACTGCCCACCGCAGACCGTGGCCAGCGTCGCGCCAAGTGACCACAGGTCGGAGGCCGGTCCGACCTCCGCACCCATCACCCGCTCCGGCGCCATGAACTCCAGGGAGCCAACCAGTTCGCCGGTGGTCGTCAGGAACTCGCCGTCGTCCAGGGCCGCGATGCCGAAGTCGGTCAGGACGGCGTTGCCGTCACGGCGCAGCAGTACGTTGGCCGGTTTCACGTCGCGGTGCAGGGTGCCGGCCGCATGTACGGCCTCCAGCGCGGCCAGAAGTTGCAGGCCCAGGGCGGCGGCGTGCTGCGGTGTCAGCGGTCCGCTCTCGTTGATCCGTTGGGCCAGTGAGGGGCCGTCGACGAGTTCCATGACGATCCACAGCCGGTCCTCGGACTCGACCAGATCGTGGACGCCCACCACGTGCGGGTGCGGTACCCGTGCGACCGCGCGCGCCTCGCGGATCGCGCGGCGCATCCGAACGCGGTGCTCCTCGTCGCCGTGGAGGAGGATATGCAGTTCCTTGGCCGCGACCGGACGGTCCAGCAGCTGATCGTGCGCGCGCCAGACCGTGCCCATGCCGCCTCTGCCGAGGACGTCGTGGAGCAGATACCGACCGGCGATCATCCGTCCTGATGCGCGTTCCGCACGCGCCGCCGCCTGGGGATCGCCATCTCCGGATATCACGCGCTCTCTCACGTTCCCCTCCCGGCGAACTGGGCGCCCGCCGGTCATCATTCGCTCGAACGCAGCCGAGCATAGAGGAGTGCATGACCTCACATGTCGTCAACTGTCATGCGGAGCAAGACCCTTGCGGCAAAGTCCCGGAGCGCGTGCACATACACGTATGGCTCCGCATCACCGGAGTATGGCTCCGCCGATCGACCGCTGGTTGAGTCAAGCGCGGCGAAGCCCTTTGCCCGAAAAACATCGTCGGGCGACATGACACAGCATCATGAGGAAAGACCAGACAACACAATGACCGGGACAACGTCTCGAAATCCGTGGGACGCACTGGTTCCCACCTACGAGCGGTGGATGGAGCCTTGCTCGGCGGTGCTCGCGAAGGCGGCACTGGACCAGGCCGCACTGAGCGCGGGCTCGGCTGTTCTGGACGTGGCCGCGGGCACGGGCGCGTTGGCCGTCGCGGCGGTCGAGCGTGGACACAGCGTCGACGCGATCGATAAGTCGTCGGCGATGGTGGGCCGCCTGACCGAGCGTTTGAGGCCGTACGCCGGATGTTCCGCCGAGGTGATGGACGCACGAGAACTGCGCTACGGCGACGACGTATTCGACGCGGCGTTCTCGATTCTCGGCGTGCTGGACTGCGGAGCCCAAACGGTGAATGCGCTCGCCGAGATGGTCAGAGTGGTACGTCCTGGCGGCCTCGTCAGTGTGGCGCAGTGGGCGGACCCCGTGGGAGCTCCGTTCCTCGCACCCCTGGCCCGGGCCGTCAACCGACTCAACGACCCCGGCCTGGGCGAGTTCGTGGCCCCGTTGAGCGAGTATCTGAAGCACTCGGAAATCGAGCACGCGCTGAGCCGAGCCGGATGCGATGACATCCGCCTGGAGACCATCCAGGTGCCGTGCGTCATGCCCAAGCCCGAGACGTTCGTGGACGAGTTGCATCCGATCTTTCGCATGCATCCTCAGTACCTCGCCGCGGTTTCCCTCCATCGGGACCGCTTCCGGATGCTTCTGGCCGAGGAAGTGCGCGCCATGGAGACCGGAGAACACGGCCACCCCATCGCACGAGCCCATATCGCGTCAGCCTGTGTCACTCACGATGCCGCCCAGGCCAAACCGTTCCTCACCAAGCCGTCCATCATCGAGGCGCCACACGATCTCCCCGGTCGTCGCCAATCCGCTCGTCATGGATGAGACGAGCGGATGAGGGTCACCGCTGTGGCACCACCTCAGTTCGCACCTGCGCCATGCCTGGCCGGCGTTGCCGCGCCGCTTCGGCGTCTCGAGGTCCACGGCCATCGCCGATTGTTCAACAGCCTTCAGGGAGGCTTGTCCGATGCCGATCGACGAACTGAGCGGCGCCGTCCAGTACGTGATGGATCTCTTGGGCATCTTCGCCTTCGCCCTTTCCGGGGCGTTCCTCGCGGTGCGCAAGGACTTCGACATCTTCGGCACGGTCATCCTCAGTGAGGCGGCGGGCCCCGGCGGCGGCCTCTTCCGGGACATGGTCCTCGGGGTCACCCCCGTCGCCTTCACCGACCTCGGCTACTTCTTCACGCCCTGCGCCGCCGCGGCGATCGTGTACTTCGGCCACCGTCTCGTCCACGACGACAAAGTGCGAGAAGGCAGGCTGTTCGACGCATCCGATGCGGCCGCGCTCGGACTCTTCAGCGTCACCGGCACGGTCAAGGCGCTCGACCATGGCTTCAACATTCCCGCCGCCGTCACCCTCGGCTGCGCCAGCGCCTTCGGAGGCGGCGTGCTCGCCAGTCTCCTCGCGCTGGAAATGCCGACGCTGCTCCGCTGGAACCACGACCTGTACGCGCTGCCCACCCTCGCCGGCGCGACCTCGACCGCCCTGCTGCACCACACCGGACTGCTCAATGTCGGCACCGCCATCGGCACCGCGCTGTTCGCCTTCGGCCTGCGGCTTCTCGCCCTGCGCTACAACTGGCGCACCCCGCGATCCAACTTCTGGCGCAACCCGTTCGCGGGAATGCGACAACAGCCACCGCCCGCGAACCCGGCCCCCGCCCCAACGCCGCCACCAGCCATCGAAGCCGACACGGTAACGCTGCCACCCATGGACGCGGACCAATTGGTCCAGCGCAGAGACGACACCCTCCGCTTGAAACGACGCCCGGACCCCCGGCTCCTCCTCAACCGCCCCGCGAAACGGAAGACGGACGACCGGGAGCAGACACCCCCAAAGCAGCCGTCAGAGGACTGACCGAGCGTTCGGGCCACGCGTTGGGCCCGATCGTCGTCCCACGCCCCAGACCGACGGCACGCCCATCGCGTACGAGACTGACGGCGCCCTCCGCGTACGAGACCGACGGCGCCCTCCGCGTCGTACGCACCGACACGCACTGGAACGAGTGGTTCCTCGGACATCCGCACGTGTCGCCGGAGAATTACGAGCGCTGTTCCCTGGTGGCTCTGCTCGCGGCGGGCGGTCCGCACAGGGTGCTGCCACTGCCCGGTTCGACCCGTTTGGACACACAGGAAGGCGTGATAGATACGCTCCTCCGGCTTGATCTCGATTTCATCAAGAACTCAAGCACCTGATGAACGACCCTCGTGACGTGCGCGTACACCTTGATGTGGATCAGCGCACTCCGCGTTGGTCCGCAGCACATCTGTACATCTGTGGAAGGGACCGCCACATGTCCAGCGAATCGCTTCAGTCCGCTCAACCCGCGCCGGCGATCTGTCGTCGCACCATCCTGGCCGCGCTCGGCGTGGCCGGCGCCACCGCCGCGTTGACCGCGTGCGGAGGCTCCGACGACAGTTCGTCCGGCTCATCGGGCGCCTCCGAATCCTCCAGTTCCGCCGGCTCGGGCGGCGGCGGCGAGGCGCTGGCCAAGACCAGTGAGATCCCGGAGGGCGGCGGCAAGGTGTTCGCCGACCAGAAGGTGGTCGTCACTCAGCCGACGGCCGGCGAGTTCAAGGCCTACTCGACGGTATGCCCGCACCAGAAGCAGCAGATCAACGCCGTCGACAAGGGCCTGATCACCTGCCCCGCTCACGGCAGCCAGTTCAGCGTCACGGACGGCAGCGTCGAGAAGGGGCCCGCGACCAGTGCGCTGACCACCGCGAACATCAAGGTCGAGGGAGACTCGATCATGCTCGCGTGACCGTGCGCGGGCGTTTGAAGCAGGCCAGCAGCTCGTCCGTGGTGGTGATGGTGGCCACCAGGGCGAGCGTGTTGCGGACCATCGCGGGGGTGTAGTCGGAGGGCACCCCCGCGATGGCGTCCCCGGGCACGACGGCGGTGTAACCGCGGTTGACGGCGTCGAACACGGCGTTGGGTATGGCCACGTTGGCCGAGACGCCGGTGACGATCAGTGTCCGGCAGCCCAGGTTGCGCAGCAGCGGGTCGACGTCGGTACCCGCGATCGGCGACAGCCCGTGCAGCCGCCGTACGACGAGATCCTCGTCCGCGACCTCGATGGGCGCCGCGACACGCACCGCCGTAGTCCCCGACAACTGCTGCACCGGCAGCCGCTCGGCGGCCCGGAACAGCCGCGCATTATGGTTGGCGCCCCGCCCGTCCGGCCGACGCTCGGCGATCGCATGAATCACCTGCACACCGCTCGCGTGCGCCCCCGCCACCAGCTGAGCGATACGGGCCAGGACACCCGAAGCACGTGCCTCCTTGGCGAGTTCGGGCAACGCGCTCTCCGGCCCGACGACACCCTGCTGACACTCGACGGTCAGCAGGACTGTGCTCGCAGGGTCGAGAAGTTCCCTGAGCTCTTCGTACGACGGCATGACTCCCCCTGTCGCGGAACACGGCTGGCGCTACGGTGGCGGGCGAGCGTAGCGACCATTGCGTGAGGGCGGAAGACGCCCCATGATTTCCTGACGCTCAGTCAGAAAAGAGGGGACCCGCATGACCACCACGCAACGCCGGGGCCGAAAGATCATGATGACCCCCGAAGAACTGGACGAATTCCTGAGAACCCAACGCACCTGCCGAGTGGCAACGGTCTCGGCGGACGGTGCCCCCCACCTGAGCGCCCTCTGGTTCGCCTGGGACGGCACCTCCCTCTGGCTGTACTCGATCACCCGCAGCAAACGGTGGGCCGACCTGCGCAGGGACCCGCGCGTGGCCGTGGTCGTGGACGCAGGCGAGGAGTACGGGGAGCTACAGGGCGTGGAGCTCTCGGGCACGGTCGAGTTCGTAGGCGAGGCCCCACGCACGGGCGAACCATGCCCCGAACTGGACGAGGTGGAGCGCCTGTTCGCCCAAAAGAACTTCACCCTGAACGAGATGCCCCACGACGGCAGACACGCATGGCTCCGCCTGACTCCAGACGCAGTCAAGTCCTGGGACTTCCGCAAACTGGCTGCACTGTGACGGCAGGGGCTTCCGGTAGCGCCCCGTCAGGGGCGCGGGGCTGTACCCATGAGCGGCTCCGCCGCGACGGGGGTTTCCCGCTCGAACGAAGCCGAGAGTGGGGGAGCGACAAGCCACAACGAACCCGCACCCGAAACAGAACCCCGCTTGCGGGGGCCTGGGGCGCAGCCCTCAGTTCCGGGAAGGGGCGGGCTTGGGGAAAAACCTACGACCTCCCAGCCACCCGCAACGCCTCAACGGCCGCCCGAACAGAAGGCCGCCGATCCCCATCGGCACGCCACACCGCATACACATGCCGAGTAACCCGCTGCCGAACCGGCACAGTACGCACCCCCTCCGGCACAACCCCCCGCCCAAGCCGAGGCGCAACACAAACCCCCAACCCCGCAGCAACCAGCGCCAGTTGCGTCTGATGCTCCTCAGCCCGATGCGCGACAACCGGCTCAATCCCCTTGGCCCGAAGCGTAAAGAACAGCCACTCGTGGCAGAACTCCCCCTCGGGCCAGGCGATCCACTCATCACCGGCGAACTCCTCGAGATCCACCTCATCCCGCCCGGCCAGCGGATGCCCCGCAGGCATCGCCACATCCGCGGCATCCTCAAGAAGCGACGCCTTGACCAGCCCCTCCGGCACAGGCAACGGCTTGTTGTACCAGTCGAGCACGACGGCCATGTCGACATCACCCCGAACGACCGCGAAAACGCCCTCTTCAGGCTCCAACTCCCGCGAGCGAACCCGTAGTCCAGGATGCTCGGCCCGCAACGCGGCCAGCGCCGCGGGAAACAGCCCGCGCGCGGCCGTAGGGAACCCGCTGAGCCGCAACTCCCCCACCACCTGCCCCCGCTGCGCCTCCAGATCGGACTGCGCAAGCTCTGTCTCT